>NZ_QRGQ01000017.1:0-62470 GCF_003367205.1 Arthrobacter sp. RT-1
TCGGAGTCCGAGACGTGGGGCGAGTTGAAGGGCGCGGGCGACCTGCAGATCACGGTGGTGGGGGACCAGCCGGTGGTTCTTGATGCGGCTGCGGGGGAGTTGTTCCTGCCGGGCGGGAAGCGGCTGCAGCTGGACAACGCCCGCGAGGCGAAGCTGCAGCAGGGCGGTCCCGCCAGCGACTTCGTAGCAGTTTCCACGCAGAAGGCGCTGCTGAAGCAGCCCCTCGACGCCGGCACGGCCAAAACGGTGGCGATCGACGGCGAGGGTGTCCCGGCTGCGCCGGTGCAGTTGGGCGGGTGTGTGCACGCGGCGTGGTCAGGGGCGAACAAGTACGTCCGTGACTGCACGAACGACGCTGACGACAAGAACGTGGACGTGCCCAAGGCCAGTGCGTCGCCGTCGTATGTTTTCCGGGTGAACCGTGACCTGGTGGTCCTGAATGATGTGAACTCGGGCAATGTGTGGCTGGTCAACCAGAACATGCAGCTCGTGAACAACTGGGACGACGTCATTCCACCCAAGAACGAATCCGACGAGCAGGACCAGGAATCGGCGGACAACAACACCATCAACGTCCTGCCGGACCGCACCAAACCCAACCGTCCGCCGGAAACCAAGCCCGACGCCGTCGGCGTGCGCCCCGGACGGACCACCGTCCTCAGCGTCCTGGACAACGATTCCGATCCCGACGGCGACGTCCTCACCGCCGCCCTGGCGGATACGGGCCCGAAATCCGGCACCCTGGAGAACATCTACGGCGGCACGGCCTTCCAGGTCTCTGTCCCGGCAGATGCGCAACCGGGCACCGAGACGTTCAACTACAACGCCTCGGACGGCCGCGGCCTCTCGGCCGGCGGCCAGGTCACGCTCAGCGTGGTGGGCCCTGACGAGAACAAGCCGCCACAGTTCAAGCGCGGCGATGACACCACCATGCTGGTGGAGCAGGGCAAGACCGTCAGCCAGAACATCCTCACGGACTGGATCGACCCCGACGGCGACGACCTGGTCCTCCTTGACGCCAAGGCAGACAACGACCAGGACCAGGTGAAAATCCGCCGCGACGGTCTCCTGACGTTCCAGGACTCGGGCGCCACGGCCGGCAAGAAGAACGTCGAGGTGACCATCTGGGACGGCCGCGCCACCGTGACCGGAAAAGTCGTGGTCAACGTCCAGCCGCCGGGAGCCTTAGCGCCGGTGGTCAATGCCGACCACGTCACGGCAGTGGTGGGCCAGGACCTGGTCATTTCCCCGCTGAAGAACGACGTGGACCCCAACGGCGGCGCCCTCCGGCTCGCCCAGGTGGAGGCAAACGGCCCGGCCGAACTCGGCCCGGTCACCGACGGCGGCACGTTCACCTTCCGCAGCACCACCCCCGGCCCCGTGTACCTGACCTATATCGCCAGCAACGGCCCGCAGAGCAGCCAGGGCCTGATCCGCGTTGACGTCGAATCCGGGGATGAGACCGGCAACCCCGTCGCCGTCCACGACGTGGCGCTGATGCCCACCGGCGGAAGCGTGCTGCTGGACCCCCTCGCCAACGACTCCGATCCGTCAGGCGGGGTCCTGGTACTCCAGTCCGTCAGGCTGCCCGAAAACTCCACGGCATCGGTCAGCGTCATCAACCACAGCGTCCTGCGCATCACGGACATCCTGGGGACCAAGGACCCCATCCTGTTCGAATACACCATGTCCAACGGCAGGAAATCGGCCACGGGCAGCGTCTCCGTTGTCCCGGTCCCGGCCCCCGCCGTGGTGGAGGCCCCCCAGCCGAAACCGGACGAGGTCAACGTCCGCGTGAACGACGTCGTGACCATCCCGGTGCTCGACAACGACACCCACCCGCAGGGCCAGGAACTCACCGTGGATCCGGTCCTGCCGCAGGGCGTGGACCCGGTGGACGGCAAGAGCTTCGTCTCGGAAAACACGCTGCGGTTCATTGCCGGCAGCCAGCCCAAAACGGTGCGTGCCATCTATAACGCCGTGGATCCGCAGGGCCAGAAGAGCGCCGCCGCGGTGACCATCCATATCCTTCCGCTCGAAGGTGCCGAAAACTCGCGTCCGCAGCCGCGAAACTTCACCGCACGCGTGGTGGCCGGCGGCACGGTCCGGATCCCCGTTCCCCTGGACGGCATCGACCCGGACGGCGACTCGGTCCAGCTCACCGGCATCGACAGCACCCCGGCGATGGGAACGGCCGCCGTCGGCAGCAACTTCATCGACTTCACGGCAGCCGGGGACGGCGCCGGAACAGACACCTTCCGCTACAAGGTGGTTGACCGCCAGGGGGCTGTCAACACCGGAACGGTGACTGTGGGCATCGCGCCGCGCGGCGAGACCAACCAGAAACCCACCCCCGTGGATGACGAGGTGCGGGTCCGCCCGGGCCGGCAGATCGCCGTCGACGCCACCGGCAACGACACGGACCCGGACGGCGACCTCATCCGCATCCTGACGGACGGCATCGAAGCAGACCCGGCACTGCAGGCCACCGTCAGCAAGGCCAGCGGCAGGATCATCCTGCTGGCACCGGGCGAAGCCGGAACCGTCAACGTCCGGTACACCATCGCCGACGACAGGGACGCGTCAGCCCAGGCCGCCATTCGGGTGGTGGTGGACAACGAGGTGCCCCTCAAGGCGCCCATCGCCCGTGACGACAGGGTCACGTCCGCGCAGACCATGGGAAAGACCGCAGTGGACGTCCCCGTCCTAAAGAACGACGAGGATCCCGACGGCGTGGGGGAGAACCTGCAGATCAGCACGGAGGCCACCACCGCCCGGCCAGGGGCCGACGGCACCATGATCGTGGACCTTACCGAGCAGCCGCAGCTCATCCCTTACACCGTCGAGGACGTGGACGGCCAGCAGTCGACGGCGGTCATTTGGGTTCCGGGGCTCGGCCAGCAGGTGCCCACCCTGGCCAAGGACGAGGTCATCGAGGTCATCGCCGGCCAGTCCGCCGACGTCGACCTGGACGAGTGGGTGAAGGTCCGGGAGGGCCGTTCACCGCGGCTGACGCAGACTGACCGGATCAAGCTGATCGGTTCGGACGGCAGCGATCCCGTCACGGGCGACGGCACCGGACTGAAGTACACGGCAGGTACCGACTATGTAGGGCCGGGGTCACTGACCTTCGAGGTGACGGACGGGACCGGGCCGGACGACCCGGCTGGCCTGAAGTCCACGCTCAGCATCCGCACCAAGGTGCTGCCCGATCCCAACCGGAACAACCCGCCGGAGCTCCTGGGCTCAAGCGTGGAGGTGCCGAAGGGTGACGCCGCCAGCACCGATCTGGGCAAGCTGACCTCAGATCCTGACCGGGACGACGTCGAAAAGATGAAGTATGAGCTGCTGGGAGGATCACCCGCCGGCTTCAACGCAAGCGTCGACGGCAAGACCCTCAAAGTATCGGCAGCCGATTCGAGCGGCACCGGAACCACCGCGGCCGTCCAGGTCAAGGCCAGGGACCCGCGCGGGCTCGAAGCAGTGGCCACGTACCAGCTGTCAGTTACCGCGTCCAACCGGCCCAAACCGGTGGCCAATGACGATGTCCAGGACAACGCTGCCGCCGGCAAGCCCGTGACGGTCAATGTCCTGGCCAACGACGCCAACCCCTTCCCGGAAACGCCGCTGAAGATCATCGCGGCCGGGGCGGAAACCGGCAGCGGCAACGTTGACGTGAACGGTGACGCCGTGACGGTCACCCCGGCGCCGGGCTTCACCGGAACCATGGTGGTGTCCTATACAGTGGCCGACAAGACAGGGGATTCCTCCCGGCAGGCGACGGCCCGCGTCCGGCTCACCGTCAAGGACAAGCCGCAGGCGCCCGCCACCCCGCAGGCGCAAAGCGTGGGGGACCGGACGGCCCTCCTGAACTGGACGGCGCCGGCGGACCGCGGCTCCCCGATCACCAAGTACACGGTGTACGGCGAGGGCGGGTTCCAGCAGGACTGCCCCGCCAACACCTGCACCCTCAACGGACTGGTCAATAACACCAAATACCACTTCCAGGTCACCGCCACCAACGAGTTCGGCGAGTCCGAGCGGTCCCCGGCCTCGGCCGAGGTCCGGCCCGACGTCAAGCCCGACACCCCGCTGGCGCCCTCGCTGAAGTTCGGCGACAAGGAGCTGTCCATCAACTGGACCGCCCCGGCCAGCAAGGGTTCCCCGGTGAAGTCCTACGACCTGGAGATCTCGCCGCCGCCGGCAGGGCAGAACGCCCAGATCCAGAACCTGACGGCTGTCAGCTACGTCTGGAAGGGCCTGCAGAACGGCGTCTCCTACAAGGTCCGGGTCCTGGCCCGCAACGATGCCAAGGAACCGTCCGAGTGGAGCCCGTACTCGGCTGCCGAAGTGCCGGCCGGCGTCCCCGCAACCCCGGCGGCGCCGACCGCTGCCCAGGCATCCTCGGTTGGCAGCCAAAGCCAAATGAAGGTGACCTGGACGGCGCCGAACAACAACGGCGACGCCGTCTCCGCGTACACCCTGACCACCCTCCGCGGCGGTGCTGTGGTCAACAGCCAGCAGGTGGCTGGCACGTCCCAGAACGTGACGGTGGACAACTCGGAAACCAACTACACGTTCACGGTTTCCGCCACGAACAAGGCGGGCACCAGTGCAACCAGTGCCCAATCGGCGGCAATCCGTGCCGTGGGCAAGCCAGGAACCGTGGCTGCCCCCACGGCAGCCCTGGTGGATACCGACGGCAACGGCGGCAAGATCGACGTCCGCTTCACCGTGTTGACGGAAGCGCAGAGGAACGGGTCCGCCCCGGCCGAAATTACCTACCAGTACAGGCTCACGTCCGGAGGCGGCTCCGGAACCATCCCGGCAGGAGGAGGCGTGGTGGCAGCCCCCAACGGCACTAACACTGCAGTTGTGGTGTGGGCGGTGTCGTCCCGCAGTACCGTTGCCGGCGATGCCAGCGCCCCGTCCAACTCCGTCAACCCGTACGGCCTGGCGGATGCTCCCGTGGTGACGGGGGCCAGCAAGCCCCAGGGGGAACGGTCGGTTTCCTGGACCTGGACGCAGCCCAGCGGCAATGGCCGGCCCGTGACCGGCTACCAGTACAGCCTCGACGGCGGTGCCTGGACGAATACCGATGCGCGGTCCTTCTCCACGGGTGCCGGCTACAACGAAACCCATACCCTCCGGGTGCGGGCCGTCAGCGCCGGACAGCCGGGCCGGATCGGTAGCGATACGTCACGCAGCGGATCGGCGCCACCGCCTCCGCAACCCACCTCGTGGACCATCACCGCCACACCGGTCCGCAGCTGCACCGAGCCCGGTTACGGCGTGGACAGCTTCCGCGCCGGCAACCCGTCCAGCTGCGTCAGCCCCGGCAAGTGGCTGCCCGAAAACACCCCGTCCGAGTCAGATTTCTATGTGGTCTGGTACAAGACCTCGGAGAACCCATCCGGCATCTGGTACCACCTGACCAGCGGTCCCGCCGCCGGCAACTACGTCCGTCACGACACCACCAACAGGGACGGCCAAGGCCCGCCCGCCGGCATGCCGCAGCGCTAGCCCGTTACTGCTTTCCCCCTACTCATCAAGCAAAGGATTGACCATGACCATGACCACCGAGCAGGCCGCCTGGTTTGCCGACACGTTCGAGAAACTCGTTGCCAATGTGGGCCAGGCCGTCCTGGGCAAGGAACACGTCATCCGGCTGACGTTCACGGCCATGCTCGCCGAGGGCCACGTGCTGTTCGAGGACGCGCCGGGTACCGGCAAGACGTCCCTGGCCAGGGCCCTCGCCGCCACGGTGCAGGGCTCGAACAACCGCATCCAGTTCACCCCGGACCTGCTGCCCTCGGACGTTACCGGCGTGACCATCTATGACCAGAAGACGCAGAAGTTCGAGTTCCACAAGGGCCCGATCTTCAACAACATCGTCCTCGCCGACGAAATCAACCGCGCCTCGCCCAAGACCCAGTCCGCGCTGCTCGAGGTGATGGAGGAATCCCGCGTCACGGTGGACGGCGTCACCTACGAGGCAGGCCGGCCGTTTATGGTGATGGCAACCCAAAACCCCATTGAGCAGGCCGGCACCTACCGGCTTCCCGAAGCACAGCTGGACCGCTTCCTGATCAAGACGTCCATCGGCTACCCGGACCACGCCTCCACCGTGCGCCTCCTGGGCGGGTCCAACCTCAAGGACCGTTCCAAGGAACTGTCGGCCGTCATCACCACGCAGGCCGTCGCTGACATGGCCGACCTCGCCGCCACGGCGCATGTGGACACGGCCGTCCTTGAATACATTTCCCGGTTGTGTGAAGAAACCCGCAACGCCCCCGAGACCCGCCTCGGCGTCTCGGTCCGCGGCGCGCTGGCGATGGTGCGTGCCGCCAAGGTCTGGGCCGCCTCGCAGGGACGGAACTTCGTCCTCCCGGACGACATCAAGGAACTGGCTGCCGTGGTGTGGACGCACCGTTTTGTGATGGACCCGGAAGCGGAATTCTCCGGAGCCACAGCCGGGGCTGTGCTGACCCGTATCCTCGCGGACGTCGCCGCCCCGCAGCAGCGCACCAACGCCTGACCGCCGCCACCCCCGCGAAAAATAATCCAGCGCAACATAACGAAGGCACACATATGTCCAGCGGCACCCCGTTGATCCGTCTCACGGAGCGTCTCAAGCAACCCTTCGCCAGGAACGGCCAGCCCACCCGGCTGCACCCGGCCGCCGTCTGGGCCGAAGCGAGCAGCACGGCCGGACTGGCACTGGCACCAGCGTGGCGGGCGGTCCGCGGGGCCTGGCTGAAGTACGCCTGGCCGGTCCTGTCAGTGGTCAGCGTCCTGGGCTGGTCCGTGCTTGCCGCTTCCATCCTGCTTTGGGCAACAGGCCAGGCCTTCGGCTGGCAGGAGGCCAAGGCAGCTGCCATTGCAGCCTTCGTCATGCTCCTGGTTGCGGTGGGCTTCATCCTGGGCCGATCCTCCTACGGAGTGGTGCTGGACCTCGCCCGCACACGGGTGGCCGTCGGGGACAGCGCTGTGGGCAGCATCGCCGTGTCCAACACGTCAGCCCGTCCTTTGCTGCCGGCAGCACTGGAACTGCCGGTGGGCAATGCCACGGCGGTGTTCCACCTTCCCCGGATGAAACCTCAGCAGGTCCACGAGGACCTGTTCACCATCCCAACGGCCCGCCGCGCCGTGATCGTGGTGGGACCCGTGCGCTCCGTCCGCGCGGACCCGCTGCACCTCCTGCGCCGGCAGGTCCTGTGGACCGAACCGGAAGACCTCTTCGTCCACCCCCGCACCGTTGCCCTCGCCGGTTCCGCAGCCGGATTCATCCGCGACCTGGAAGGCATGCCCACCACGGACCTGTCCAGCGCCGACGTGTCCTTCCACGCCCTGCGCGACTACGTCCCGGGTGATGACCGGCGGCACATCCACTGGAAGACCACCGCGCGGACCAACAAGCTGATGGTGCGCCAGTTCGAGGAAACCCGCCGCGCCCACCTTGCCATCTCCTTGTCCATCAACACTGATGAGTATGCCTCCGAGACCGAATTCGAGATGGCCATCTCGGCGGCAGCATCGATCGGCCGCCAGGCCATCCGTGAACAGCGGGAACTGGATATCCTCACCCAAAAAGGCCCGCTGCGCTGCGAAACCGGCCGCAACATGCTGGATGACATGACCAGGATTGTCGGCACTCCCATGCGCCGCACCGCCGTCGACCTCGCCAGAACCCTGGCAGACACTGTCCCCAACGCCTCCGTCATTTTCTTCGTGATCGGCAGCAACGTGACCGCCACGCAGCTCCGTTCCGCGGCGGTGTCTGTTCCGCCCGGCGTCCGCAGTCTCGCCGTGAGGATCGAGGCGGGGGCCGCCCCCACCAGGGCCAACATCGCAGACCTGACGGTGCTGACGCTTGGCGACCTGGCCGACCTTGCCATCGTGCTGAGAAAGGCGGCAGCATGAGCTCCGCACCGGGCCAGGGCCCGCGCATGACCTCCCGCCGCGCCGCCGCGAGGAACCAGCAGGGGTCGCCGTTTGACGACGGCCAGCCGCTCTGGCATTTCGTGCTCGACGCCGGCGCCCTGACCGTCCTGCTGGGTCTGGGCCTGCTCGGCTTCGGGCTGAGCTTCGGCGGCGATCCCTACTACCTCTTGTCCGGCTTTGGCGGGATTATCCTCGGCCTGGCCATCGGCGTCGTCAATGCCCACCTCCGCCTGGGCCTGCTGATCACCACAGCCCTCGCCCTGGGCGCCTACCTGGTGTTCGGCACGCTGCTGGCGGTCCCTGACTCGGCCATCGCGGGGTTTGTTCCCACCCTGGACTCGCTGCTGATCCTGCTGCTGGGCATCGTCTTCGCGTGGAAGGACATGCTCACGGTCGGCGTGCCGGTTGGAACGGCCGGCGGCGTGCTCATCGTCCCCTTCCTCAGCTCGATGATCACCGCGCTGATCGCTGCGGTCCTGACCTGGCGCGCCAGGAGCCCCTACTTTCCGCTCCTTCCCGTGCTGGTCCTGTTCGTCACGGGCATCGCGTTCAGCACCAACGCAGCGTTCCTCACGCTCGAACGCGGCATCGGCCTCACGGTCCTGGGCATCGCCTGGGCAACGTTCCGCCGGGACGCCCTGCGGCGGAACAGCACACGCAAGGTCTCGGTGAACAACCCGCAGACGGATTCCTCCACCGCCCGCCGTGCCAAGGTCCGGCGGCTGGGAATGGCCGCGGGCGTCATCGCCGTCAGCGTCGCCGTCACCGCACTGTCCGCCCCGCTGGTCACCGCCGGCAACGACCGGAAAGTCCTGCGGAACGTGGTGGTCCCGCCGTTCGACCCCAAGGACTACATCACTCCGCTGGCCAGCTTCCGGACCTTCGTCAAGGACAAGAAGGACGACACCCTGTTCGTCGTCAAGGGCCTCCCGCGCGATGCCCGGGTGCGCCTGGGGGCGCTGGACGCCTTCAATGGCACCAACTACAACATGGACCCCAACGGATCGGGCAACTTCAGCAAGGTGGGCGATACCGAATCCATCAACACGCTGGCCGACACCTCCGGGACCGTGCCCACCAACGACTACGCCATCAACATCACCATCGAGGACTACCAGGGCTTCTTTGTTCCGGGCGGGCGCAAAACCACCGGCCTCAGCTTTGACCAGGGTGCCTCCGCCGCAGCCTCCGGCCTCTACTTCAACTCGGGCACGGACACCGCCGTCACCACCAACGGGCTGTCCCGCGGCGATTCCTACAGCGTGCAGGTGTCCGACCCCGTCAAGCTGGAACACGGGCAGCTCACCCAGTACGACTTCGCCAAAATCACCCTGCCGGACGCCCTGGAGGTGCCGCCTGTCGTAGCGTCCCAGGCCAACGACCTGTCCGCGGATGCGCCCACCGCGATTGACCGTGTGCGCCAGATCGAAGCGCACTTCCAGAAGACCGGCGCATTCAGCAACGGCCTGGTCAGCGAGGGCCAGCTGCCCAGTGTCTCCGGCCACGGTTCCGCCCGGATCCGAAACCTGCTGACGGCGAAACAGATGCTTGGTGACGACGAGCAATACGCCGTCGCCATGTCCCTGATGCTCCGCCACTTGGGCATTCCGTCCCGCGTGGTGATGGGCTTCTACCCTGATCCCACCAGCCCCGAAAACGGTGCGGGCGCGGTCAAGATCACCGGCAAGAACGTCCATGCCTGGGTGGAAGTGGCCTTCGAACGCGTGGGCTGGGTCAGCTTCGACCCCACCCCGCCGAAGGACAACGTTCCCATCCCGCCGGACCCGGAAAACAAGTCCAAGCCCAAGCCTCAGGTGCTGCAGCCGCCGCCCCCGCCGCAGGAGCCCGCGGACCTTCCGCCGGACTCCTCGCCCGATGCGCTGGACGCCGACCAGAAGAAGAACAATCCCTGGCTGTTCTGGGGTGCCCTGCTGGGCGCGCTGGGCGTCGCCCTGATCCCGCTGTCCATCCTTGCGTTGCCGCTGCTGCTGATTGCCCTGCTGAAATCACGACGCCGCAAGTCGCGTTTCAGCGACGGCCACCCTGCGCAGCGGGTCGGCGGAGGCTGGAGCGAGGTGGTGAGCCTTGCCACGGACCTGGGCGCCGCCGTTGATACCCGTGCCACGCGCCGGGAAAGCGCCGCGGTCCTGGCCGAGGCGTTCCCCGCCAGCAGGGAAACAACCACCCTGCTGGCACGACGGGCCGACGCGTCGATCTTTGGTGCCGGCCAGCCCACCGAGGACGAGGTCCGGGAGTACTGGACCATTGTGGACAGCTCCCTGACTGAGATGACCGCAACGATGGGATTCTGGCGCCGGCAACAGGCGAGGTTTTCCCCGCGTTCCCTCCTTGCCGATGCCCGCACGGTCCTCAACCTGCGGGGTTCACGCCTGGCGTTGCCGGCCCTGCCGTCCATCACGTTGCACGGGCGGCGCCGTGCCGCGGCAGGACCGGGGCCGGGGCAGGAGCCGGCTGACGGTCCTGCACCGCAGGCCCCGCCGGCCGGACAGCCGGGCACAGGACAGCCAGGCACAGAACAGCCGGGCACAGGACAACCGCCCACAACAGCACCTCCCACGCAAGGACCCATGACGCAGTGACCTCCGACGCCGAACGTTGCCCGCGATGCCAGCAACTGATCCGCACGGGGGCGGCTTTCTGTACGGCCTGTGGTGCGCCCCTGCCCAACCGGTCGGCGCGGAGCACCAGCAACCTGGACCGCAGGCCGAACCACGGCGTGGACTCCCGTACCGGCCTGCGCGCCGCGCACGGGCCGGCGATTCCCGGTACTATCCCGGTAGTACAAACGCCCCCGGCCCATCACGCCGCGGGCATCGCGGGCACGGGGCAGGGGAGTTCCGGCGGTTCCACTGCCCAGGTGGGTGCCGCTCCAGGGGGAGGAACGGGAATGGCAACAAACCTTCAGCTTGTTCCGGCCACGGCGGGCAAGCGGCTCGGTGCCGCCGTCGTTGACTGGCTGCCGCCGCTGGCAGTGCTGGTGGTGACGTTCGCCATTGGTTTTGCGGGGATCACCCGTACCCGAAGCGGCGGGTTTATCACCTACGACACAGCGTCCCTGGTGCTGTTCGGCAGCATCGGACTGGGGCTTACCCTCGTCTACACCTTCGTGGTGATGGGAATCGAAGCCCGGACCGGCAAGACTCCGGGAAACCTGTTGATGGGCATCCGCAGCGCCGATAACGACGGCTACGCCCCCGGTGCAGGTGCCGTCTTCCTGCGTGGCCTGGTCACGGGTGCCGGCATCCTGCTGGCGCTGCTCGCGGCGATCCTGGTGGTGGTCTTCCAATGGTTCGGTCCCGCCCTGTTCATCCTCACGCCGCTGATGCTGGTGGGCGCGGCCTGGGCCGTGCTGGTGGTGGTATCCAACAGCTGGGACAAGAACGGCCGGCTTCGGGGGTGGCACGATGCCGCTGCCAAGACGCTTGTCTTTGACGTGAAGGCCGGCCGCGACCCCATCACCACCGGCGGCATCCAGGGGCCCTACAGTTTCGCGCCGCTGGACCTGCCGCCCGTGCAGCAGGTGCTGTCGCCGGTGGCCGGTGCCAAAGCTCCCACGGTCATCAATGCCCAGGGCCCGGCAAGTCCGGGCCAGGCGCCGGTGGCCACTACGCAGGCGCCGGGCGTTACGCTGCCCTCCCAGACGATGCCGTACACCGCCCCGGCGTCCTTTGCGCCGCCCTCCGGCGCGGGGTTGGAAGCGGCTCCGGCTGCTCCACAGTCACCGGCCCCGCAGCAGGTCCGGGCGTACCACCCGGACGACGACGTCGAGCGCACGCAGGTGCGGCCGGGAACCGGTGGCCCTGCTCCCGTTGCCGTCCTGAGGATCCGGCTCGACGACGGCCGCGACTTCCAGCTGGACCGCAGCGTGCTGGTGGGCCGCAACCCTGTGGGCCAGGCCGGTGAACAGCATGCGCAGTTGCTGGCCGTTGACGATCCCGGCCGCTCCATCTCGAAGACCCACCTGCACCTGCTCACGGACGGCGCAGGAATCTGGGTGACCGACCGGAATTCGACCAACGGCAGCGCCGTGACCACCCCAGACGGACTCCGCACAACACTTGTGCCGGGTGTCCCCACCTTTGTTACCCCGGGATCCAGTGTTCATTTTGGAGACCGAACCTTTTACCTAGGACAGGCATGAACCAACAGCCCGCCAGCGTTCCCTCCACCATGCAGCCGGGGCCGGGCCTCAGCCTTACCTGCGGTTACGGAACCGACCGGGGCCTCCGCCGGGAGCTGAACGAGGATTCCTACATTGCTTCCGATCCCGTTTTCGCAGTGGCGGACGGCATGGGCGGCCACGAGGCCGGCGAGGTGGCCAGCGGACTGTGCGTCCGCGCCCTGGCCGCCATGCCCCAGCTCACCACCGGCGAGCGGACCGCCACGGCCGCGGTCCTCCAGCAATACCTGGTCCGGGCGGACAACTCCATCCGGGAAGCCACCGGCGCCCGCGCCGGCACCACCCTGAGCGGTGCCGTAATCGTGGAGCAGATGGGCGTGCCCTACTGGCTGGTCATGAACATCGGCGACTCCCGCACCTACCGCCTCAGCCAGGGCCGGTTCGAACAGATCAGTGTTGACCACTCCGAAGTCCAGGAACTCGTGGATGCCGGCGAGATCACCCCCCAGCAGGCCACTGTGCACCCCCGGCGCCACGTGGTCACGCGGGCCCTGGGCACAGGAGACGAGACGGAGGCCGACTACTGGCTTCTTCCCGTTGAGGAAGGGGACCGCATCCTGGTGTGTTCCGACGGGCTCACCTCAGAACTGAGCGATGAACATATCTTCCGGATCCTCAGCACCGTGGGCCAGCCGCAGGACGCCGTGGATGCCCTCATCCAGGCCGCACTGCGCAACGGCGGAAGGGACAACGTCACGGTGATCGTAGTGGATGCCCGCAACGTCCTGAACGACGCCGGCGCGGCCACCACCGCGCCGCGCCTCGACTCCTCCGCGGAAGACGAAGTGACGCTGCCCCGCTCGCAGGCCGTGCAGTCGGCCACCCAGCCGCTGCCTCAGCAGGACGCAGGGGAGGACGACGCAGGGCAGCACACGGGGCAGACGCCGGACCAGGGTGCTGAAACGAACAACGGCCAGGGCCAGGAAACGAAGAATGAACAGGGCAGCGACGACAACGGGGAGCCCGACCATGGCCGGCATTAGTTACGTACCGGGCACCTGGCTGGGCATCGTCCGTTCCCGGACCGCCGTCCTCCTCGGCCCGGACACACCGCCCGCCCTTGCCGATGCGCTCTGGACGCTGCTGGCGGACACACCCGAGGTCCACGAAGTACTGCATGCCGTCACCAGCAGCTCCGGCGGCTCCCTGGCGAGCATCCCGTCTTTCGGCATCCTCGACTTCACCGGGCCCCTGCGGGTGTTCCTGCGGGGGGAACTGGAGCTCACTGTCGCGTTGCCGACCGGCACAATGGAGCTCAACGGCCGGGACGTCACTACCTGGAACGAACGCCGCTTCGACATGCCGGGAGAGTGCACACTCACCATTCCGGACGCTGCTTCCGAGGGGCACCGGGAACTTCCGCTGGGTGAGGGGGCGGTCCTGCTGCAGTCCCTGACCCTTGCGCTGGCTACGGGACAGGCAGGAGCCGGCTCAGTGCAGGCGACAGTCGGCGCCGCTGCACTTCAGGGAGAGGTTGACGCCGAAACCGCCCTCGAAGGGCACCTGGAAGTTGAAGCCGAAGCGGATGTTCTGGAAATGACGGTGTCGCCGGAGCACGGGGTGTCAGCGGAAACAGTGCTCGAGGTTATCGACGACGAGGCGGACCACAACGATCCGGACCACAACGAAACGGACCACGACGATGCGGGCTTCGGCGGGCAGCAGGAGGTGGAAGGCCATGCGGGGCACGCCCCGGAATCCTCGAGTCCGCAGGTATCCGTCACGCCGCACGACGCTTCCCAATCAGGGTCACTGGAGGCAGGCAGCGCATCTGGCGGAGCGGGGTCTGCACAGGCTGGAACTGTGACGGCCAGCGACCTCACGGGTTCCTATGATCATCTGTGGGAGCGCACGGTGATACGGAACATCGAAGATGCGGCCGTACGGGAAGACGCGGAGGCGGACGAGGCTGCGCAGGCCTCTTCCCGGGCCCCGGCCGAGGTCGCCGCCCAAGCCCCGGCCCTGGAGCCGGCGGCCCAGCGGGCGGCGCTTGAACCCGCCAACGAGGGGGAGGTGCCGGGCGTGCCCGCCACCAGCGGGGACTCCGCAAGCGCGTCGGGCTCCGGTCCGCTTGATGGTCCCGGGCACCGGCCCGGGTCCGGCAACGGGCCCGTGTCAGCAGCACGCCCGGGCCAGGCCGGGACCCTCATTGATTCCGTACCCTGGCGGACGGGAAACCCAGCCTCCGGCCAGGCGCAGGCGCAGGTGGGGGCGCACATCACCGCAACCCCAACCGCGGCGGCGCACATCGCCGCGCCTCCAGCACCGCCAACCCCCTCAATCCCGCCAACCCCGGGAACACCGCCGTCGGACGTGCCGGCACCCGTGGCGGGAACAACGCCGCCGGAAGGGACTGGCTGGCAAGGAGGGGCGCATCCACAGGCCGCAGTGGACTTTGACGGTGACCACGACGGCCAGACCGTGATGAAGGGCAGCCTCGCCGGCATGGTGTCCCATCCCGCCCCGGCCGTCTCCGCGGATCCCGCCGCAGGGCCCACTGTGCTGGCCCGGGTCTGTGCCCAGGGCCATGCGAACCCTCCCACCCGTGCCCATTGCGCAGCATGCGGAGAGGCGCTGTTGCCTGACGCCGTCCAGGTGGCCCGTCCCAGGCTGGGCCGGATGCGCCTGTCCACCGGCGAGCTGCTGGATCTGGACCAGTCCCTGGTCATCGGCCGGCAGCCGTCCGTATCCCGCGTGCAGGGCGGCGTTATGCCGCGCCTGGTCCAGGTGGCGAGTCCCGGCGGCGACATCTCCCGTTCCCATGTTGAAGTCCGCCTGGAAGGCTGGCACGTCATGCTCTGCGACCTGAAGGCCACCAACGGCACCGTCTTGGTGCGGGACGGCCAGCCGCCGCGCCGGCTGGCCCAGAACGAGATGGCCATCCTGCTGGACGGCGACATCGCCGAACTGGGAGACAATATCTCGCTGCGTTTTGAGGAGATTCTTTGAGTTCCAAACGGCCTGTAGCGCCGCCGCCCCACATCCCGGGGTTTACGTACATCAGCCTGCTCGGCTCCGGCGGGTTCTCCGACGTCTACCTGTATGAGCAGGACCGGCCCCGGCGGAAAGTCGCCGTCAAGGTGCTGCTTTCGGACCTGAAGACCGAGGGCGCCCGCCGCCGCTTCGAGTCCGAGGCCAACCTGATGGCGCAGCTGTCCTCGCACCCCTACATCGTCACGATCTATGAAGCGGAAGTGACCGACGCCGGGCACTCCTACCTGGCCATGGAATACTGCTCCCGGCCAAGCCTTGACGTCCGGTACCGCCGTCAGCGCTTCAGCGTGGATGAGGTCCTGGCCGTCGGCATCCAGGTGGCGTCCGCCGTCGAAACAGCCCACCGCGCAGGCATTGCCCACCGTGACATCAAGCCCGCCAACATCCTGGTGACCGACTACAACCGCCCGGCGCTCACCGACTTCGGAATCTCCGGCACGCTGGCCGGCGACTCCGACGACGACTCGGGCATGTCCATCCCGTGGTCGCCGCCGGAGCAGTTCAGGGACGGCAGCGTGGACGGCGTGATGGTGGACGTCTGGGCCCTCGGCGCGACGCTCTACACGCTCCTCGCCGGCCGGTCGCCCTTCGTGATGCCCGGCGCGGACAATTCGCAGCGTGAGCTGATCAACCGGATCAGCACCATGGCCCTGCCCCGGCTCGGCCGCGCCGACGTGCCCGAGTCCCTGGAACTGGCGTTGTCCACGGCGATGGCAAAGTCCCCGCAGTCCCGCTACTCGTCCGCGCACGCCTTCGCCCTTGCCCTGCAGCGGATCCAGGCCGAGCTCAACCTCTCCGTCACGCCCTTCGAGGTGCTGGAGGAACCGCACCAGGAGGACAGCCACCCGGACGACGGCTTCGAGGAGACCCGTGTCCGGAGCATCGCCGCCATCGATCCCGAGCGGACAGGCAGCGCGCCCACCTTTCCGGCACGCACGTGGCCCCAGGACACAAGCAAGGGAGGCAACAACCGGGGAACCGGCGGCCCCGGAAGCGCCGCACCGCCGTCGCGCCTTCCCGCAGCAGGGGCGTTGCCCGCGTCCCCGGCGGCGCCCGCCCCGCAGGTCCCCGCCGGCCTCCCGGCCCAGGACGTTAGGCACGACGGCGGCCCGCAGGAATGGGCCCAGGCTACGGTCCTGCGCGGCGGCGCGGGGAGCGCGGCTCCTCATGACGGCGGGCCCGCGCACGCCGCCGATGCTTCCTATACCGGCGCCGCTGACACCACTGTCCACCGGCCGGCAAGGGTGGACGAACCAGCCGTGGCGCCCGTCAGGGACCACGGCAAGCGCAACCTCTGGCTCGCCCTCTCCGGGGGGACCCTGCTGGCGCTCGCCGCCGTCGTCGGCCTGGTGGTGGCAAACGCCGCCCCGCACACGCCCGAAGCAGTCGAGACGCAGCAAGTGAACAATCCGCCCGCTGATGCCCTCGACAGCGGCACCGTTCCCGACGTTGAAGGCCTTGCCGCGGCGCGGACGTCCCACGACCGGAACATCATCGAATTCTCCTGGACAAACCCGCAGCCGCAGGAGGATGACACGTACAAGTACCGGACCAAGTCGGCGAAATCGGACGGCGAGTATGAAACCGTACTCACGGAGAGTACCTTCGTCTCCGGTTTTCTCGAGCCGCCCATCTGCGTTCAGGTGATCCTGGTACGGGCCGACGGCAGCGCTTCTCCGGGAGGCCCGGACTCCATCGCCTGCCTGGAGGATTAGCCGGCGTATGACACAAGCACATTGCCCACAGAGGAGGCACAGAGCATGGGGGATCTAGCAATAGATTTCTGTGGTGAATGGTACGAGCCGTCGGACGAGGACGTCTTCAACATCGGCCGTGAAGGCGACCTGGAGGTGGACGACAACCCGTACCTGCACCGGCAGTTCCTGCAGGTGGCCCGCTACGACGGTATCTGGTGGCTGAGCAACGTGGGCAGCATGCTGTCCGCCACCGTTGCCGACGCCTCGGGCGGCATGCAGGCCTGGCTCTCGCCCGGCGCCCGGATCCCGCTGGTGTTCAGCCACACCAACATCATTTTCACGGCCGGTCCCACAACGTACGAGTTTGCGGTGCACCTGAAGACCCCCTCCTTCCGCCAGGAGGCGCGCGACGGCGACAGCAACGGCGACACCACCATCGGCCCGGTGGTGTTCACCGATTCGCAGAAGGCCCTCATTGTGGCGCTTGCCGAGCCGATGCTCCGCCGGGAAGGGACGGGGTTCAGCGCCATTCCCTCCTCAGCCGCGGCGGCCAAGACCCTGGGCTGGGCCCTGACCCGCTTCAACCGGAAACTGGACAACGTCTGCGACAAACTGGACCGCGTGGGCGTGGTGGGGCTGCGCGGCGGCGGCGGCAAGCTCGCCACCAACCGCCGGGCACGGCTCGTGGAACACGCCGTCACCTCACACCTGGTGACACCGGACGACCTCCACCTCCTCGAGAAGATGAGGGGCGTGGACGAAGGATGAGGATCCGGCTGACACTCCGCAGGGAACCCGCCGAAGCCAAGGACCTGGCCGTGACCGTGGACGGCCTGGCCACGGTGGCTGACATCGCCGCCGTGCTCTGGGCTGCGGACCCGGACCGCAAGGGCACCCCTGCGCCGGAGAACCTTTCCCTGCGCATCGATGAGGCCTTCGTGGGCGCCGGCATCAGCGGGAACGTCCTGACCCGCACCGACAACCTCCTCGAGTCCGGCCTCCGCCCGGGCTCGGTGGTATCGCTGGCCCAGGTGAGCGAACAGTTCCATGTTCCCGGCGCCAGCCGCGGGCCGGCCGCCGCCACCCTCCGTGTACTGTCCGGGCCCGACGTCGGACGGGAATTTTCCCTGCCCACCGGCACCAGCTACATCGGCCGGGACCGGGACGTCGACATCCGGCTCACTGACCCCCTGACCTCCAAGCGCCATGCCCGCATCACCGTGGGCGAAAGCGTGGAGATCGTGGACACGAACTCGGCCAACGGGCTCCTGATGGACGGCCTTCCCGTCACCCGCGCCACCCTGAACTCCTCGGACACGGTCACCCTGGGCGACACCACCGTGACGGTGGTTCCGCTGGGGCACAACCACGCGGCAGCCCCGACGTCGCCCCTTGTGGACTTCAACCGGTCACCCCGCGTGGTGCCCCGGTTCGAGGAACCCAAGCGGGTGGTTCCGGCCGGGCCCAAACGGCCCGATGACCAGCCTTTCCCCTACATCATGCTGATCACCCCGCTGATGATGGGTGCCGTCATTTTCGCCGTCACGCGCAACGCGCTGTCGATGGTGTTCATGCTGATGATGCCGCTGTTCGTGGTGGGCCATTATGTGGACCAGAAGATGCGGAGCAGGCGCCAGCAGAAGGAAGCACTCAAGCAGTTCCGGGCCTCCATGGCGGCCTTCCGGCAGGACCTCACCGAAGCCCAGCAGGTGGAGCGTGCTGTCCGCCTGCAGGAAGCACCGTCGGTCAGTGACACCGTTGATGCCATCTACAAGCTCGGACCGCTGCTCTGGACCCACCGCCCGGAGCACGAGTTCTTCCTGGGCCTGCGGTTCGGGCTGGGGACGGCGCCGTCGCGGATCCAGCTGGAAGAACCGTCCAGCACCGACACCGAAGTCCAGTACACCCGCGAAATCCAGGACTGCCTGAAGCAGTTCCGGGACATCGAAGGCGTGCCCGTGGTCTCGCAGTTCCGTACCTCCGGTTCCCTCGGCCTGGCCGGCGCGCGCGGCCTGGTGGACGACGTTGCCCGCGGCATGGTGCTCCAGCTTGTGGGGCTGCATTCGCCCGCGGAGGTGGTCCTCACCGCCATCACCTCGGCGCAATCGCGGGAGCGCTGGAACTGGCTGCAGTGGCTGCCGCACGTCGGCTCCGGCCACAGCCCCCTCTCCGGCGACCACCTCGCCGCCGGATCAGCCGGCGGCTCCTCACTCGTGGCCCGTCTCGAGGACCTGCTCGACGCGCGGGAGGCGGCCGCCAGACGGTCCGCCCCGGACCTGCGTCCCGCTGTGGATCCCGCCAAGCATGAGATTGAAGCGCCGGTGCTGCCCTCTGTGCTGGTCATCGTGGAGGACGACGCGCCCGTGGACCGCGGACGGCTCACCAGGCTTGCCGAACGCGGACCCGACTCCGGCGTCCACGTCATGTGGGTGGCCACTGACGTCCAGGCCCTGCCGGCAGCCTGCCGGGACTTTATGGTGGTGGACGGCGATCACGGCACCACCACCGGCCAGGTACGCCTGGGCCGCCACACCTACCCGGTCAGCTGCGAGAGCGTGGACGCCGAACTCGCCGGCCAGCTGGCACGGATGCTCGCCCCCGTGGTTGATGTGGGCAAGCCGGTGAACGACGACTCGGACCTGCCCCGCGCGGTCTCCTATGCAACGCTGATCGGCAAGGACTTCCTGGACAATCCCCAGGCAGTGGCCGAACGCTGGACGGAAAACAACTCCGTCCACGCCACCGCTGTGCCTAACCGGAAGGACAACGGCACCCTCCGCGCCCTGGTGGGGTCCAAGGGCATCGAGCCGCTGTACCTGGACCTGAAGAACGAGGGCCCGCACGCCCTGGTGGGCGGCACCACCGGCGCCGGCAAGTCCGAGTTCCTGCAGTCCTGGGTGATGGGGATGGCGGCCGCCTACAGCCCGGACCGCGTCAGCTTCCTGTTCGTGGACTACAAGGGCGGCGCCGCCTTCGCCGACTGCATCAACCTTCCGCACACGGTAGGCCTGGTCACCGACCTCTCGCCGCACCTGGTGCGCCGCGCCCTGACGTCGCTCCGGGCTGAGCTCCACTACCGCGAGCACCTGCTGAACCGCAAGAAGGCGAAGGACCTGCTGGCGCTGCAGCGCGAGGCCGACCCCGAGGCGCCGCCCTACCTCATCATCATCGTGGACGAATTCGCGGCCCTCGCCAGCGAGGTCCCCGAGTTCGTGGACGGCGTGGTGGACGTCGCTGCCCGCGGCCGGTCCCTGGGCCTGCACCTCATCCTGGCCACCCAGCGGCCCGCCGGCGTGATCAAGGACAACCTCCGCGCCAACACCAACCTCCGGGTGGCCCTGCGCATGGCGGACGAGGAAGACGCCACCGACATCCTGGGCGTGCCCGACGCCGCCTACTTCGACCCGGGCATTCCCGGGCGCGGCGCCGCGAAGACCGGCCCGGGCCGCATCCAGGGGTTCCAGACCGGTTACGCCGGCGGATGGACCACCGACAAACCGCAGCGTCCGCAGATCGACATCGTGGAAATGGCTTTCGGGTCAGGGCCAAGCTGGGAAGCGCCCGCCCCGAAAAAACCGGCAGTGGCCGAACCTGCCGGGCCCAACGATATCGCCAGGATGACGGCAAACATCGCGCGGGCCGCCGATGCGCTCGCCATCCGGCCGCCCCGCAAGCCATGGCTGGACGAACTGGCCAAAACCTACGACTTCTCCAGGTTGCCCAATCCCCGTACCGACGAGCAGCTCCTGCTCGGCGTGGCCGACGACCCCGTCCGGCAGGACCAGCCCACGGTGTTCTACGAGCCGGACAAGGACGGCAACATGGCCATTTACGGCACGGGCGGGTCCGGAAAATCCGCCGCCCTGCGCGGGATAGCCATCGCCGCCGCCGTCACGCCCCGCGGCGGGCCCGTCCACGTCTACGGCATCGACTGCGGCTCGGCCGGCCTGCGGATGCTGGAAGAACTTCCGCACGTTGGTGAAATCATCGACGGCGACGACGTCGAACGGGTGGGCCGCCTGCTGCGCCTCCTGCGCGACATCGCCGACCAGCGCTCCGCCCGCTTCGCCGAAGTCCGGGCATCCACCATCGTGGAGTACAGGAAGCTCGCCAACAGGCCCGACGAGAAGCGCATCTTTGTCCTGGTGGACGGCATGTCAGCGTTCCGCGAGGCCTATGAGCACAGCCGGCTGTCCGGACTGTGGGACATCTTCCTCCAACTGGCAACCGACGGCCGTGCCCTGGGTATCCACCTGGTGGTGACGGGGGACCGGCCCAACGCCGTGCCTGCGTCGCTGCTCGCTTCCATCCAGCGGCGGCTGGTGCTTCGCCTGTCCTCCGAGGACGACTACCTCTCCCTGGACGTGCCCCGCGACGTCCTGGGCGCCACCTCCCCGCCCGGCCGGGGACTGCTGGACGGGCTGGAAGTCCAGTTGGCCGTGCTCGGCGGAAACTCCAACCTGGCCCTGCAGGCACGCGAGGTGCACAAGCTCAGCGAAGCGATGCTGCGCCAGGGCCTGGACGCAGCGCCTGCCATCGAGCGGCTTCCGGACCAGGTGGAACTGGACGTGCTGCCGGCCGGCGGCCCGGACGTGCCGGTTATCGGCGTCGATGATGAAACCCTGCAGCCCGCGGGAATCATGGCCCGCGGTCCGCTGCTGCTGGCAGGGCCTCCCGGCGCCGGCCGCACCGTGGCCCTGGTGACGCTCGCCTACGCCCTGCGCCGGTCCAACCCCGAAACCGAGCTGATCTACCTCGGCGCCCGGCGCTCAGCGGTGGCCTCGCTGCCGTTGTGGAACCGCTCCGTGGTGGGACCCGATGACCTGGCGGAGGTGGTGCAGGACCTGGTGGCGCATTCCTCCGGAAACCCGGGCCGGCTGGCCATCTTCATCGAAGGCCTGACGGAATACACGGATACCTTGGCAGAATCCGGCGTGGCACAACTCGTCACCGCGTCCATCAAAGCGGACCAATGGGTGGTGGGGGAGTCGGAAACCTCCACCTGGTCCTCGGCATGGCAGCTCGCCCAGCCCTTCAAGTCCGGCCGCCGGGGCCTGCTGCTGAACCCCGGCGACATCGAGGGCGACAGCCTTTTGAACACGTCGCTGGGCCGGGTCAGCCCGGACTTCATCCCGGGCCGCGGATACGTGGTGGGCCGCGGAAAGGCGCGCAAAATCCAGGTGGCGCTGCCGCCCGAAAACCGGGACTAGGAACCATATAACCGAAGGGCCGCACATTCGATGGATTTGCGGCCCTCCGGCGTGTTGTAGAAGACTGCAGGGACACCAGAAAGCCGCAGACGGGGGACTGCGCGCGTCGAAAGGTACCCATGACCGCGTCCTCCCCGATACTCCGCGCTGCCTCGGCAACCGCATCAGCAGCCGTACTGGCGCTCTCGCTGACCCTTCCCGCAGGCGGAGCCGCCTTCGCTGATTCGCCCGAGCCAACAGGTTCTGCCACTACCAGCACCACCTATCCTGCGGAACCAACGGAAACCAAGACCACGGAGCGTACAGAGAAGCCCCGGGATCCCGACGATCCCCCCGGCCAACCCGACGACCCTGCTCCGGTGGCCCCGCAGCCCCAGCTGCCCTCCGCGCCCGCTCCCGCAGCCCCCACTGTGGTCCCCGAGCCCGCAGAACCGGCTGATGCCGACGCTCCGGACCCCGCCGGAACGTCCGGCCCGCCCGAAACCGGCACCCCGGCCGGCGTCAGTCCCTCCACGGCTGGACCGTCGTCGGAATCAAACTGGAACAAGCCCGTCACCCGCTCAGCCAAGGCCACCCAGGCCGCCGCGGTGACCCGTCCCGGCAGCCACGGCCCGGGCGCACCCAACCTGGCGGCCGTCACGGCCGGCGTCCTCCTGGTGGGCCTCGGCGGAGGCGTCTTTACCTGGTGGGGCAGGAACCGCCTCCGCGCGCACTGACCCTGGACTCCGGCACGGGTAGGGCAAGATAGGTCTGTGAGCACAGGAGCAGGCCCCGCAGAAAAGACAGCCACCCGGACCACCGCACCCGATGGTCAGGACGCCATCCCTTCCGAGTCCGTCCGGGAGGAGTACGAGAACCTGGCGGACCTCGTCCGGAAGTACCGGTTCGCGTACTACCAGGAAGACGCGCCCCTGGTATCGGATGCCGAATTCGACACACTCTTCCGCCGCCTCGAGGAGATCGAGGCCCTGCACCCCGAACTGGTCTCCAACGACTCACCCACCCAGGAAGTGGGCGGCGAAGTCTCGGCAGCCTTCGCAGCCGTGGAGCACCTGCAGCGCATGTACAGCCTCGAGGACGTCTTCTCCCTCGGGGAACTCGAGGCATGGCTCAACAGGGCCGAGGCAAGCATCGAAAAACTTGGCGACGGCGCTGCCAAAGCGGCCTGGCTCACGGAGCTCAAGATCGACGGGTTGGCCGTCAACCTGCTGTACCGGGACGGCAAGCTGGTCCGTGCCGCCACCCGCGGCGACGGAACCACGGGCGAGGACATTACCCACAACGTGCTCACCATCAAGGAGATCCCGCAGCAACTAAACGGCGACAGTTTCCCCGCCGAGATGGAAGTCCGCGGTGAGGTGTTCATTCCCTCGCAGGCCTTCGCCGAATTCAACGAAGCACTCATCGAAGCCGGCAAGGCTCCGCTGGCGAACCCGCGCAACGCCGCCGCAGGCTCGCTGCGGCAGAAGGACCCGGCGGAGACCGCCAAGCGGCCGCTGAAGATGTTCGTCCACGGCATCGGCGCACGCGAAGGCCTCGAAGCCCGCAGCCAGTCGGAAACCTACGCCCTGCTCAAGGACTGGGGCCTTCCCGTGAGCCCGTACTTTGAAGTGCTGGAACGCCGGGAGGACGTCCTGGCCTTCATTAAGAAGTACGGTGACCAGCGCCATAAGCTGCTCCACGAAATCGACGGCATCGTGATCAAGGTGGACGACTTCGCCACCCAGCGCGCGCTCGGCTACACCACCCGGGTACCGCGCTGGGCCGTCGCCTACAAGTACCCGCCGGAGGAAGTGCACACGAAGCTTCTGGACATCCTGGTCAACGTGGGCCGCACCGGACGGGTTACACCTTTCGGGATGATGGAACCGGTCAAGGTGGCCGGCTCCACCGTGGAGATGGCCACCCTCCACAACCAGGACGTGGTCAAGGCCAAGGGCGTGAAGATCGGCGACATCGTGGTCCTGCGGAAGGCCGGCGACGTCATCCCCGAAATCGTGGGCCCGGTCCTGAACCTGCGCGACCAGCAGGATCCGCCGGTCCGGGACTTCGTCATGCCCACCGAATGCCCGTCCTGCGGCACCCCGCTGGCCCCGGCCAAGGAGGGGGACGTGGACATCCGCTGCCCCAACGCCAAGTCCTGCCCCTCACAGCTCCGGGAGCGGGTGTTCCACCTCGCCGGCCGCGGCGCCTTCGATATTGAGGCGCTGGGCTGGGAAGCGGCCATCGCGCTGACCCAGCCGGCCGAACCGGAGGTTCCGCCGCTCACCTCGGAGGCCGCCCTCTTCGACCTCACCACCGAAGATTTGGCCCCCGTAAAGATCCGGCGCGAGAAGCGGTCCAAGGGCGTTGGAACCGGTGAGTACGAGCTGGTGCCCTACTTCTACAGCAAGGGCACGGCGAAATCGCCGTCGAAGCCCACCGCCACCACGGAAAAGCTGTTCAAGGAGCTGGAAAAGGCCAAGGCACAGCCGCTGTGGCGCGTCCTGGTGGCACTGTCCATCCGGCACGTCGGCCCTCGGGCCTCCCGCGCGCTGGCCCAGGCCTTCGGCACCATGGACGCCATCCGGGCAGCGTCGGAGGAAGACCTCGCCCACGTTGACGGCGTGGGACCCACCATCGCCGCCGCACTCAAGGAATGGTTCACGGAGGACTGGCACCGGGAGATCGTGGACCGCTGGGCAGCCGCCGGCGTGCGGATGGAGGATGAGCGTGACGAGTCCATGCCGCGCACCCTTGAAGGACTCACGGTGGTGGTGACCGGCTCCCTGCCCAACTTCAGCCGGGACGAAGCCAAGGAAGCCATCCTGCTCAGGGGAGGCAAGGCCGCAGGCTCGGTCTCCAAGAACACCAGCTACCTGGTGGCCGGCGAAAGCGCCGGCACCAAACTGGACAAAGCCGAGCAGCTCGGCATTCCCGTCCTGGACGAAGACGGCTTCCGGCAGCTGCTGGAGGCCGGGCCGGCAGCATTCGCGGAAGCAGCGCCGGCAGCGGCGGATACGGCCGAAGCCTTGGAGGAGGACGCATGAGCGCCGGCGAAGGACAGTTGGATACCGAAGCCACAACAGCCGGGCTCCTTGCCATCGCAAAGGACGCGGCAGCGGCAGGAGCGCAGGTCCTCGCCACGAGGAACAGCGACGCACTCAACGCCAGCAACAAGGGTGCGGCCGGGGACTGGGTCACGGCCTTCGATGTGGCCGCCGAGAACGCGGTGCGCGCGGTCATTGCCGCGGCCCGCCCGCATGACAGCATCACCGGCGAGGAACACGGAACCACCCGGCCGGAGGCGTCCTCCGGGTACCGCTGGTCCATCGACCCCCTGGACGGCACCACCAACTTCATCCGGAACATCGTCTACTACGCCACGTCCGTGGCGGTGGCGGATGCCGACGGCGCCTGGCTGGCCGGCGTGGTCAACGCGCCAGCGCTGGGCCGCGTCTACTACGCCTCCCGCGGCGGGGGTGCCTGGCTGGAGGAGGGCGGCACGGTGACCCGGCTGGAAGGTCCGGTTCCCGGCCGGAAGGGGCAGATCCTCGCCACCGGCTTCAGTTATGATCCCGGCGTCCGTTCCGAGCAGGCAGCCGTCTTTGGCCAGCTGATGGCGGGCTTCGCGGACGTCCGGCGCCTTGGCTCCGCCGCCCTGGACCTGTGCCTGGTGGCGGACGGAACCCATGATGCCTTCGGGGAGCGCGGACTCAACGAGCACGATTTTTCGGCCGGTGCCCTCATCGCGGAGGAGGCCGGGTGCTGGGTGCGGCGGCCCCGGCTGGCCAGCCCGCTGGAGGGCGGACCCACCGACCAGGAGCGGCTGGACGCCTGGACCTGTGCCGCGGGCCTGGAGCTCTCCGGCAGGTTCCCGCTCTGAAAGCTGCCAAAAGGTGATAGTTCGATCACGGAAAACGCCCTTTGGGGCCAGGGGAGCGCTGGCCGCCACTACCATTGATGGGTGCATCCGCAGATAACCGTCCGTCCCGCCGTCGAATCCGATTTCGACGCCGTTGCCCGCATCACGCGTGATTCCTACCTCGCGGCGGGCTACTTCGACGACGCCGAGCACCCCTACATGCGCAAGGTCCAGGACGTCGCACAGCGCGCCGGCCAGGCCACCGTCTGGGTGGCAGAGCGGGCCGGAGCCGTGGTGGGGTCGGTGACCCTGGCCCTGGCGGGCGAGCCGTACGCGGACATCGCACTGGGCGACGAGCTGGAATTCCGCATGCTGGTGGTGGACCCGGCTGTGCAGCGCAGCGGCGCCGGCAAGGCCATGATGGCGGCCATCGTGGACCACGCCAAAGCATTGGACGGGATCAACGCCGTTTCGCTGACCACCGGAAGCACCTGGGAAAGCGCCCGCGGACTGTACGACAAAACCGGCTTCGCCAGGGTGCCGGACCGGGACTGGTTCGTCCCCGGAACTGACATAAAGCTGCTGGTTTACCGGCTGGACCTGTAGCAGCCCTACAGTGGTGGCGACCTCATTCCAGCTCTGAAAGGCCCACCATGCGCAAAACCTTCGGCACCGGCTCCGTCTGGGAACAGACCCTCGGCTACTCCCGCGCCGTCCAGGTAGACAACACGCTCTACATTTCCGCCACCGCAGCAAGCGGCGAGGACGGCATCGTGGGCGAGGACTTCTACACCCAGACCCAGTACATCCTGCAGAAGCTGGGCAAGGTCCTGGCTGACGCCGGATTCGGGCTGGAGGACGTGGTGCAGTCCAAGCTGTACCTGACGGACATCAGCAAATGGGAAGAAGCCGGCCGGGCCCACGGGGAAGTCTTCGGTGACATCCGCCCCACCCTGTCGCTGGTACACGTGCTGCCGTTCCTGGACCCGAAGATGCTCGTCGAAATCGAGCTCGTGGCCCAGAAGAGCGCCGACTAGCCAGGGCGCGGCTCAGGACGTCGCGGGCAGGCCGTAGCGGTGCTCCGGCCTGCCCGTTGTCCCGTAGCGCAGCTGGATGTCCACGGCGCCGTCGTCCGCGAGCGAGGACAGGTACCGCTGCGCAGTCGCCCTGGATACGCCCACCCGGCCCGCGACCTCGGCCGCGGAGTACTGCTCGCCGGGAACCAGCGATTCGAGCACCGCGGCTTCCGTCGCGGAGCGCGGCCTGGCCGACGGCGTGACGTCCCCCGGGATCAGCGAACGTTTGGCCCGCTCCACGGAGTCCTGGTCCAGTGCACCTGGCTGCGCCAGGAGGCGGCGGTAGCGGGCGTAGGACCGCAGCTGCTGCGACAGGGCGTCAGCCGTGAACGGCTTCAGCAGGTAGCCCAGGGCGCCGCGGCGGAAGGCCAGCCGGACGGACGCCGCGTCCGACGCTGCGCTGAGGATGATGGTGTCCACGTCCAGCTGCTGCAGCAGGTCCAGGCCCGAAGCGTCCGGCAGGTACACGTCCAGCAGCACCAGGTCCGGCCGCAGGCTGTGGATCGCCTGCAAGGCCAGGGAGGCGGTGCCCACCGGCGAGAGCGCCAGGAAACCCGCCACCGAGTCCACGTAGGCGGCGTGCAGCTTGGCCACATGGAAGTCGTCGTCCACGATCAGGACGCGAAAATCCTCAGCCATCGTTATCCTTTCCAGTTACCCCCGGGATCTTTGCGGTATGGCTTCCTGCCGTGGTGTGCGGCAATGTGGCCATAAAAACTGCGCCCGGCCCGCCCCTGCCGCCCGGATCCAGCACCGTGACGTCGCCGCCGCGCCGCCGGGCCAGCTGGCGGGCCAGCGCAAGCCCGAACCCCTGGCCGCCGCCGGCCCGCACGTTTCGGGAAAGCGGTCCCGTGGCGGTGGTGAAGCCTTCGGCGAAGACCGCCTCGGCGTCCGTCCCCTCAGCCAGCCCGTCGCCCGAGTCTGCGACCACCACGTGGAGGGTGCCGCCGTCGTCGCCCGGCTCATCCAGCACCTCAAGCTCAACCCAGCGGTCCTCCGCCGAGCCGGCCACGGCGGCGTTGACCGCATTGTCGATCAGGTTGCCCAGCACGGTGGTGACGTCCTGGGCCTCGGTGACCTGCCCGCGGACCAAGGTCTCGGGCCCGATCCGCAGGGCGACGCCCCGCTCGTCGGCTTCCACGCCCTTGGCCCCCACGAAGGCCTGCAGGTAAGGGTCCTGGAGCAGTTCCGCCTGCTCGACAGGAAACTTCAGCGGCCCTGTGGCAGCCAGCCGGCTAAGGTACTCGCGGGCCTGCTGGTGCTGTCCGATGCTCATGAACCCCGCCAGCGTGTGCAGCTGGTTGGCGAACTCGTGCCGCTGGGCCCGCAGGGCCGTCGACATCGTGCCCACGGCGTCCAGCTGCCGGGTGAGTTCCTGCAGTTCGGTGCGGTCCCGCAGCATCACCACCCAGCCCAGGTCCTCCCGCCGGTGAAGTGCCTTGCGGGCGTTCGCCACCAGCACCCGGCCGCCGGCCACGATCTCCAGGGCGTCGGCACCGGCGGGACCTGGCCTGGTGAGGGACTTCAGCTGGTCCGGGACCGGGGCGTCCTCCCAGCGACTGCCCGCCAGGTCGGGCAAACCCAGCAGGCGCTGCGCCGCTGCGTTGAACACACTGATCCGGCCGTCGGCCGAAATGCCGATGACGCCGTCGTCCACGCCCTGCAGCACCGCCACCTGGTCGTGGACCAGCATGCTGATCTCCTCAGGCTCGAGCCCCAGCGTGAGCCGCTGCAGCCGGCGGCGCAGCAGGAAGGATCCCAGGACGCCGGCCAGCAGGGCGCCGGCGGCCGTCACCGCCACCGGCCCGATGTCGCGGGCCACGCTCTGGCCCACGGTTTCCATCGAATAGCCCACGCTCACCTCGCCCACCACGGCAGTGCTGTCCGGCGCGTACACCGGCACCTTCGCTCCCGCGGACGGGCCCAGGGTTCCCGTGTTCCGGGTGGTGACCTCCCGGCCCGCCAGGGCTTCGGAGGGATCCGTGCTGACCTTTTCCCCCAGCCGCTCGGGGTCCGGGTGCGCCAGCCGCAAACCTGTCTCGTCGGTAATCACCACGAACAGGGCGCCCGTCCGCACCCTTGCGGCCTCGGCTTCCCGCATCAGGGGCCCGGCCGCCAGCTCGGCCGGCGGGGGAGTGCCGGGCTGCCTGCTGATGGCCAGCACGTCCGCGCGCACGGAAGGGTCCGAGGCGACGGTCCGGGCAAGGGTCAGCGCCTGGTTCTCGGCCTCGCTGCCCACCCGGTCATAGGTGAGCCAGGCATGGACGGCGGCGCTGAGCAGGACCACCAGGAGGACCACGGCCACCTGCAGCAGGAGCGTCTGGGTGGAGAACCGCAACGGCGGGCGGGGTGCGGAACGCTGCATGATCCTCCTTGATGGGTGTCCGGCGGGCGGCGGGGCGGGTGGCAGTGGCGTGGGCAGAACGCGTGAGCACAATGCGCAAAATGCTCCCAATAAGCAGTATGCCAATCAATTGAGCCAAAGGCACTGCCGTGACGGCGGCCACCCTACAGTCTGTAGCACGCGTCACAACGCTGTGCCGCTGTTCACAAAGAAGGAGCCGGCCGTGCTGGTATTACTTGGATTCGCAATGATCGCGGTATTCATGGTGCTGATCATGACGAAAAAGTTGACGCCAGTGCTGGCGTTGATCATCGTCCCCACCGTTTTCGGACTTTTCGCAGGTGCCGGCCTGGGCATCGGCGACATGGTGATGGACTCCATGAAGTCCATGACCTCCACCGCAGCCCTGCTGATGTTCGCCATCATCTACTTCGGACTGATGATCGACGTCGGGCTGTTCGACCCGCTGGTGAGGTTCATCCTCCGCAAGCTGGGCAATGACCCCGCCAAGGTGGTCCTGGGCACCGCCCTGCTGGCTGCCGCAGTGTCCCTGGACGGTGACGGCTCCACCACCTTCATCCTCACCACCGCCGCCATGCTGCCCATCTACCTCCGCCTGAAGATGAGCCCCGTGGTCCTCACCTGCGTGGCCGGCCTGGCCAACGGCACCATGAACATCGTTCCGTGGGGCGGCCCCACCGCCCGCGCCGCCACCGCCCTGAAGATCGATGTCAATGACGTCTTCGTTCCCATGCTCCCGTCGCTGATCGGCGGCATCGCCGTCGTCCTCGCCTTCGCCTGGCTCCTTGGCCTGCAGGAGCGCAACCGCCTCCGCGCCACTGCCCCGGAGATCTGGGGCGTGCCGGACACCGCTGAAGGGTTCGACGGCGGCACCCCCGCGGGCGGTTCAGGAACCGGCCGCGGACGCAAGGGAACCAACCCCGGCGGAGCAGCCCCCGCCGTCGGCGGTTCCTCCGTCGCCGTCCTGGAACGCACCGAAGACCTCGTGGATGACAGCGACACCGCCATGGCGGACACCGCCCTGGACCCCAACCGCAGCACCCTGCGCCCCAAGCTGTTCTGGTTCAACCTGGTCCTCACGGTCGCCGTGATGGGCATGCTCATCGCCGACCTCGTGCCCCTGCCGTACGTGTTCATGGTGGGCTCCGCCATCGCCCTGCTGGTGAACTTCCCCCACGTCAAGGACCAGGCCGCGCAGATCGTGGCCCACGCCCCGTCAGTGGTTGCCGTGGTCAGCATGGTCATGGCTGCCGCAGTCCTGACCGGCGTGCTCACCGGCACCGGCATGGTGGAGGCCATGTCCGCGTGGCTGGTGCAGATCATCCCGTCCAGCATGGGCCCGCTCATGGCCGTCATTACCGGCGTCCTCAGCATCCCCATGACCTTCTTCATGAGCAACGACGCCTTCTACTTCGGCGTGCTCCCCGTCCTGAGCGAGACCGCCGGCCATTACGGGATCAGCGCAGCCGAGATGGCCCGCGCCTCCATCACCGGCCAGCCGTTCCACATGCAGAGCCCGTTGGTTCCCGCCATCCTGCTCCTCGTATCACTGGCCAAGGTGGACCTCGGCGACCACCACAAGAAAGTGCTGTGGCGCAGCGCGGTAGTGTCCCTGGTCATGCTGGGAATCGGCGTGCTGACCGGAGCCATTGGAATCGGTTAGTCTGTAGCTGCCGCGGTGCTGCCCTGAGGGGCAGGGACCCGGTAGGAAGGTGCCTGTCTGACGCCCGCTGGGGGTCGTCAGACGGGCATCATCGTTTCCCCACTAGAATGGATCGGAAATCAATTCAAACTTTGCAGGGGAGATCCATGGCTGCGATCAACCGTGACGACGTTGCGCATCTCGCGCGGCTCGCTCACATTGAGATGAGTGCTCAAGAGCTGGACAGGATGGCCGGGGAACTCGCCGTCATCGTTGATTCGGTCAAGTCCGTCAGTCAGGCCGCCGGTGACGACGTCCCGGCCACGTCCCACCCCATCCCGCTGAACAATGTGTTCCGCGAGGACGTTGTTGGGCACACCTTCACCGCGGAACAGGCACTCTCCGGTGCGCCGGATTCCGATGACAACCGTTTCAAGGTCCCGGCAATCCTGGATGAGGCATAACCATGACTGACAACAACGAACTCATCCGCCTCTCCGCCGCCGGGCTGGCGGAAAAGCTGGCCGCCGGTGAGGTGACCTCCGTGGAGGCCACGCAGGCATACCTGGACCGGATCGCCGCCGTGGACGGCGGCGAACGGGGCGTCAACGCGTTCCTGCACGTCAACGCCGAAGAGGCCCTCTCCGTCGCAGCCGAGGTGGATGCCATCCGCGCCGCCGGCGGCGCGGAAGCCGATGCGCTGCACGTCCTGGCCGGCGTTCCCATCGCCGTCAAGGACCTCATCGTCACTGTCGGCCAGCCCACGACGGCCGGTTCGAAGATCCTGGAGGGCTGGCACAGCCCGTACGACGCCACTGTGGTGGAGCGCCTGCGCGCGGCGAAGATGCCCATCCTGGGCAAGACCAACCTGGACGAGTTCGCCATGGGCTCCTCCACCGAGCACTCGGCCTACGGCCCCACCCGCAACCCCTGGGACCTGGACCGGATCCCGGGCGGCTCCGGCGGCGGGTCCGCTGCCGCCGTCGCCGCTTTCGAGGCCCCGCTTGCCCTCGGCACGGATACCGGCGGGTCCATCCGCCAGCCCGGGGCAGTCACCGGCACCGTCGGCGTGAAGCCCACCTACGGCAGCGTGTCCCGCTACGGCGCCATCGCCATGGCCTCCTCGCTGGACCAGATCGGCCCGGTGTCCCGGACTGTCCTGGACTCGGCACTCCTGCACCAGGTCATCGGCGGGCACGATCCGCGCGACTCCACCTCCCTTCCGGACCCGCTGGCGGACCTCGTGGCCGCCGCAAAGACCGGCAGCGTCGAGGGCATGCGGATCGGCATCATCAAGGAACTGCACGGCGAGGGCTACCAGGCCGGCGTCGAGAACCGCTTCAATGATTCCCTGGAACTGCTGCGGGAAGCGGGCGCGGAAATCGTTGAGGTGTCCTGCCCCAACTTCCAGTACGCGCTGGGAGCCTACTACCTGATCATGCCGTCAGAGGCGTCCTCCAACCTCGCCAAGTTCGACGGCGTCCGCTACGGCCTGCGCGTCCTGCCCGAGGACGGTCCCATGACCATTGAGCGCGTAATGGGTGCCACCCGCGCCGCCGGCTTCGGCGATGAAGTGAAGCGGCGCATCATCCTGGGCACCTACGCCCTGAGCGCGGGCTACTACGACGCCTACTACGGTTCGGCCCAGAAGGTCCGCACCCTGGTGCAGCGCGACTTCGATGCCGCCTTCACCGTGGCCGACGTCCTGATTTCCCCCACGGCGCCCACCACCGCCTTCCGCCTCGGCGAAAAGCTGGACGACCCGCTGGCGATGTACCTCAACGACGTCGCCACCATCCCGGCCAACCTGGCCGGTGTACCCGGGCTGTCCCTGCCCGGCGGACTTGCGGACGAGGACGGACTGCCCGTGGGCATCCAGCTGCTCGCCCCCGCCCGGGAGGACGCCCGCCTGTACCGGGTTGGCGCCGTGCTGGAGTCGCTGCTTGAGGCCAAGTGGGGCGGTCCGCTGCTGGCGCAGGCGCCCGCGCTGGGTGAGCTCGTTGAAGCCAAGGAGGCAAAATAATGAACACTGACGCAATCCTGAGCTTCGAAGAGGCCATGGAGAAGTACGATCCCGTCCTGGGGTTCGAGGTCCACGTGGAGCTCAACACCAAGACCAAGATGTTCTCCTCCGCGCCCAACGTCTTCGGTGACGACCCCAACACCAACGTCAACGAGGTGGACCTGGGCATGCCCGGCGTCCTGCCCGTGGTGAACAAGGCCGCGATCGAGTCCTCCATCAAGATCGGCCTGGCACTCAACTGCAAGATCGCCGAGTCCTGCCGCTTCGCCCGGAAGAACTATTTCTACCCCGACACCCCCAAGAACTTCCAGACCTCGCAGTACGACGAACCCATTGCGTACGACGGCTACCTGGACATCGAACTGTCCGACGGCACCGTGTTCCGCGTTGAGATCGAACGCGCGCACATGGAGGAGGACGCCGGAAAGCTGACCCACATGGGCGGAGCCACGGGCCGCATCCAGGGTGCGGACTTTTCGCTGGTGGACTACAACCGCGCCGGCGTGCCCCTGGTGGAAATCGTCACCAAGCCCATCGAGGGAGCGGGCTCCCGTGCGCCGGAGCTGGCCAAGGCCTACGTGGCTGCGGTCCGCGAAATCGTGAAGAACCTTGGTGTGTCCGACGCCCGGATGGAACGCGGCAACGTGCGCTGCGACGCCAACGTCTCCCTTCGCCCGCACGGCCGCGAACGGTTCGGCATCCGGTCTGAGACCAAGAACGTTAACTCGCTGCGCGCCGTCGAGCACGCCGTCCGCTACGAGATCCAGCGGCACGCCGCCGTGCTGGACTCCGGCGAGCCCGTGGTCCAGGAAACCCGCCACTGGCACGAGGACACCCGCACCACCACATCCGGCCGGGCCAAGTCCGACGCTGACGACTACCGTTACTTCCCGGAGCCTGACCTGGTTCCCGTGGTTCCGTCCCGGGAATGGGTTGAGGAACTCCGGGCCACGCTGCCCGAGCCGCCGGCTGCCCGCCGCAAGCGCCTGCAGGCCGACTGGGGCTACTCGGACCTGGAATTCCGCGACGTGGTGAACGCCGGCGTTATGGACGAGATCGAGGAAACCATCGCCGCCGGTGCGTCGGCTTCGGTTGCCCGCAAGTGGTGGATGGGCGAGATCGTGGGCCGCGCCAAGAACGCCGATGTGGATCCCGGCCAGCTGGGTGTCCGTCCCGCCACCATCGTGGAACTCGCCCGCATGGTGGAAGAGGGCAAGATCAACAACAAGATGGCCTCCGAGGTGCTGGACGGCGTGCTCGCCGGCGAAGGCACTCCGGCGGAGATCGTCGACAAGCGCGGCCTCGCCGTCGTGTCCGACGACGGCCCCCTGCTCGAAGCCATCGACGCCGCCCTGGCAGCGCAGCCCGACGTCGCGGACAAGATCCGCGGCGGCAAGGTACAGGCCATCGGCGCCATCGTGGGCGGGGTCATGAAGGCCACCCGCGGCCAGGCCGACGCCGGTCGCGTCCGCGAGCTGATCCTGGAGAAGCTGGGCGTCACCGTCTAGGTCCTTTCGTCCTAACCGGGCAGCAGTTTTGCCGTTCATGACGGCATCTACTGCTGCCCGGTTGTGCTTTAAGTACTCAGGTGGCCGCCCCGAAAAGTACGCGTGTTCATGCGCCCGCCACGGTCCTACACTGGAGCGCACGGGGCCGGCCTATGGCGGCCCCGGCCAGCGATGCGAAGGGGGCCGCGATGCCACAGCAGGACCAGCCGGGGATCCGGAAGGCACTCCTGGCGGGGGCTGTGGCCCTTGCCCTGACCGGAACTGGCGCGGCCCTGGCTTGGTCTGCCGACTCACCCACGCCTTCACCGTCCCAGTCGGCGCCCGGGCAGGACAACCGCCAGGACAAGCCGGCCAAACCGGACAAGCCGGCCAAGCCGGACAAGGCCCAGCGGCCCCAGCTGCAGCACAGCGAAAGCGTGGTTAAGAGGGCGGACGGCACCTTCCAGACGGTTCTTGAGCAGCGCGGAACCGTGGAATCGGTGAGCGCCACGGCCATCACGGTCAGGAGCGAGGACGGCTACACCCGGACGTACGCCGTCACCGCTGATACGAAAATCACCAAGGTCCCGGCTCCTGCGGCGGACGGCGGGTCCACGGGCAGCCCAGGGTCTACGGGCAGTCCAGGGTCTACGGGCAGTCCGGGGGCAACGGGCGACGGCGGCAAGCGGCATAAGCAGTCAGCAGGAACCATCGCGGACATCACCGCCGGGGAAGTGGTCCGGATTTCCGGGGTGACGAACGGGGACCAGGCCACGGCGGACCGGATCGCCGAGGGCGCTGGGGACGTGCCGGGCCTCGGGCTGGGCCGCGGCCACGGCCTGGGGCATGGAAAGGACCACGGGCACGGCAACGGGCTGGGCAGGGGCCACGGGCACGGAAACCAGCCCAAGTAGGTAGCACCAACTGTCGTTATGGGTGCCCAGAACGACAGTTACTGCTACCCAGTTGGGTCAGTCCCGGTCCACGAGCCCCGCCATGATGTCCTGCAGCGCCTCGCACACGATCATGACGGAACGGCGCTTCAGGTTTTCCGGCCGGGCCAGCAGGTCGATCCGTCGGCGGGTGCTGATGCCCTCAAGGGGACGGAGCACAATGTCCGGGTTGAGCACCGGGCCTGCCGTGTACCGCGGCAGCAGTCCGATCACACCCCCGGCAGCCACAAGTGCCGCCACCGTGGAGTAGTCGTTGATGCGATGCACGATGTTCAGTTCCCTGCTGGACACGGCGGCGACGGCGGACAGCACATCGGCGGGGGAGTAGCCGGCGTGGCTGGTCACCCAGGCCTCGCGGCCGACGTCGTCCGCTGTTACGGCGGCCTGGCGGGCCAGCCGGTGCCCTGCGGGCAGCGCCACGTCCAGCGGCTCATGGGCGAGCGGAATCACTGTCACCCGTTCGGCAGGCCAGCGGGGGCTGTGGTCCATGCGGTGCGCGAGGACCAGGTCGTAGCGCGCCGTCAGCGCGGGAAAGTCCTGCTGTGCCACGTCCTCGTCGGAGAGTTCCACCCGCGGCTGCCCGGGGGCGTCCAGGATCCTGGCCAGCGGCGCGAACACGGCCTGACCGGCGCTGTGGAAACCGCTGAGGGTTACCCGGCCGGACGCCGACCCGTGGTAGGTCCCGATCGCACCCCTGGCGTCGGCCATGGCACTGACGACGGCGGCACCGGCGTCAGCAAGCACCTGCCCCGCCTCGGTCAGCACCAGGTTCCGGCCCTCCTTCCGCGTCAGGGGCACGTCCACAGTTCGCTGCAGCAGGGCCAGTTGCTGGGAGACGGCCGACGGGGTGACCATGAGGGTGTCCGCAACGGCCTTGACGCTGCCCAGGGCGCCGAGTTCGCGCAGGATTTCGAGCTGGTGGATCTCCATCGCACCAGTCTATGCATTAGGAAAAGCTACATCGTCGATTGAGAATATCCCTGTTGTGCTAAAGCTTCTTCGCCGTTGTAATGAGGAGGGCAGCAACCTGCCGAAGAAGTGACTGACGAGAGTAAGGAAGCCAATGAAGGCTCTGTACAAGGCCGGCCCACAGGCCGGCTTCGAGCTGGCGGACCGGCCGGAGCCGGAGGCCGGCCCTGCCGACGTCAAGATCCGCGTTATGACCACGGGCATCTGCGGCACCGACCTCCACATCCAGTCCTGGGATTCCTGGGCGCAGGGGATCATCGAGGCGCCCCTGATCGCCGGCCACGAGTTCTACGGCGAAGTGGTGGAAACAGGCGAAGACGTCCGCGACGTAAAGGTGGGGGACCGGGTATCCGGCGAAGGGCACGTGGTGTGCGGAATATGCCGCAACTGCCGTGCGGGCCGCCGTCAGATGTGCATCCACACGGTCAGCGTGGGCGTGCAGCGTGATGGTGCCTTTGCCGAATACGTCGTCATACCGGAAACCAACGTCTGGGTGCACCACGATCCGTCGGTCACCCCTGAGCTGGGGGCCATCTTCGATCCTTTCGGCAACGCCGTGCACACGGCACTGAGCTTCCCGCTGGTGGGCGAGGACGTGCTGATCACCGGCGCCGGGCCCATCGGGCTGATGGCCATCGCCGTCGCCCGCCATGCCGGTGCCCGCAAGATCGCCATCACCGATGTCTCCCGGCCACGGCTGGACCTGGCCCGGCAGCTGGGCGCAGACCTCGCCATCGACGTCTCCACCACGCGCGTCCATGATGCCCAACGCGAACTGGGCATGCGGGAGGGCTTCGACATCGGCATGGAAATGTCCGGCCACCCCACAGCCCTGCCCGAGATGATTGACAACATGAACCACGGCGGCCGGATTGCCATGCTGGGCCTGCCGAGCCAGGACATCACCATCGACTGGGGCAAGGTGGTCACCCACATGCTCACGCTTAAGGGCATCTACGGCCGGGAGATGTTCGAAACCTGGTACGCGATGAGCGCCATGCTCTCCTCCAACCCCGTGCTCCACGCGGGCATCTCCGCCGTGGTCACCGATACGCTCCCCGCTGCCGAATGGGAGAAAGGCTTCGACAATGCCCGCAGCGGCGCGGGCGGCAAAGTTGTCCTCGACTGGACCCGACTCTAAGGAACACCATGTACACCTCGATCAAGGACCAGCTGCGCACCGAGCTGGAGGACATCCGCACCGCCGGACTCTACAAGACCGAACGCAGCATCAACTCCCCGCAATCCAGCCACATCACGGCAGGAAGGATTGGCGCGGACGGAGCAGCCGTCCTGAACTTCTGCGCCAATAACTACCTTGGCCTGGCGGATCACCCGGACATCATCGCCACGGCCAAGGCCGCGATGGATGAGCGGGGCTTCGGCATGGCCAGCGTCCGTTTCATCTGCGGCACGCAGGACCTGCACCTGGAGCTCGAGGCGCGCGTCTCCCGCTTCCTGGGCACCGAGGACACCATCCTGTTCTCCAGCTGCTTCGATGCCAACGGAGGTGTCTTCGAGTCCCTGTTCGGTCCTGAGGACGCCATCATCTCCGACGCCCTCAACCACGCCTCGATCATCGACGGCATCCGGCTGTGCAAGGCCCAGCGGTTCCGCTACGCCAACCAGGACATGGCGGACCTAGAAGCGAAGCTCGTGGAGGCGAAGGGAGCCCGGCGCAGGATCATCGTGACCGACGGCGTTTTCTCGATGGACGGTTACCTGGCTCCGCTGGAAGCCATCTGCGACCTCGCCGAAAAGCATGACGCGCTGGTGATGGTGGATGATTCGCACGCGGTCGGTTTTATGGGCGCCACCGGCGCAGGAACTCCGGAACATGCCGGTGTTTCGCACCGGGTGGATATCTACACCGGCACCTTTGGCAAGGCCCTGGGCGGAGCGTCCGGCGGTTATGTGTCCGGGCGTGCCGAGGTGGTGGCCATGCTGCGGCAGAAGGCCAGGCCGTACCTCTTCTCCAACTCCCTTGCCCCGGCCATTGTTGCCGCCACCACTAAGGCGCTGGACCTGGTCCAGAACTCAGCGGACCTGCGGCGGCAGCTCTTCGACAATGCCGCGCTGTTCCGTCAGCGGATGACGGAGGAAGGCTTCGACCTGCTGCCCGGCGAACACGCCATTGTCCCGGTGATGTTCGGCGACGCTGTCCTGGCGGCCAAGGTTGCTGACCGGATGCTGCAGCACGGCGTCTTTGTCACTGCCTTCAGCTTCCCCGTGGTTCCGCGCGGCGCCGCGCGGATCCGGGTGCAGCTTTCGGCCGCACACTCCGCGGACGACGTCGAGGCCTGCGTGGCTGCCTTCGTCGCCAGCCGGGCTGAGGTAGCAGCAGACTGACCCGCCACCGCACCCCCTGCAACACTTTGGTTCGCTCCCTAACCTCCGGTGGTTGAGCCTGTCGAAACCAGAAGGAGCCCAGCAACTCTGCATCTCTGCAAGGATGGACGCATGGCAGCACATTACGATGTCCTGATCGTCGGCGGCGGCATCGCCGGATTGTCTCTGGCGTCCGCGCTGGCGGGCAGATGCAGCGTGGCGCTGGTGGAAGCGGAGCAGGAACTCGCGTACCATACGTCCTCCCGCTCCGCCCGGCAGCTCATCCCGAGCTACGGACCGCCGGTGGTCCGGGAACTGACGGTCCGGACCCTGGAGCTTATTGCCGCCAGGGACGTGGAACTGCCTGAACCGGTGCTCACGCCCCGCAGCTTCATGCTGATCGGCGGCGAGGAGGACGTGGCGGCGGAAGCCAGCGGCTCCATGCAGCCCATCACGCATGCCGAGGCGCTGGAGCTCTGCCCGGCGCTGGTCCCGGACGCGTTCAGCGCGGCCGGCCTGGACACCCACTCCTTCGGATGCAATGCTCCACTGCTGCTGGCGGACCACCGGCAGCGGGCGGTAGCGGCCGGGGTGGATATCATCACCGGCGCACGGGTCCATTCGGCGCAGCGCCTGGGTTCCGGCTGGCAGGTGGGGGCGGGCACCGAGGCCTTCCAGGCCGGCGTCCTGGTCAACGCCGCCGGTGCCTGGGCCGATGAACTCGCCGTCATCAGCGGCGTGGAAAAGCTGGGCCTTCAGCCGTACCGGCGCACTGCGGCGATTGCCGCCGTCGGGCACCCCCTGCCGGAGCACAGCCCCATGGTTGCAGCGGCGGACAACACCTTCTACTTCCGGCGGGAAGGCAACGACGTGCTCATTTCGCCGTCGGAGACCGTGCCCAGCGGGCCGGAGGACGCCCGGCCCCGCGCGGGTGACGTGGAGCATCTGGTGGAACGGCTGAACGCTGTCACCACGCTCGGGATCACGGCGGTGCGCAGGGCCTGGACGGGACTCAGGACCGAGGCTGCCGACGGCGTCCCGGTGGCGGGATTCGACGCCGAAGCGCCCGGCTTCTATTGGCTCGCGGGGCAGGGCGGCTACGGGTTCCAGACCTCATCCGCCCTGACGGAACTGGCTGCTGAGCAGATTCTGTCCGGGCAGCAGGGCCGGGGTGAGGCCGGCGGCGAGCGTCCGGAATCCCGGACAGCGGAGGCGTTGGCAGCCACCCGCTGGTCCATCCGGCGCTGAAGAATGGTTCAATGAGCACCCTGATCACCAACATTGCCGAGCTGATGACCCAGGATCTCGAGCACCGGGTCCTGAAAGACGCGGCGGTGGTGGTTGAGGGGGAGCGCATCGCGTGGATTGGCGCTGCTGCCGATGCCCCTGCTGCGGACGAGGCCATTGATGCCGGCGGCCGGGCGGTCCTCCCGGGGTGGGTGGACTCCCATACCCATTTGCTGTTCGCCGGCGACCGGACGGCCGAGTTCGAGGCACGCATGGCGGGGGAGCAGTACGCCGCAGGCGGCATCGCCGTCACCATGAACGCCACCCGCGCCACCTCGGACTTCGACCTCACGCGCCTGGCGCTCGGCCGGGTGGCGGAAGCCGTCTCACAAGGAACCACCTACCTGGAGACGAAAACCGGTTACGGCCTGGACACTGACCATGAGGCCCGCAGTGCCCGCATCGCGTCCACCGTTGCAGACCAGGTGACGTATCTGGGCGCCCATCTGGTTCCGGCGGGCCAGGATCCGGAGGCGTACACCGACCTGGTGTGCGGTCCCATGCTGGCTGCGGTCCGTCCCTACGTTCAGTGGGCTGATGTTTTCTGCGAGGAAGGCGCCTTCACAGCTGAGCAGTCACGCCGGGTCCTGCTGGCCTGCCGCGACGCCGGCCTCGGACTCCGCGTGCACGGCAACCAGCTCGGCGAGGGCCCCGGCGTGCAGCTGGCCGTGGAACTCGGCGCAGCCAGCGTGGACCATGTGAATTACCTGGCCGGCGGGGATGTCGAAGCGCTCGCCGGAACCTGGTCGGGCTGGGACGCAGCCGCCGGCGAGGGTTCGCGGGGGACCGTGGCCACGTGCCTGCCGGCGTGCGACCTTTCCACCCGGCAGCCGTTGGCACCCGCCCGCGCGCTCCTGGACGCCGGCGTGCAGGTGGCGCTCGCCTCCAACTGCAATCCCGGCACCTCCTACACCAGCTCGATGGCGTTCTGCGTCGCTACTGCCGTGCTCCAGATGCGCCTCAGTGTGCACGAGGCAGTCCGGGCCGCCACCTACGGCGGCGCCCTGGCGTTGCACAAGGACACCGGAAACGACGCCGACGGCGAACGCGCCGTCGGTTCCATCGCCGTCGGGCACCGGGCGGACCTTCACATGCTTAACGCGCCTTCGGCCACGCACCTCGCTTACCGGCCGGGCATGCCGTTGACGTACGCTGTGTGGCGGGCCGGAGACCGGGCACGGTAAATCCCTGCCACCTTTGTGACGTAAGGTGATCGTTTCGCTTCTGTTATGATCAGAAAGCGTCATCGAAGCGATGGCCGGAGTACCGAGAGGCCCTGCATGACCCGCACTGACCGGCTGACCGCCATCCTTGACCTGCTGGCCAAATCGGGCCAGGTGGAAGTCGATGAAATCGTCAGCAACCTGGGCGTATCACCGGCCACCGCACGGCGGGACCTGGACAGCCTGGCCAAGCGCCGGCTCCTCACCAGGACCCGGGGCGGAGCCACCACCGGTGCCCTGGCGTACGACCTTCCCGGCCGCTACAACCGGGACGACCACGCCGAAGCCAAGGAACAGATTGCACAGGCGGCGTCCGCGCTGATCAGGCCGGGCGCCGTGATCGGTCTCTGCGGCGGCACCACCAGCACCGCGCTGGCACAGATCCTCGCCACCCGCGAAGACCTCAACGCCCCCTCCAACCAGCCCACGCTGACGGTGGTCACGAACGCCATTAACATCGCCGGGCAGCTGGCGGTGCGGCCCAATATCAAGGTCATGGTGACCGGCGGCATCCTCAACCCCCGGTCCTACGAGCTGGTGGGCCCCTACACGGACATCATCATGCAGAAGGTAGTGCTGGACATCGCCTTCATCGGGGTCAACGGCATCGACCCGGAAGTGGGGCCAACGAACACCGGCGAGGGGGAGGCATCCGTCAACGCGCTGCTCGCGAGCCGGGCACGGGTTTCCTATGTCCTGGCTGATTCTTCCAAGGTGGGCGTCCGGGCCTTTGCCACCATGGACGGGTACAACTTCACCCGGCTGATTACGGATGCCGGGATCTCGCCGCGGGACAAGGCGGCCTTCGAGGCCAATGGCACCGAAGTTATCGTCGCGCCCAGCTGAACTCCCGGCTCAATACGGCAGGCCTGAATATCCCCGGCCTGAATATCCCGCCTGAATATCCCCGGCCTGAATATCCCCAGCCTCAATACCTCCGGCCTGGATACGGCAGGCCTGCACACCGCCCTCCGAATACCGCCGGCGCCACGCGTGGATTGCTCGGTCAGGCTTGACCCAGCAACTGCAGGCAAGATGGGTACATGTTGGTTCCCTCCCGCCGCCGCCTGAAGTTCGAAGTCTGGATTGTACTGGGCCTCTCCCTTGGCCAGTCCGCCGTGTACTCCGTGGTGCAGCTCCTGGACAAGATGACCCGTGCGCCGCTGGCCGAGGGCACCTCAACGCTGAACCGCTCCCAGAGTACACGCGAGTATTTTGACCTGACCTACCAGTTGCTGGACATCATTTTCGCGCTGGTTCCTGTGCTGCTGGTGATCTATTTCCTCACTGACCAGCGGCAGGCGGCGTCCGGAGATGTTGGCAATCAGGGCTCAGCCTTCCGGAAGCTGGGCTTCAATTTTGCGCGGCCGGGAATGGACATGATGCAGGGGGTGGGGTTGGCGGCCCTGATCGGCATCCCGTCGCTCGGCCTCTACGCCGCGGGCCGGGCGCTGGGGATAACCACCGCGATCATTCCCAGTGCGCTGGACGCCTACTGGTGGACGGTGCCGGTTCTGATCCTGTCCGCCATCCGGCATGCCGTGGTGGAGGAAGTCATCGTGGTGGGCTACCTGCTGAACCGCTTCGGCAAGTTTGGCTGGAGCGTGCCGCTGTCCATTGCCGCCAGCGCGCTCCTGCGTGGAAGCTACCACCTGTACCAGGGCTTCGGGCCGTTCATCGGCAATGTGGTCATGGGTATTGTCTTCGCGTGGCTCTACACCCGGACCAAGCGCGTCATGCCCCTGGTCATTGCACATGCGTTGCTGGACATCGTCGCTTTTGTCGGCTTCAGCCTTTTTGGAAGGTCCGTGGGCCTGGGCTAGGCGGGCACGACGACGGGCGGGGCACAAGCGGGCCGTTGCTCAGTTTCCGGTCCCGTGCAGGACACGCAACAGGCCTTCCTCACCCGGGGACAGCCCGATGTAGCAAAGGTCCGGGTAGCCGTAGGGACCACCCTTGGTCAATGACCGCGGCCGGTGCACGTTTCGCTTCCGCCGTGAAAGTTGTCTCCGTTTCCGCTTCCGATGCAGCTCGCGCCTGAGTTGATCCGGCCATTGTGGTGGTTCCCAGTCCTGGTGTTCGCTTTTGTATCTTCGGCCTGCTGGTGAAATCCAGCCGGGTGGTTCGTTTTTGGTGGCCGGGGTGGGTGTCCAACCACTGGTGTGCTTCAGGCGGTGGTGCTTCGGGCAGGGCTGGCCCAGGTTGCTGATCCCGGTGGTCCCGCCGTGATGCCACGCCAACAAATGGTCAGCTTCGTTGTCCAGGGAGTTGTTGGAACAGCCCGGGAACGGGCACTTCCCGTCCCTCATACGCAGCCACCGCCGGATAGCCTTCGTAACCCGGTAGCTGGTGCGCCCGATTTCCAGCGGCGCCCCGTCCCGCGGATCCACCAGCACCCGATAAAACGAGCCAGCACCGTCCGCCACCAACTTCCGCGCCATCGACGCCGGGATCGGGCCGTAGCCGTCGAGCATCGCCGGTTCATCCGTCAGACCCATAAGCGAGAACACGGGCACCGTAACCAGGACCTCCGCGTGCGGAATACGGACCTCCGCAACAGTACCGCCGGAATCCTGCACGGTCTGCCCGTGCTGCCCGTTCTGTCCGTTGCTGAGGACGGCGTCGGCGAAGATGTCGGCGCAGATCTGAGGCAGGGTCCGGGACTCGTCCGGGCCCTGCAGTCCCCGGGCCAGGGCGGTGGTGCGGTTCCACATCGCCGACGCGGTATCGGCAGGGAGGTAGGCGTGGAACCAGGCCATCCCGTCCTGGTCCGGACGGTGTTCGACCCGCCGCTCCGCGACACTTTTGGCGTGGCGTTTTTCAAGGGATTCGGGGTGGTGGCGTTCGCGCCAGATCCGGGCCTTGTGCCGGAACCGGTGCGGCACCAACTCACCCGGCCCCGCACACCCGGTGGCCAGGTTCGGTGCGTCCGGGCCCAGGAAATGCTCCTCCAGCGCGGCGGCCCCGGCCCGATCCAGGGTGGCGGTTTCCTCCACCATGGCCTTCGCGTGCGCCCACGACAAGCTACCGTCCTGCAACCCCGCCAAGGTCAACGGCAAAACATTGGCCAGCACCTGCGACTGCTCCAGCAGCACACCGGCAGCCCGCGCACCAATAGTCAACACACCCGCGACCTCCGCGACCATCGACGCTTCCTGCGCCATCGCCCCGGACGGCACCATGGCCCGTGACGCCACAGCCTTGGCAGCTTCTGCATACCCTGCCGCAAGATGCACCTTCAACGCCGCGGTCCGTGCTTCAAGCCGGGCGACCCCGGCGAGCCCGTCCAGGCTCCGATCAGCCTGCTCCCGCAACGGATCAAAACCCTCACCGGTCCCACGCAGCACAGCACCCAGCTCAGCAAGGGACGCCTCAAGGACCTCCAACGCTTCCAATGCCGCCCTGCTTGCCATAGGAAAACTATGACAGGGGGGTCTGACAAAGCACCGAGGGATTTCAGCATGCCGGGTCCAGCACGCATTCCACCCTTGCTGTCTGCGACCGTCTGGAACCCGGCAAACCAAGAACCCGGCAAACCAAGAACCCGGCAAACCAAGAACCCGGCAAACCAAGGAACCGGCAAACCAAGACCGGGCACGCCAGGAAATGGATTCGGCCGCCATCGGCAGGTGACTTCGTTGTCACATGCTGATGGCGGCCGAAGATGGTCGGACAGGGAACCCAAGGGGGGTGCCCCTGCGTGATCCGGCAGCACCGGACCACGCAGCAGGAGGTCAGATTGTGACGGCTCCGCTGGCGGTTTCGAACGTAACTGACAGAATGCCCGGCGTCCCGTGTGGCGCCACCCACTCCACGGCCACGTCTTCCAGCGGCTTCTCCACCGGTTCGCCCAGCCACTCGGTGACCCGGGCAGCCGAACCGGCAATGGTGAGGCAGCTCATCTTGACGTTGCTGTCGTAGGCGTTGGACGGGTGCAGGGAGGGGTCGCCCTCCCACTTGAGCATGTACGGAACCTGGGGGTCGGCAATGAGCCCCAGGATGCCGATCTGCTTCCACACCAGTTCACGGCCGTCCGGGAATTTCCGGTTGCCGTTCACGGCGGAGCGTCCGAGGCGTTCTTCGAAGGGGGCGAGGTCGTCCACTTCGACGCACCAGCCCATCCATCCGCCGCCGGCCGCCGAGCGGGCACGTACTGCCTGCCCGAAGGGTGCCTTGTCCGATGCGGGGTGGTCCAGGACCTCCACCACCTCGAGGTATTTGTGTCCCGCGAGCGGGATGATCATATTCCGGGTTCCGAACCGGGGGTGTACCCCGCCTTTCACTGCCTCAACGCCGAGGGCAGAGGAAATACGTTCGGTAGTGGCCGCGAGGCCATCGTGTTCACAGGCGTAAGAGACGTGATCCATGCGCATGCCAACATCTTGGCACTTTGTGATCGGGCTCTCAGCTAAGGGTTGCCTTACTGGGATTTTCCGAGGTCAACCCCTTCACGGGCCACCTTCAGGCGGCGAAACCTGCAGGACTATGTTCGTCACAATGCTGTCCGGCCAGCCGGCAATGTTCCTACACTGAGCTCAGGTCATGAGCGCCAGCGCCAAGCCCCGGCTCGCTGGCCGGCAACCCTCCATCCGCGGTGGGGTGCCCCGGGTGAGGACCTGGCTGTCCGGCAACGGCCGGATGGCAAGCGCGGCCCGTGGTGCTCCCAGCCCGCCCCGGGCCCATGTCAAAGGAGCCTTGAATGTCCAACGGATGGTCCTTCGAAACCCGCCAGATCCACGCCGGACAGGAACCGGACAGCGCCACCGGCGCCCGTGCGCTGCCCATTTACCAGACTACGTCCTTTGTGTTCCCCAGCGCGGAAAGCGCCGCGAACCGGTTTGCGCTGGCGGAACTGGCGCCCATCTACACGCGCATCGGCAACCCGACCCAGGACGCGGTGGAGCAACGGATTGCCAGCCTCGAAGGCGGCCTGGCAGCCCTGCTGCTCAGCTCCGGACAGGCAGCCGAGACCTTCGCTGTCCTGAACATTGCCGAGGCCGGCGACCATATTGTCGCGAGCCCCAGCCTTTACGGCGGAACCTACAACCTCTTCGCCCACACCCTGAAGAAGTTCGGCATCAGCGTCACGTTCGTGGCGGATCCGGACAACCTGGCCCAGTGGCGCGCCGCCGTGCAGCCGAACACCAAGCTCTTCTTTGCCGAGGTGGTGTCCAATCCGCGGCAGGATGTCCTGGACATCGAAGGCGTCTCCCAGGCCGCCCACGAGGCAGGTGTGCCGTTGATCGTGGACAACACGCTGTCCACGCCGTACCTGATCCGTCCGCTCGAGTGGGGCGCGGATATCGTGGTCCACTCAGCCACGAAGTACCTCGGCGGCCACGGCTCAGCCATCGCCGGCGTCATCGTGGACTCGGGCAAGTTCGACTTCAGCAAGGACCCGGAGCGGTTCCCCGGCTTCAACACCCCGGACCCCACCTACAACGGGCTGGTCTATGGGCGTGACCTCGGGGAGGGCGGCGCCCTGGGCGCCAACCTGTCCTACATCCTTAAGGCACGCGTCCAGCTCCTGCGGGACCTGGGCTCTGCTGTTTCGCCGTTCAACGCCTTCCTGATCGCCCAGGGTCTGGAGACGCTGAGTCTCCGCGTGGAACGCCACGTGGCCAACGCCGCGGAGGTTGCCCGCTGGCTGGAAGCGCGTGACGACGTCGAATCCGTCGCCTACGCGGGCCTTCCCTCGAGCCCCTGGTACGAGCGCGGCCGAAAGTACGGACCGAAGGGGACCGGTGCCATTGTGTCCTTCAACCTGGCCGGGGGTGCCGAGGCCGGCAAACGGTTCGTGGACGCCCTGGAGCTGCACTCGCACGTGGCCAACATCGGGGACGTCAGGTCCCTGGTCATCCACCCTGCGTCCACCACCCACAGCCAGCTCTCCCCGGAGCAGCAGGCCGTGGCCGGCGTGACCCCCGGGCTGGTCCGCCTGTCGGTGGGCATTGAGCACATCGACGACATCCTGGCCGACCTTGAGGCCGGCTTCCGTGCAGCAAAGGCGGCGTCGGGCGCCTGACCAGGATCAAGGCGCGACGGCGGCCGGAACGTCAGGCGGGCAGGCAGCCTCCACAGCAAACAGGCAGCCAGGGCCGGCGTGCCCGGGCCGGGGAAGTCACAACCAGTCACACTCTTGGCTTGGGACGGGTGGTGTTTCGTACACTCGAACCAGGTCATGAGTGCCAGTGACAGCCCCGGCTTGCTGGCCGGCAACCCTCCTTCCGCGGTGGGGTGCCCCGGGTGAAGACCTGGCCTGCCGGTCATTCGACGGCAGGCAAGCGCGTAGAAGAGGTCTTGCCATGACGGTTACCGTCACCCGTACCACCGTTCCCGAACACGGGATTGTCCGCTACGCCTCCATTGGAGGCCTGGAACTTGAGGCCGGCGGCTATCTTCCGGAGGTGACGCTCGCCTACGAAACCTGGGGCACCCTCAACGCGGACGGCAGCAACGCCATCCTGATCGAACATGCCCTCACCGGCAGCACCCACGTGACCCGGGGCGACACCGACGAACCGGGCTGGTGGGAACAGCTGGCCGGGCCCGGCGCACCCGTGGATACAGACCGTTTCTTCGTTGTCTCCATCAACATCGTGGGCGGCTGCTACGGATCCACCGGCCCGTCCTCGCCTGCCCCCGACGGCAACCCCTGGGGTTCCCGCTTTCCCCTGGTCACCCTGCGGGACAGCACCGTGGCAGAGGCCCGGCTGGCTGACCAGCTCGGCATCCAATGCTGGTTTGCCGTCCTGGGCGGTTCGATGGGCGGCGCCCGCGCACTCGAATGGGCTGTCACCTACCCGGAGCGCGTGCAGCGCTGCGCGGTCATCGCCGTAGGGGCCGCCAGCACGGCCGAACAGATCGCCTTCGCCCAGGCGCAGACCCTCGCCATCCGGCAGGACCCCAACTTCAACGGCGGCGATTATTACGGCGGCCCTTTCCCCGAGGCCGGACTGGCACTGGCACGGCGCATCGCACACATCACCTACCGCTCAGCCGCCGAGCTGGAAGGCAGGTTCGGCCGTGCCCCGCAGGCTCCCGAATCGCCGTTGCAGGGTGAGTGCCTGGCGGAACGCGGACGCTACCAGGTGGAGAGCTACCTTGACCACCAGGGAAACAAGCTGGTGCAGCGGTTTGACGCCAACAGCTATATCGCCATCACCGAGGCGCTGATGAGCCATGACGTGTGCCGGGGGCGCGGCACGCTGGCCGAAACACTGGCCGCCAGCCAAGCCCGCTTCTTTGTTGCCGCCGTGGACTCCGACCGCCTGTACTTCCCGTCCCAGTCACGTGAGCTGGCCCGGGCGCTTCCGGGGGATGTGGACGTCCACCTGATCGAGGCGCCCATTGGCCACGACGGGTTCCTGACCGAAATCGGCCAGCTGGGACCGCAGCTCCAGAGGCATCTTTCCGCGTAGCACCACTCCCTCCTTTGCCCGGATGTGCGTTTATGCAGATGTGCTCTGCGAGATTCGCCGTTGAGCTGGGCTGACAGGCGGACCATACTCAATGGGACCCGGCGGTTCGTGGCCAAAATCACACTTAGCCGCCCCAATACGTCCCAGTGGTGTCGACGACGACGCCGAAGGAGTAACAGATGAGCACGGAAAGCTCCGCCGCACGGCGGACCGAGGAAACCGACGTCAAGGCCTCCGGCCTGAAGAAAGTCGTCACGGCCTCAATGGCCGGCACCGTTGTGGAGTGGTACGAGTTCTTCCTCTATGCCTCCGCCGCCACCCTGGTGTTTGGCAAAATGTTCTTCCCCAATTCAGGGACCGAACTGGATGGCATCATCGCCGCCTTCGTCACCTACGCCGTAGGGTTCGTGGCGCGCCCCATCGGCGGCATCGTCTTTGGCCACTTCGGTGACAAATTCGGCCGCAAGCAGCTGCTGCAGCTGAGCATCATCCTGGTGGGCGTGGCCACCTTCCTCATGGGATGCCTGCCCACATTCGCCCAGATCGGTTACTGGGCCCCGGCCCTCCTGGTGTTCCTGCGCTTCGTGCAGGGCTTCGCCGTCGGCGGTGAGTGGGGCGGCGCCGTGCTGCTGGTCGCAGAGCACAGCCCCAGCAAGTCCCGCGGTTTCTGGTCCAGCTGGCCGCAATCAGCAGTACCGATGGGCAACCTGCTGGCCACCGGCGTGCTGTTCACCCTTTCGGCCACGCTGTCCCAGGAAGCATTCCTGGGCTGGGGCTGGCGCGTCGCCTTCTGGCTCTCTGCGGTCATCGTGATCGTCGGCTACTACATCCGCACCAAGGTCCAGGACGCGCCGATCTTTCTCGAGGCCCGCAAGGAAGTCACCGTGGAGAAGAAGGGCTACGGCGTTGCCGAAGTCTTCCGCCGCTACCCGCGTGGTGTCTTTACCGCCATGGGTCTGCGTTTCGCCGAGAACATCCTGTACTACCTTGTGGTGACCTTCTCCATCACGTACCTCAAGGTTGTAGTCCAGACCGACACCTCCCGCATCCTCCTGCTTCTGCTCGTGGCGCACTTCATCCACTTCTGCGCCGTGCCGCTCGTCGGCAAGATGTCCGATGCGTTTGGCCGGCGCCCGGTCTACATGGCCGGCGCCATCCTCGGCGGCACCTGGGGCTTCTTCGCCTTCCCCATGATGGACACTGCGAATGACATCGTCATTCTGGCCGCCATCACCATCGGCCTGCTGTTCCACGCGCTGATGTACGCGGGCCAGCCGTCCATCATGGCCGAGATGTTCCCCACCCGCATGCGGTACTCGGGCGTTTCCCTGGGTTACCAGGTGACCTCCATCGTGGCCGGTTCACTGGCCCCGATCATCGCCACATCGCTGCTGAGCAGCTTCAAGTCCTCCACTCCGGTGGCGCTGTACCTGCTGGGAGCCTGCATCGTGACGGCAATCTCCGTGTTCTTCCTCAAGGAAACCCGGGGCATTTCGCTCCACGATGTAGACGCAGCCGATGCCCAGGGCACGGCCGACCTTCTCGCAGCCGGCAAGAAATAGGCAACGCCACCACAAAAGCCACACAGCATGCCAACTGCCCGGACCCGCCACCACGCAGGCCCGGGCAGTTGCGCGTCAGCACCTCGAGGAAGTCAGGATTCTCCATGAAAGCAGCCGTTCTTTACTCCACGGTCCCGTCCGGAACCAGCTACACCCAAGCGCACCCGCTTCAGGTGGAGGAGCTCGACCGGCCCGAACCCCGCGCCGGCGAGTTGGGGATCGACATCACCTATTCGAGCCTGTGCCACTCTGACCTCTCGGTGGTGGACGGTTCCCGCGTCAGGCCGCTCCCGATGGCGCTGGGGCACGAGGCTGTAGGACGGGTCGCTGCCGTGGGACACGGCGTCACCGATGTTTCCCCGGGGGACCATGTAGTTCTCGTCTTCGTCCCCAGCTGTGGTGGCTGCCGTGCCTGCCGGGCAGGCCGCCCGGCGCTCTGCCACCGCGCCGCCGACGTCAACGGGTCGGGGGACCTCCTCCATGGCGAAGCCCTGCTGCGGACACCTGCCGGGAAGCGCATCAACCACCATCTGGGGGTTTCGGCATTCGCCAATTACGCCGTGGTGGCCCGTGAATCAGTGGTGGTCATCGACGACGACGTCCCGGACACCGTTGCCGCAATGTTCGGTTGCGCCGTGCTCACCGGAATGGGGGCCGTCCTCAACACAGCGGCCGTCCAGCCCGGCCAGTCCGTAGCTGTCTTCGGGCTCGGTGCCGTGGGGCTCTCGGCCGTTATGGCCGCGGCGCTCGCCGGTGCCTCCTCCGTGATCGCCATCGATCCCAACGCCGCCAAGCACGGGCTCGCACTGAAGTGCGGGGCAACGGCCGTAGGGACCCCGGATGACGCTTCCCGCCTGATTGCCGACGCCTCCGGTGACGGTGTGGACACCGCCGTCGAAGCCGTGGGGTCTGCCCGGGTCATCGCCTCGTGCCTGGAGCACGTAACGCGCGGTGGCTCCGTAGTCTCCGTAGGGCTGCCGCATCCCACGGCGGAACTGACGGTGCCGGCGCTCCAGTTCGCCGGTGCGGGCAAACGGCTGCTGGGCTCGTACATGGGGGACGCCGTCCCGGGCCGGGACATCCCCCTCTACCTTGGCTACTGGCGGGAGGGCAGGCTTCCCGTTGAACTGCTGCACACCGACACCCGGCCGCTTGACCAGATCAACGAAGGCCTTGACGCACTCGCTGCGGGGCAGGTGGTGAGGCGGCTCTTCCAGGCCTGACAACTGCACCGGGTCCCAGGGACCAGGACCCGAGTGACCAGGGTGCCAAGGCCTAGGCTGCCAGAAGATCCTGGCGGGCCGCCACTTCTTCCTTGAGGGCAGCAATCACGGCCTGCACCCGGGCGGACCGGAGCGATTCCGGCCGGGCCACCGCCCAGACGGGAATCTGGCGCTGGAAGGCGTCGGGGAGCACCGGAATGAACTCCGCGTTCTGCGCCACCATAAAGTTCGGGAGCAGCCCGATGCCGGCGCCACGGCGCACCGCCTCCACCTGGGCAAAGATGCTCGTCGCCTGGAAGCTGGATTTCGGCATCGGCAACTGCGAGGACCGGTGGCCCAGTTCGGCAACCTGCAGGGCGGACTCAACGTAGGAGACGAAGCCGTGCTGCCCCACGCCGTCGGGCGTTTCCGGCAAGCCCCGCTGCGCCGCGTACGCGGGACTGGCATAGAGCCGCACGAAGTAGTTGGCCAGGAAAATGGCCTGCGCATTGCTCACATCCGTGCGGCCCACCACCACTTCAAGGTCCACGCCGGAGCGGTTCTGGCTGACCTTGCGCGTAGCGCTGAGCATCTCCACATTCAGCAACGGGTGCCGCTGTTGGAGGCGGACCAGGGCAGGAGTGACGAATTCGGCGCCGAAACCGTCAGAGGTGCTGATGCGCACCATACCGGACACTGCGTCCCGGTCCTGGCCCACAACGGCGGCCAGTGACCCAAGTGTTTCCTCGATCGTTTCCGCAGCCGCGACGGCCGAAGCGCCAAGCTCCGTCAGCTCCCACCCGTGCGGACTGCGCTCCAGCGTCCTGCCGCCCAATTGCTTGTCCAGGGCGAGGATCCGCCGCGAAATCGTGGTGTGCGTGGTCCCCATCGTTTCGGCGACCGCGTTGAAGCGTCCCAGCCTGGCCACGGTGAGCAGGATTAACAGGTCGTCCGGACTTGGAAGCCGCGCCACCGGATGTCCCTTCATTCGTGTGCATCAGTGCACATGCCTTCTGTGATTTTTCCCCTTGATTGCACTGTAGCAGGGTGTGATGGTGGACACAGACCTTCCGGCCGGTCCCGGCCGGAGGCACAGCAAAGGAGCTTATGCCATGGCAGTAGTCGGTTGGATCGGTTTGGGAAACATGGGCGGATCCATGTCGGGGAACCTTGCCAAGGCGGGTCACGACGTACGGGGATTCGACCTCAACCCCGCCGCCGTCGCCGCTGCCGAGGCTGGCGGTGTGAAGCCGGCAGGAAGCATCGCAGAGGCTGTGGCGGGCGCCGATGTTGTGTTCACCATGCTTCCGAAGGGCGAACATGCCAAGGCCGTCTACCTTGGTGCGGACGGCGTGCTGGCACATGCGGAAACACGGACGCTCCTGGTCGATTCCTCCACCATCGATATCGCCGCTGCCAGTGAACTGCACGACGCCGCCGCTGCCGCCGGCTTCCGCTTCGTCGATGCCCCCGTCTCCGGCGGGATGAGTGGCGCCAAAGCAGGAACACTCACGTTTATGGTGGGCGGTGAAGCCGACGCAGTAGCGGATGCCACCCGCTACATCGGGCCGATGGCCACCAACATCATCCCCACCGGCGGAGCCACTACCGGCCAAGCGGCCAAGATCTGCAACAACCTGATGCTCCTGATCAACCTGGCCTCCACCGCTGAGGGTGCAGTGCTGGCCGACAGGCTCGGACTCGACAAGAAGGTGTTCTGGGACATCGCCTCCGTGTCCTCCGGTGACAGCTGGGCCCTGCGCACCTGGTACCCCGTTCCCGGTGTGGTCCCCACCGCCGCATCCAACAACGACTTCGCGCCCACGTTCACCGCCGAGCTGGCGAACAAGGACATCGGCCTGGCCATCAGCGCTGCCGAGGACACCGGCACGCCGCTCGAAATCGGCAGGCATGTTCAGCAGCTGTACCAGCGCCTCATCGATGCGGGCGAGGCCGGCAAGGACTGCTCCATGATCATCAAGCTCGCCGACGGTTCCCTGGATTCAGCAAAGTAGAAGAGAGACTTTCATGCACACCATTCCGCATTACATCAACGGCAGCCGCGTTGCCGATGCCGAGCGCTTCGGCCCCGTGTTCAACCCGGCCACCGGAGAACAGGAAAAGCAGGTTGCGCTCGCTTCCGCTGCCCGGGTAGAGGAAGCCATCGCCGCTGCCACGGCCGCGCTGCCCGCCTGGCGGGCGACGAGCCTGGCGAAGCGGACCAACATCTTCTTCCGGGTCCGCGAAATCCTCACACAGCGCAAGTCCGAGCTGGCCGCCATCCTGACCAGTGAGCACGGCAAAGTACTCTCCGACGCCGAAGGGGAGATTTCGCGCGGCCTTGAGAACATCGAGTTCGCCACCGGACTGTCCCACATGCTTAAGGGGGAACGCTCGGAGCAGGTTTCCAGCGGCGTGGACGTGCACTCCGTCCGGCAGCCTGTGGGTGTGGTCGCCTGCATCACCCCGTTCAACTTCCCGGCCATGGTGCCGCTCTGGATGATCGGCAGTGCCTTGGCGTGCGGCAACACCGTGCTGCTGAAGCCCAGTGAAAAGGACCCGTCCTCCGCCGTGTTCATCGCGGAAGTCTTCGCCGAAGCGGGACTGCCGGCCGGTGTGCTGAACGTGGTGCAGGGCGACAAAGAGGCGGTGGACGTCCTGCTCGAACACCCGGACGTCAAGGCCGTCAGCTTCGTGGGCTCAACGCCCATAGCGCAGTCCATTTACAAGCGCGCAGCCGATCACGGCAAGCGGGTCCAGGCCCTGGGCGGGGCCAAGAACCACATGGTGGTCCTGCCGGACGCGGACCTGGACATGGCAGCAGACGCCGCCATTTCGGCTGCCTACGGCTCGGCCGGTGAGCGCTGCATGGCGGTCAGCGTGCTCGTCGCCGTCGGTGCCATCGCCGACGACCTGGTGGCGGCCATCCAAAGCCGGATGGCCACCCTTACGATTGGTCCCGGGACGGACCCTGCATCACAGATGGGACCGTTGATCACCGCCGAGCACCGGGACAGGGTGGCCTCTTATGTGGCAGGCGCCGAAGATGAAGGCGCCACAGTGGTTGTTGACGGCCGCTCGCAGCAGTTCGATTCCAACGGGTTTTTTATCGGAGTCAGCCTGGTGGATCACGTCAAGCCGGGCATGAAGGTCTACGACGACGAAATCTTCGGTCCGGTCCTGTCCGTAGTCCGGGTAGATACCTACAGCGATGCGGTCCGCCTGGTCAATGACAACGAGTTCGGAAACGGGGTTGCCATCTTCACCCGCGACGGCGGTGCCGCCCGGCAGTTCGAGTTCGACGTCGAGGCCGGCATGGTGGGCGTCAACGTGCCCATCCCGGTTCCGGTGGGTACCTTCTCCTTCGGTGGCTGGAAGAACTCCCTGTTCGGGGACACGCACATGTACGGGCCGGACAGCATCCGGTTCTACACCAGGGGAAAAGTGGTCACCACGCGGTGGCCGGACCCGGCAACGTCCGTCATCGACCTGGGCTTTCCGCAGGTGGACTAACGCGCCAGGGCTTTCCGCAGGTGGACTAACGCACGTGGGCTTTCCGCTGGTGGATGTGACGCAGGTCAGCCGTTCATGATGTCGCTGCGGCGTGTCATGTACTCCTCGACGGACAGTTCGCCGTTGCTGTATTGCTGGTCCAGTTCCGCAAGCTTCCGCGCCCGGTAGCCCTGCGGGGCCGACGGCGGCGGGGGAGTAGCGGGGGCCGCGTGCTGTTCGGGGGAGGGCTGGCCGGGCGCGCCCTGCTGGGAGAACGGGGGCTGCTGGAACGGCGGCTGCGGCGCGGTCCGGTTGTCGGCGCCCGGCATCGGCTGCTGGGGCGGCTGGCCATACTGGTAGGGCAGCGGCTGGGGATCATTGATGGGCTGCGGCCGCTCGATCTGCTGGAATCCGCCGGCAAAATAGTCCTGCTGGGTGTAGCCGTCGCGGGGCTGCTTGCTCTGCGGCCCGGCCGATCCAGGGAATTGGCCGGCGCCCGGGAACTGCTCCGGGTAGCGCCCGGAGAAGCTCTGCCCATGGTCCCTGCGGGCCACGGATTTCCGGTACATCCGCATGGCCACCGGGATCAGGAGTGACAGGATGATGATCCAGAAAAACAGGTTGCTCACGGTGGGGCGCCTCTCATGTGTGTCCTTCCAGCTTAGTCCCCGACTGCACACGAACGGCCGGGAGCCCCGTGAAAGCCGCGTAGCGGTCCACAGCGTCCTGGATAGCGGCGGCCAACGGGGAACCCGGCGTCTCGGCGGCATGAGACAACCGGATATCGAGTTCGCACCGGTCCGGAAGCAGTTTGTGCCGCCAGGATCCGGCCATCCGCCCATCCAGCAGCACCACGTGGATGGGCTCCCCGGCAAAGGGGAAGGAAGGGGCGCTGCCGCCCATGTAATGCCGGGTGGCGGAATAGCCCATCACATATTCGTCGTAGCACTGGATCAGGTCCACCCGCGGTCTGCTATCGGAGCGAGGTCCGCGGTCAGGACCAGCGCCGGCTTCCCCGCCGGCGTCTCCAGCGAAGTAATGCTCGACGCCGTCAATCGCCGTTGCTCCCAGGGCACCGGGACTAGCCTCCATGGCCAGCTGCACACCCTGCCGTATATCGGTCATTGTCAGCTTTGACCAGTCCGCGCAGTCCCGGATGGTGGCGGGTCCCCGGCTGGTGAAGTAGCGGAGGGCGAGTTCAGCCAGTGCTTCCGGCCGGGAAAGCGGTACGGCCGGCAAGGCGGGTACCCGCTCGTCAAAGAGCGCGTACGTCTGTCTCAGCGCACCGCCCGGGCTCCGGACCGGCGTGCCGCTGGCAAGGACGCCGCTGGCTTCGGCGTGCATGATGATGTACGCAAGGCGCAGTCCGCTGGCCTCGAAGCCGGCCTCCTGCAGCTTTACGGCCAGTTGCCCGCGGGTGAGGTGGTTGCCGCCGGCCACAGCCCCGGCCAGCACCTCGCTGCCCCGGGCGGCAGTTGCTTCATCGATTCCGGTGAGGCGGTACGTCGGCGCATTGGCCTGGTGCAGGCGCGGTGCCGACAGGGCAACAAGCCAGCGAAGGTCGTCACGGTGGACGAAGTGCCAGGTGGGCGGAAGGATATGCGTCCGCAGGATCCGGCCGTCGGCCACTGCCTGCTCAACCTCCGCTGCCGCAACGGGGGATGCGCCCGCCGACACCCGCTGGGCAAGGCTCCACCGGGCGTAGGGAAACTCCTGCGCCTGCACGGCCAGCAGCTTTCGCAAGGCGGCCTCCGGCGATGCGGCAGCGGGCTCCCGAAGCATCTGGGCTTGCAGCCTCAGCCGCACCACCATATCCGGTTGCATACCGCCCGCCTGCGCCGCTGCCGGGTTCCGAGTACCGGCGTCAGCGCCGGGACGGCTCCGCGGTACCCAGCGGCCCCTCGCCCGAACCCAGCGGAACGCCCGGGCCAAAGACGGGACCCGGCGTCGGACGTTTTGCGGTGATGCCGTCCCCGGAGGACTGGTGGCGGAGGCGGCGCAGCACCCACGGGACAAAGTATTCGCGCGCCCACACCAGGTCGCCGGACCGCGCCTCGCGCCACGTCCGGTGCGGCAGGGCCTTGGGCTGCAGCGGCTCCAGGGTGTGCTCCACGTTCAGTGCATCCAGCACCATGGCCGCGATGGTGTGGTGGCCCAGCGGGGAGAAATGCAGCCGGTCCTGGTCCCACATTTGGGGGTCGCTGAGCTGCCGGAGGGACCACATGTCCGCAATGACCGCATCGTGCCTGGCCGCGACGGTACGCAGGTTCTCGTTATAGATGGCCACCTTGCTGCGGATCCTGCCCAGCACGGACGAACCGGTATCGGGCCCGTTGAAGAGGACCACAGTGGCGCCGCCCATGGCCAGTATTTGCACCACGGAATCCAGCTTTTCGGCCAGCGCGTCAGGGTCGCCGCCGGGGCGGATGAGGTCGTTGCCCCCGGCGGACAGGGTGACAAGGTCCGGCTTCAGGGCCAGGCAGGGCGCCAGCTGCTGGTCCACGATCTGCCGCAGCAGCCGGCCCCGTACCGCGAGGTTGGCGTACGCGAAATCCGGCTGGGTGCGGCCCAGTTCCTCCGCCACCCGGTCCGCCCAGCCGCGGAAGCCGCCGGGGCTTGAGGGCTCGGGGTCGCCGATGCCCTCGGTGAAGGAATCGCCCATGGCCACATACCGGGTCCAGGGGTGGGATCCGGAGCGTGCATGCGGGGTTTCAATGATGCTTGCGTCAGTCACGGTCCTTATCCTGCCTTCCGGCTCTCTGGCTACGCGAACGTAGGTTGTTGCCCTCAGGTAGCTGTAACAATGGAAACCATGACTGAAGCCGATGTATTTCCTGCCCCTGTTGTCCTGTGGTCCCACCCGGAGGACCAGCGCGACGGAAAGCCGCTGCTGGTGCTCCTGCACGGATATGGCGCCAACGAGCAGGACCTGCTGAGCCTCGCCGACCTGCTGCCGGGGGACTTCGCGGTGGCCTCCGTGCGCGCACCCATTGCCATGGGCCCCGGCTTCACCTGGTTCCCGCTCACCGCCTCCATCGACTACTCGCTGGACCGGGTGAAGGCGGCGTCGTCCTTCGTGCTCGACTGGATCGACACCATCAAGGTGGGGCACCCCTCGGTGTCCCTGCTCGGTTTTTCCATGGGGATGGCCATGGCCACCACGCTGCTGCGGCAGCGGCCCACGGACTTCGCGGCCGTCGTCGGCCTGTCAGGCTTCGTGGTGGACGCCGGCGACGACCCCACCTTCCGGGACGCCGAACTGGACGGAACCATTCCCATGTTCTGGGGGCGGGACCAGCAGGACCCCGTGATCACCCCGGACAAGATCGACTTCACCATGGGCTGGGTCCGCAAGCACGTCAAGCTCACCAAAGTGCTGTACACGGGCATGTGGCACGGCATCAACCAGCAGGAAATCGGGCATGTGGGGGAGTTCCTCACCCACGAGGTCCTGAAGAAGTAGGCGTACGACGGCGGCCGGCCACCTTTCGGGCGCCGCTCCGCCGTCGCAGCAGGTTCAGTCCGCTTCGGGTGCCACCACGCGTACGGTCTGGTTATTGACCGTGACGGTGTCGCCGTTGTGCAGCTGGCGGCCGCGCCGGTCGTCGATTTCGCCGTTGACCTTCACCAGGCCGTTCTTGATCAGATCCGTGGCCTCCACACCGTCCTCCACCAGGTTGGCGAGCTTCAGCAGCTGGCCCAGGCGGATCATGCTGTCACGGATGGGGACGTCCTCAACGGGGTTGCTCATGTAGCAATAATGCCTGACGTAAGGTGGATTCAATGACCTCCACCTCCCGCCTGCCGCTGCTCGCAGGCCTGCCGCTGGCGGTGGGCGCCGGCCTTGCCATCCCTGTCCAGGGCCGCATCAACGGAGCACTCGGAGCCCGGCTTAATGACGGAATCGCCGCCGCCGTGGTGAGCTTCAGCACAGGACTGGTGGTCATGATCCTCATCTCGCTGCTCCTGCCCCGCGGCCGCGCCGGGCTGGCCAGGATCCTTCCGGCCGTCCGCAGCAGGGCTTTTCCCCGCATCTACGTCCTGGCCGGCTGCATCGGGGCGGTCTTTGTCTTTGCCCAGTCCTTCACCGTTGGCCTCCTCGGGGTGGCGCTGTTCACGGTGGGCACCGTCACCGGGCAGACGGTGAGCGGACTCCTGGTGGACCGGCTGGGCCTCGGGCCCGCGGGCAAGAAACCGGTCACTGGCATCCGGATCATCGGCTGCGTGCTCACCATTGCCGCCGTCGCATGGGCTGTCTCGCCGCGTTTCGCCTCAGGCTCCGCGGCCGGAACCGACGGCGGTCCCGCTTCTTTGGTGCTTCCACTCCTGCTCCCCGTTGCCGCAGGGTTCCTCATGAGCTTCCAGCAGGCCATGAACGGCACCGCCACCGTCCACTACGGGACCCCCATCGCCGCTACGCTGGTCAACTTCATTGCCGGCTGCCTGGTGCTGTGGACCGCGCTCGCCGTCAAGGTTTCGGTGGCCGGGCCGGGCAACCCGCTGCCGGGGGAGTGGTGGTACTACCTGGGCGGTCCCATGGGCTGTGTCTTCATTGGCCTGGGAGCGCTGCTGGTCCGAAGCCTGGGCGTCCTGGTCACTGGGCTGGGAATGATCGCGGGCCAGCTGCTCGGATCGCTGGCCCTGGACGTGGTGCTGCCCGCCCCCGGCACCGTGGTGGCGCCCGCCACCGTCCTGGGCACCATCCTGACGCTGGCCGCCATTATCCTGGCCACGCTGCCCTGGCCGCGGGGCGCGCTCCGCAGGCAGCGGCCGGTAGGCTAGGACACGCAGCTTTACCACCCCCTTCATCCGCCCCGTCCGGCCACCGGAAGTGCCCTGCTTTTGGTGATGCCGGGGCCTGAAAACCGCGGACCGCACCCAGCGGCCCTGTAGAAACTGGAGTTACCCCATGGCAGCAAAATCCGTTCTCGACCAGGTCATTTCCCTCTCCAAGCGGAGGGGCTTCGTGTTCCAGGCCGGTGAGATCTACGGAGGTTCGCGTTCTGCCTGGGACTACGGGCCCCTTGGCGCCGAGCTGAAGGAAAACATCAAGCGGCAGTGGTGGCAGTCCATGGTCCGCGGCCGCGAGGACGTGGTGGGCCTGGACTCCTCCGTCATCCTGCCCCGCCAGGTATGGGAAGCCTCCGGCCACGTGGAGGTCTTCTCCGACCCGCTGGTGGAATGCCTGTCATGCCACAAGCGCTACCGCGCCGACCACCTCGAGGAAGAATACGAGGAGAAGAAGGGCCGCCCCGCCGAGAACGGCCTGAAGGACATCGCCTGCGCCAACTGCGGCACCCGCGGTGAATGGACCGAGCCGCAGGAATTCTCCGGCCTGCTCAAGACCTTCCTGGGCCCCGTGGCCAGTGAAGAGGGCATGCACTACCTGCGCCCGGAAACTGCCCAGGGCATCTTCGTGAACTTCAACAACGTCCTCACCACCTCCCGCAAGAAGCCCCCGTTCGGCATCGGCCAGATCGGCAAGTCCTTCCGCAACGAGATCACGCCCGGAAACTTCATCTTCCGCACCCGCGAGTTTGAGCAGATGGAGATGGAGTTCTTCGTCGAGCCCGGCACGGACGAAGAGTGGCACCAGTACTGGATGAAGGAGCGCATGGCCTGGTACACCGGCCTGGGCATCCGTGAAGAGAACCTGCGCTTCTTCGAGCACCCGCAGGAAAAGCTCAGCCACTACTCCAAGGGCACCACGGACATCGAATACCGCTTCGGCTTCCAGGGCTCAGAGTGGGGCGAGCTGGAAGGCATCGCAAACCGGACCGACTTCGACCTCTCCACGCATGCCAAGGCCTCCGGCACGGACCTGAGCTACTTCAACCAGGCCACGAACGAGCGCTACACCCCGTACGTCATTGAACCCGCGGCCGGCCTGACCCGTTCCTTCATGGCCTTCCTGGTGGACGCCTACACCGAGGACGAGGCCCCCAACGCCAAGGGGGGCGTGGACGTCCGCACCGTCCTGAAGCTGGACCCGCGGCTGGCCCCGGTGAAGGCCGCCGTGCTGCCGCTGAGCCGCAACGAGGACCTGTCCCCGAAAGCCAAGGACCTGGGCACCCAGCTGCGCAAGAACTGGAACATCGATTTCGACGATGCCGGCGCCATCGGCCGCCGCTACCGCCGCCAGGACGAAATCGGCACCCCGTTCTGCATCACGGTTGACTTCGACACTCTCGAGGACCAGGCCGTGACCATCCGCGAGCGGGACACCATGAGCCAGGAACGCGTTTCCCTGGACAAGGTGGAGGGCTACCTGGCCGCACGCCTGATCGGCGCCTGAGCATGGCCATCGAATACCGCGAATGGCGCGAGGGCGACGACCTGGCGCTCCTTGAGATCTGGGGCGGCCCGGAAACGTCCCAGGCCCGCCAGTTCCGCGGCGCGCTCGCGCCGTCCTCTGCCGGCACCGGCGGCGCTCTCTGGCGCCGCTGCATCGTGGCCGAGGACGTGATCGACGAGGTCGGGATCCCGGTGGCTGCCGGTGTGGTCTACGAGGCCTCGTTGCACCCTGAACGGCTGTGGACGTACATCGAAGTGGCGAAGGACCACCGCCGTGCCGGCATCGGAGCCAGCCTCCTGGCCCTGCTGCGGCGGGAAGCCGAGCACGCGCCGTCGGGCGTTGCCAGGCTGCGCGCCAAGGTGGAGCCGGGTACGCCGGGGGCAGCCTTCGCCGAGGCCGTGGGACTTTCGCCCATTCAGCGGTCCCGGCTGGTCATCGTGGAACCGGGTGCCTTGCGGCTTCCCGTGTTCCCGGCCAGGGACGGCGGGTCCGCCGGCGACGAGGACGCCGGCTCCGACGTGGTGATGGAGCTGGCCACCGGGTCCGTGGAACTGACTGACGTGGTGGGCAGGTACTACACCTCCATCCACGGCTGGGATTCCCCGGGTGTGCTGTCCATGGGCCAGGTTCAGAAGCTGTTCCTGGATGACCTCACCGGAGCGCACGGCGCCATCGTGCTGCGGGCACAGCCGGAATCCGCGTTCGGTGCGGGGGTGGCGCCGAGTAAGAAGGGCCGCATCCGCGCCTTCGCGGTCAGCTACGCGGCGCCCGCCAACCCGGACCCCGCCCAGGGCCCTGAGCCCGAGGGAACGGAGGCACCCACGGACGTCTTCGTCGGCCACGAACCGGCGCTGGATGCCGATGACGCCGCCGAGGCTGTCCGCGACATGCTGGCACTCATCGCGTACCAGCACCCGGTCATGCTGGAACTGGATGACTCGATGACGGCCCTGCGCGCCGCCGTCGAACCCCTCCTCGACAGCGGGAAAGCCAGGCTCGCCGGCGCCGAAACCCTCGTGGTTTCGGACTGACGCTTCGTCCGGGCCCCGCCCAACCAGGTAGCGCCAAGTGTCGTTGTGGACCTCCACAAGGACACTTGGCGCTACCTACTTTCGGGGGGTCCGACGGCGGCCCCTGGCGGCGTCCTGGGCGTCCAGCGCCTGCCGCTCGGCTTCGGACGGCGCGCCGCCGCCCAGGTGACGCGGCATCCACCAGGCACCGGGCTCCGGTTTCAGCGGGAAGTCCGCGATGCAGG
>NZ_QRGQ01000018.1:0-4921 GCF_003367205.1 Arthrobacter sp. RT-1
CCACAGCGCCGATGGTACTGCACCCGGGAGGGTGTGGGAGAGTAGGTCACCGCCGGACAACCATTAAGGTCGAGGCCCCAACCAGCAATGGTTGGGGCCTCCCGCATTTAAACACCACCGCCCCGGGATGCCCTATCAAATAACGCACCCCAACCCGGCACGCCATCACCTCCCGCAGGAAACTCAGGGATGCTCTATCAGATAACGGGGCCAAACACCTCGGATAACAACCACAACCGATAGAGGAACCGCCGGGCAGCCCTAGACTTACGAGCTATGAGCACCCGTTCCCCAGACCCCGTCGGCCGGCGCGCCACCATCATGGACGTCGCGGCGGCTGCGGGCGTCTCCCGGCAAACTGTCACCCGGGCCATGAACGGCATGACCGGCATCAGCGAGGTAACCCGGGAGCGGGTCCAAAGGCTCGCCACTGAGCTCGGATACACCCCAAGCCGCTTCGCGAAAGGGCTGGTCCAGGGTGCCCGCATCTCTGTAGGCCTGGCTATCCCTGACCTGACAAACCCCTACTTCCCTGCGTTTGCCTCGAGCGTGGTGGAAGCCGCCACGCAGCGGCGCTGGAATGTTGTGGTGGATGATTACGGCCATGGAACCGCCAGCGGCCTCGACGCGGTGGCGCGCTTGGCGCCGCAAGTGGACGCCCTGATCGGGTACCTCGGCGAACACTCGGACGAAGCGCAGGCCATGATGGGCCGGCGTCCGGTGGTTGCCCTGGATCACCCGGATGGCGGGGCTGCCGGGAACATCTCGTTCGACTACCCCTATGCGGCCCTGCTTGCAATGGACCACCTGGTGTCGGATGGGCGGAGTGACATTGCCTATCTTGACTCGGACCAGGGCGGCCCTGCTGCCAGCCGTGGCTCGGCAACCGCTGCGGTGGCGGCTGAAGCCGGCATCGCGGTGACGCGCTGCCATGCTGCTCCGTCCGCAAAGGCGGCCCGGGAGGCCGTGGATGCCCTGCTGCGCAGCGGGGTCCGGATAGACGCGATTCTGGCGTTCAATGACCTCATGGCGGCAGGTGCCCTGAAAGCCCTGCAGGACGGCGGAAAGTCGGTGCCCGGTGATTGTGCTGTCATCGGAATGGACGGAATACCCCTGGGCGAGCTGACCACCCCGGAACTGACCACGCTCTCTCTGGACCTGCGCACAGTTGGCCGCACCGCCGTCGACCTCCTCGATGGCCTGCTGTCAGGCTCGGTCGAAGCTCGAAGTCCTGCGGCGTCCCTGACTCTCCGGCACGAGCTGATTGTCCGACGTTCGGCCTGAACCCCTACTCAAAGATGCTCACAGCAGATAGGCTGGCGTTGGCCGTGAACGTTCACGTCGTCTAAAAGGCTCGTCAGCAAGGAACATCCATGTCAGTTCAGACCCCCTCAGCAGTGCCCCATGTTGCCGCCGCCGCAATCAGCACACGGGCCTCCGGCAGCCTCGAAATCGGCGCGGAGGGCGTGCGCGAGCTCTCATCCCTGGCGCCCGGCCGCGGCACCCTCCCGGCGCGGGCGTACCTCTCGAGCAACGCCCCCAAGCTCTCCCTCAATGGTGAATGGCAGTTCCGGCTCAGTCCGGGCATCCGCAGGGCGCCTGCCGACGGATGGCAGGAAGGGGAAGCACTGGAAGGGTTCTCCAGCCTGCCCGTTCCGTCGAGCTGGTCCATGCACGGCCACGGATCCCCCGCCTACACCAACGTCCAGTTCCCCTTTGCCGTCGAACCGCCCCACGTTCCGGAAGTGAACCCGATCGGTGATCACGTGCTCACCTTCGAGGCCGGCCCAGAGTTCCTGCCGGACGCCCTGCTGCGGTTTGACGGCATCGAGTCCGCCGGAACTGTGTGGCTGAATGGAGTGGAACTGGGAACCACCCGGGGCAGCCGCCTGGCTCACGAGTTCGACGTCTCGGGAATCCTGGTTGAAGGGACCAACACGGTGGCTGTGCGGGTGGCCCAGTTCTCCGCCGCGAGCTACGTGGAGGACCAGGACATGTGGTGGCTCCCGGGCATTTTCCGGGACGTCACACTGCAGGCCCGGCCCGCAGATGGGATCGACGACGTCTTCGTCCACGCCGGCTACGACCATCTCAGCGGCGAAGGCGTGCTGCGCGTTGAGGTGAGCCGGGGCGGCCAGGCGATTGACGCCGTCGTACGCGTTCCTGAACTGGACCTCGAACTGGAGGCCGGGACGGAGGTGCGCGTTCCTGGAGTGGAACCATGGTCCGCCGAGGTCCCGCGGCTCTACCATGCAACAATCACCGCGACCGGCGAGACTGTCAGCCTGCAGCTGGGCTTCCGCAGCATCACCATCGAAGACGCCCAGTTCAAGGTCAACGGGCGTCGCATCCTGCTGCGCGGCGTGAACCGCCACGAGCACCATCCCCGCCTGGGCCGAGTGGTGCCCCGCGACGTCGTGGAGGCGGAGCTGAGGCTGATGAAGCAGCACAACATCAACGCCATCCGCACGTCGCACTACCCGCCGCACCCGGAATTCCTCGCGCTTGCTGACCAGCTGGGCTTTTATGTAGTGCTCGAATGCGATCTGGAGACCCATGGCTTTGAAAGCGCCGGATGGGCGCAGAATCCCAGCGATGACCCGCAGTGGGAAGCCGCGCTGCTGGACCGGATATGCCGGACCGTTGAGCGGGACAAGAACCATCCGTGCGTGGTCATGTGGTCGCTCGGCAACGAGGCAGGCACCGGCAGGAACCTCGCCGCGATGTCCCGATGGACCAAGGACCGGGATCCCTCCCGCCCCATCCACTACGAGGGGGACTGGTCCTCACCGTACGTCGATGTCTACTCGCGCATGTACGCAAGCCAGGCCGAAACCGCGCTCATCGGGCAGGGGATCGAGCCGCCGCTGGAGGACCCCGCCCTGGACGCGCGCCGCCGCGCCATGCCCTTTGTGCTGTGCGAATACGTGCATGCGATGGGAAACGGGCCCGGCGGCATGAGTGAGTACCAGGAGCTCTTTGACCGGTATCCGCGCCTGATGGGCGGGTTTGTCTGGGAATGGCTGGAACATGGAATTACCGTGCCGTCTCCGGGTGGCGGTGAGCATTTTGCCTACGGCGGCGACTTTGGTGAGGAAGTGCACGACGGCAACTTCGTCACAGATGGCCTGGTGGACGCCAACCGTAACCCCCGGCCCGGCCTGCTGGACTTCAAGAAGGTCATTGAGCCGCTGCGCATAGAGGTGGCAGCGGACTGGTCGGGCTTCAGGCTCCGCAACGGCCATGACTTTGCGGACACGTCCGCGTATAGCTTCCGTTATTCGGTGGAGTACGACGGCGCCACGCTCGACGTCGGAACAGTGGACGTTGCGCCGTTGGCACCTCAGTCCGAGGTGGTGGTGTCCCTGCCGGACGCAGTTGCCGGCACCGCTGCAGCGGCGCTGCCCGGCGGCGGACCCGCGGTACTCACCGTCAGCGCTGTCCTCGCCGCTGATTCTGCCTGGGCCGCCGCGGGCCACGAAATCGCCTGGGGCCAGGCAGTGCGGGAGCCTTCCGCCGTCGTTATCCCACATCCAAGCGGACGCATCGATGTCCTCGAGGACGAACTGGGGCTTGGTCCAGCCGTTTTTAGCCGCATCACCGGTATCCCCACCTCCATCGGCGGCATTCCCGTAAAGCAGATGGGGCTGGTGTTGTGGTGGGTGCCGACGGACAACGACCTTGGGCGGGAGTGGGGAGGCAGCGACGAGCGCCCGCTCGCACGGCAGTGGAAGGATGCAGGGCTTGACCGGCTCCACACGCGCCTGCTTGGCATTAGTGCTGAAGCTGCTGCCGACGGCGGTGAGCAGCTGATCGTCCGGACGCGCATGAGTGCTGCCGACAAGCAGTTCGGGGTGCTTGTGGACTATACCTGGACCAGCGACGGCGACGCCCTTGCTCTCCGGACAAAGGTCCGGCCACAGGGGGCATGGGTGAACGCCGGGTTCGACGTGGAATGGGCGCGGATCGGGTTGGAGGTGGTGCTTGCGGCCGAGACCACAACGGTGAGTTGGTTCGGGCAGGGGCCGCACCAGAGCTACCCGGACACCGGACAGGGTGCCCGCACCGGATGGTTCTCGCTTCCGCTCCCGGACATGGACGTTGACTACGTCCGGCCCCAGGAAGCCGGCGCCCGCGCCCGGGTGCGGTCTGCCTCCCTCGTAGTTGGGGGGAACATGCTGGAGGTATCGGGTGAACCGTTCGCCCTCACGGTGCGGCCGTACAGCCTGGGAGTCCTCGACGCCGCCACGCATCGGCCGGAATTCAGGCCGGACGGGCGCAGTTACGTGTACCTGGACCACGTCATGCGCGGGGTTGGAACTGCTGCCTGTGGTCCCGGCGTTCTCGAGCCCTACCGGCTGACGCCGCGTGAAGCTGATTTCACCCTGGTGTTTGGTGCGAAGAGCGGAGCTCCGACGATGTGAGCCACTCCATAGAACCGGTTCCTGGCGGTTAGGGCCGGCGGGACTGGGCTAGCGCTGCCAAAATCCCCGTGTCTTGGGGGGTTTTGGCGGCGCTCGACCCCATCGAGCGGCGATTTGCGGTGGGGTTGTGGGGCGTGTATTGTTTTCTGAGTCGCCGCCGCTGATGCGGAAAGATAGCGGCCAATCCCCCCTGATGAACGGCCTGAAAATGGTTCGCTTTTGAGCGTGCCGGTTTTGGGTGGGGCTGGTTTGTGGGAGCTGGGAATCGCGGAAACGCTGGTTTGCAAAGCTTCCGGGGATCGGGTAAGTTTGAAAAGTTGCTCCGGAGCGAGCCGCGGCCTTGAAAGTGGTTGTGGTGGTGCCGGGTGTGTCTGTTGTTTGAGAACTCAATAGTGTGCCAAGTTTGTTGATACCGATTTGTTTTTATGAATTGGTTGAATTTGCCGGGCCTGCCGCCCCTGTGGTGGGTCTGGTTTTGACAGCTGGTTTCAAATTTT
>NZ_QRGQ01000019.1:0-89194 GCF_003367205.1 Arthrobacter sp. RT-1
CCGGCAGCCCGCCGCTTTTTTCAGCAGCGTGCCCCAGCCGGCACTCCTGCTTCCTATCCGGCCGAGCGCCGTTCAACAACACGCGGGACCCTCCGGACGACGGAGACGGATTCCCACCGACAGAGAGTGATCCCATGACACGCAAAGTAGTCATTACCGGTCTGGGTGCCACCACGCCCATCGGCGGCGATGTACCCACAATGTGGAACAACGCGCTCAAGGGGGTCTCCGGTGCCCGCACCCTGGAAGACGACTGGGTCGCCAAGTACGAGCTTCCCGTCCACTTCGCCGCCCGGTGCAGCACCCCGGCACTTGACGTGCTCAGCCGTGTCGAGGCCAAGCGGATGGACCCCTCCACCCAGTTCGGCGTCATCGCTGCCCGCGAGGCCTGGGCCGACTCCGGCATCACCGAATTCGACAAGGACCGCCTGGCTGTTGCCTTCGCGACCGGCATCGGCGGGGTCTGGACCCTGCTGGACGCCTGGGACACGCTGAAGGAAAAGGGCCCCCGCCGGGTCCTCCCCATGACCGTTCCCATGCTGATGCCCAACGGTGTTGCGGCGGCTGTCAGCCTGGACCTGGGAGCCCGTGCAGGCGCCCACACGCCCGTATCTGCCTGCGCCTCCGGCACTGAGGCCCTGCACCTGGGCCTGGACCTGATCCGCTCGGGCAAAGCGGACGTGGTGATGTGCGGCGGCGCGGAAGCCGCCATCCACCCCATGCCCCTCGCGGCCTTCGCCTCCATGCAGGCCCTCTCGCGCAGGAACGATGAACCGGAGCGCGCATCCCGGCCCTACGACCTTGGCCGCGACGGCTTCGTGATGGGCGAAGGCGCAGGCGCGCTGGTGCTTGAGGCCGAAGAGCACGCGCTGGCACGCGGAGCCCGGATCTACGGTGAACTCGCCGGAACGTCCGTTACCGCCGACGCGTACCACATCACCGCACCGGACCCCGAAGGCCTCGGTGCAACCCGCGCACTCAAGGCAGCCATGTTCGACGGCCGGATCCAGGCTGAAGACGTGGTCCATGTGAACGCCCATGCCACGTCCACCCCCGTTGGTGATAAGCCGGAATACACGGCCCTCCGCGCCGCCCTCGGTTCGCACATCGACAACGTGGCGGTTTCGGCCACCAAGTCGCAGATGGGCCACCTCCTGGGTGCGTCCGGTGCCGTCGAAGCCGTCCTCACCGTGCTCGCCGTCTACGAACGCAAAGCGCCTGTCACGATCAACCTCGAAAACCAGGATCCGGAAATTCCGCTGGACGTTGTCACGTCTGCCCGCGACCTGCCGGCAGGCAACATTGTGGCACTGAGCAACTCCTTCGGTTTCGGCGGCCACAACGCCGTCGTCGCTGTCCGGAGCGTCTGACACCGGCCCCGGGCCTGATCCCGGACCACAAGAGGAGGCCCCGCCGGCTGGCGGGGCCTCCTCTTTGCTATGGAGTCCTTACTGAAAAACGTACGACGGCGGTCAGCCCACCTGGTGGAGCCAGCGCACGGGAGCGCCTTCGGCGGCGTGCCGGAAGGGCTCAAGTTCCTCGTCCCAGGCCTCGCCCAGTGCGAGCGACAGCTCGTGGTAGACCGCTGCGGGATCGCCTGCTCCGGACTCGTACGCGTAGCGGATCCGGTCCTCGGACACCATGATGTTGCCGTGCACGTCGGTGACCGCATGGAAAATACCGAGTTCGGGGGTATGGGACCAGCGGCCGCCGTCCACACCCTGGCTCGGTTCTTCCGTGACCTCGAAGCGCAGATGCGCCCAGCCGCGGAGCGAGGACGCCAGTTTGGCTCCCGTCCCGGGTGTCCCGGTCCAGGACAGCTCGGCACGGAACATTCCGGGCGCGGCAGGTTGAGGGGTCCACTCAAGGTCCGTCCGTTTGTCCACGACGGAGCCAATGGCCCACTCAACATGAGGGCACAGGGCCGTAGGGGCCGAGTGAACAAACAGCACACCACGGGTCATTGCAACAGACATTCCATCCTCCATAGCTCTAGGTACGTCTTCCCCAACGACCTCTGCCTGGATGGAACTGCTGTGCCTTTTCCTGCGGGAGTTGCCTGCCCGGTTATTCAGATGTATCGGATTAAGCTGTGTCCGGACTTGCCGCGCCGCGTAAAGCCTCATGAGCTTCAAGCGCCACTTGAAAGTTGCCGGACGTGACTCTTATTGTGCCGTACCCCGCCGAATTACGCCAGTGCGATTACCCACACTGTCACTCATGCCCGGGGGTGTGCCTGCTGGTAGCTTTTGCGCAGCCGGTCCACCGAAACATGGGTGTAGATCTGGGTGGTGGCGAGGCTGCTGTGTCCCAGGATTTCCTGGACCGCTCGAAGGTCCGCGCCACCGTCAAGGAGATGTGTGGCTGCGGAGTGGCGGAGGGCGTGTGGTCCGGATGCCGAGGTGTCCCCCAGTGACCCGAAGAGGCTGTTCACCAAAGCCCGGACCTGCCGCTGGTCCACCCGTCCCCCGCGGGCACCAAGGAAGAGTGCCGGACCACTGGTGTCCCTGGCCAGCAGCGGCCGGCCCCGCCGCAGCCAGTCATCCACCGCGACAGCAGCCGGAACACCGAACGGCACCGTCCGTTCCTTGTTGCCCTTGCCGATGACCCGCAGTGTCCGGCGGTCCGGGTCCAGGTCATCGATGTCAAGGCCTGCCAGTTCACCCACGCGTACGCCTGTGGCATAGAGGAGTTCCACGATGGCGCGGTCGCGGACTGCCATGGGTTCACCGTCGGCTGCCGCTTCCTCCATCTTTGCCAGCAGACGGGTGAGCTGGGAAGTCTGCAGGACGCCGGGCAGGGATTGTTCACGTTTGGGCGCCTTCAGCCTGAGGGCGGGATCGGCTGCGATCCGCTCCTCGCGCAGCGCCCAGGCCGTGAACGACCTTACGGTGGCGGACCGGCGGGCAAGGGTTGCCCGTGCGGCACCTGCCTGGCTTTGCACCCCCAGCCAGCGGCGGAGCGTCCCCAACTCGAGGTCCTTGAGTCCGGCGGCCCCTTCGGTTGCTGCGTGGGCCAGGAGGCTCCGCAGGTCACCCAGGTACGCCCGCCGGGTGTGGGCCGACAGGGCCCGCTCCCCTGACAGATAACCGGCGAACGCATCCAGTGCTTCCTCGAGCTCTGCGGGCAATTCCTCATGATCCACTCTCCTACTGTCTCAGTTTTGGCCGGCGAACCGCCGGCTGACACGGCCAGGCCGCTGCACAGCATTGGTGCCCAATCACGCTGATGCCTTGCCGCGTTTCCAGCCGCCCCGTTCCGAAACTGCCAGCCCGAGCAATCCCAGGCGGCCGAGCCCGGCGCGCACCGATTCGACACCCAGGCCGGCGACTGCCGACAGTTTCTCGACAGAGGTGGTGGAGCGCAGCGGCAGCGCATCCAGGAGGATCAGGTCCTCCAGGGTGAGCCCATCCTGGACCTGGGCGCGTCCCGGCCGTTGTTCCGGCAGCGCTGCACCGCTTGGTGATGCCAGCTCCGCCACTTCTGCAGCATCAGTGACACACACCGCTCCCCCGTCCCGCAGCAGCCGGTGGCAGCCTGCCGAGTTGGCACTGTGCACCGATCCGGGAACGGCCCCGACAGCCCGGCCCAGCGTTTCGGCGTGGTGGGCGGTGTTAAGTGCCCCGGAGCGCCATCGGGCTTCCACCACGACGGTTACCGCAGACAGGGCGGCAATCAGCCGGTTCCGCTGCAGGAACCGGTACCGGGTAGGCGCAGAACCGGGAGGTACCTCGGCAAGCACCGCTCCCTGGTTGCAGACAGCCCGCAGGAGATCCTCGTTCCCGGACGGATAGAACCGGTCCACACCGCCCGCCATCACGGCGATGGTGGGTACGGCGCCGGAGCCCCCGGCCAGCGCAGCCCGGTGGGCATGGGCATCGATGCCGTATGCGCCACCCGAGACCACGGTGAATCCGCGCTGCGCGAGCGAGTAGGCGAGGTCGCCCGTGACGGCCGCTCCATAGCTGGTGCTGTCCCGCGACCCCACCAGGGCGATACAGGTGTCAGCGGCCGGGAGCGGCTGCTCCTGGCCGCGCCACCACAGGCAGATCGGTTCCTGGATTCCAAGGTCGGCCAACTGGCCGGGCCATAAATCGTCGGACGGGATGATGAGCCGTCCGCCCAGGCGGGCCATGGTAGCGAGGTCGCGTTCCGGCGCCAGGTCAGGGATCCGTGGCTGCCAACGCTTAAGCGCAGCGGCCATTCCGGCCCAGCTTGTGGCGGAGCCGTCGTCAGCAAGGAGTCCGGTGATTTCGCGCTCCAGGTCGGGCCCCGCCTTCAGCTGGCCGGTGGCGATTCCGAGGGCGTCCACCGCGCCCGCCAGCTGGACGAGGGCGAGGCCCGCAGCGTCCTGGGGCTCCATGAGCCGTGACAGCGCGGCGCGTGCCAGCCGTTCCGCATCGATGGTTTGTTCCTTCATGCCGCGGCCGCCGCTGCCTGCCGCAGGCCCAGGGCCTGCCCGATGTGGTCTGTATCGGGGACGTCCCGATGGGCAAGGTCGGCAAGGGTCCACGCCAGGCGCAGAACCCGGTCGTAGCCGCGGGCTGTCAGGACGCCGCGTTCCAGGGAATGGTCGAGGATGCGGGTGGCAGTTGGGGGAAGCCGCAACTCCCCGCGCAGGATGCGGCCAGGCACCTGCGAATTGGTCTCCAACCCGAACGTGCCTAACCGCTCGGCCTGTCGGGAACGCGCAGCCCGCACCCGCCGGGCAACTGATGCCGTATCCTCCTCTTCCCCGGCCTGTCCGAACTCGGCCAGGGACACCCGCTCGACCTGGAGCTGGATATCCACGCGGTCCAGCAAAGGCCCTGACATCCTGGCGAGGTAGCGGCGCCGCATCATGGGGGTGCAGGTGCAATCGAGCCCTTTGCCGGAGGCCTTGCCGCACGGGCAGGGATTGGCGGCGAGCACCAGTTGGAAACGCGCGGGGTAGGCAGCGGTTCCTGCGGACCGGTGGATGACCAGCTCACCGCTCTCCAGGGGCTGCCGCAGGGCATCGAGGACCCGGCGTTCGTACTCGGGGGCCTCGTCCAGGAACAACACCCCGCGGTGTGCCCGCGATGCCGCTCCCGGCCGGGGCAGCCCGGAGCCGCCGCCGATGATGGCAGCGGCGGTTGCGGAGTGGTGCGGGTTTTCAAAGGGCGGCCGGCGCAGGAGCTGGACCGCGGATGACGGCAGGCCGCACAACGAGTGGATGGCGGTGACCTCCATGGATTCATGGTCGCCAAGGTCAGGCAGCAGGCCTGGCAGGCGTTCCGCGAGCATGGTTTTGCCGGCGCCCGGCGGACCTGTGAGCAGCAGGTGATGGGCTCCGGCAGCCGCGACCTCAAGGGCACGGCGGGCGTCGCCCTGGCCGGACACATCCGCCATGTCCGGGCAGCTGACGGCCCCGCCGGGCGCGTCGCCGTAGTCATCGGCGTCGTCCGGTTCGAAATCCAGGGCAAGTTCCTGCGGGTCTGCCCCGAAGTCCAGCGCCAGCCTGGCGAGGGTCCGGTATCCGCGGACGTTGGCGCCGGGAACCAGCGACGCCTCGGCGTGGTTGGCTTGCGCCACCACGATCTCCGGATAGCCGGCCTCCACCGAGGCCATCACGGCAGGAAGGATTCCCCGGACGGGCCGGAGCCGGCCGTCAAGCCCGAGTTCCGCGATGAAGACCGTGCGGCCAGTCGGCTTGATGTCGTTGGCGGCCCGGAGCACAGCCATGGTGACAGCGAGGTCAAAACCCGAGCCGCGCTTGGGAAGCGATGCCGGGATCAGGTTGGCGGTGATCTTCCGCCGGCTGAGCGGGATGCCGGAGTTCTTCGCCGCGGACCGGATGCGCTCCTTGGCTTCATTTAAGGCGGCATCCGGCAGGCCGAGGATCACAAAAGCCGGGAGGGTCTGGCCGATATCGGCCTCAACTTCCACTATGTACCCGTTCAAACCCACCAGCGCGATGGAGTACGTGCGGCCCAGCGCCATTCACCCCACCCCCTTGAGGTGCTCCACCAAGGGTTCGCCGCCGCCGTCGTCCACGACCGCTATCACGTCCACGCGCCGCAGGGGCATCCGCAGTTCCCGGTCCCGGCACCACGCCGAACCGAGCCGGTGAAGCCGGGCGAGCTTTTCGGGCCCGACGGCCTCGAAGGGATGGCCGTAATCCAGCGAGCGGCGGGTTTTGACTTCGGCAATGACCAGCGCGTCGCCGTCGAGGGCCACGATGTCTATTTCGCCCTCGGTGCAGCGCCAGTTGCGCTCCACCACCAGCATGCCCAGGGATTCAAGGTATCCGACGGCGAGGTCCTCGCCGTGCCGGCCCAACAGGTCTTTTGATTTCATCTTCTACCTCCGCAACCAGCCTGCTGCCGGAAGCAAGCGGAGGTAAGGGAACAACTGCCCTATGTGGACCGGGCAGGATGTGGAGGAGAAGTGGAGTCGCGCCCGCGCTAGTTGCCCAGGTCCACGTCCTTGGGCATGGCCAGCTCCTCGTTGCGCGGAAGCTCTTCCACGTTAACGTCCTTGAATGTGAGGACCCGGACGCTCTTGACGAACCGCGCCGACCGGTACACATCCCACACCCAAGCGTCCTGCAGTGTCAGGTCGAAGTAGACTTCACCGTCCGCGCTGCGGGCCTGAAGATCAACATGGTTGGCCAGGTAAAAGCGCCGTTCGGTCTCGACAACGTAGCTGAACAGTCCGACGACGTCGCGGTATTCACGGTAGAGCTGCAGCTCCATGTCGGTTTCATAGTTTTCAAGATCTTCAGCACTCATGGTTCCATCTTGCACCATCTCCACCGCCACAGGCGCCGGGGCATGGCAGGACTCAGTCTTCCGCTGAATCTTCCCCGCCGGGCAGCCCACCGGGGTCCGGCTCCCCGTCCTGCAGCTCCCCGTCCTGCAGCTCCCCGCCCAGCAGGCGCCAGCTCACCCGATGGTAGGGAGTAGGCCCAGCCGCGCGGAGCACGTCGCGGTGCAGCGCAGTGGCATACCCCTTGTTGATGTCCCAGCCGAAGTCGGGGTACTCAACGTGCAGTTCCCGCATGGTCCGGTCCCGCTCAACTTTGGCGATGACGCTGGCGGCGGCCACGCTCAGGCACTGCATGTCCGCCTTAACCTTGGTATGCACCGGGGCGTCACAGGCAACGTCGGGGACGGGCGGATCGAACAGGGACGGCTGCCCGGCTGGCGAGAGCCAGTTGTGGCTCCCGTCGAGCAGCACCATGTCCGGGGTAACTCCGCCGGCAAGGATGTCATGCCAGGCACGGGTACCGGCCAGACGCAGCGCGGCGATGATGCCAAGCGCGTCAATCTCCTGGGCGGAGGCATGCCCCACCGCGGAGGCCACGCTCCACCGCCGCACCAGGGGCTCCAGCCGCTCCCGCTCCGCAGGGGCCAGGAGCTTGCTGTCCCGCACCCCGGCCAGTGACTTCTGCCGTTCGAGGTCGACCACGGCGATGCCCACGCTCACCGGGCCTGCCAGTGCACCGCGTCCCACCTCGTCCACCCCGGCAAGGTACCGGACCCCCTGCGCCTTGAACGACCGCTCGTGGCGCAACGTCGGGGCCTTGGCGCGGACGGCGGATACCTTGGTGGATCCGGACCGGGTCCTTCCAGGAGCGGCCTGTGCCGGATTCGTCTGTGCCGGATCGGCCTTAGCCGGGCCCGCCTTGACTGCCGGGCACATGTCAGGGGGCCGCCGGCACGTTCCGGAACACGTCCGGGTGGTTGTCCAGGGAGGTGATCCGGCTCAAAGGCCACGCGATGACCGCTGCCTTGCCCTCGAGGTCGTCGACGTCGATGAAGCCGCCGTCGGCGTCCATATGCGCGCGGGAATCGGCGGAGTGGTTCCGGTTGTCACCCATCACCCACACCTTCCCTTCCGGGACAACGACGTCGAAGTTGCGGACCTGCGGGACCTCGGCAGGGTTGACGTACGTTTCGTCAAGGGCGGTCCCGTTAACAGTGATTTTACCGCCGGCGTCGCAGCAGACCACGTGGTCCCCGGGCAGGCCGATGACCCTCTTGACGAGGTGCTGCTCCGAGTTGTCCGGCAGCAGCCCAACGAACGTCAGACCGTCCTGCACCCAGGTAAACGGCCCCTCCGCCTTTGCGGGCGCTGCCGGCAGCCAGCCCTTGGTGTCGCGGAAGACCACAACGTCCCCGCGGCTGAGCGAGAAGGGTTCAGGCACCAGGAGGTTGACGAAGATCCGGTCGTCGACATCCAGTGTGTTCACCATGGATTCGGACGGGATGAAGAAGGCCCGGAAAAGAAAAGTCTTGATGAGGAAGGAGAGCACGACGGCGATCACCACAACAGTGGCCACTTCCTTCAGCCAGGCGAACACCGGATTGCCGGTCGGCTTGTCCGCCGCTTTGGCAGCCGAACGGCTTTCCGCCGGCGCCGGGGCAGGAGACGCGGGGGCCGGTTCGTCCGCGCCGGGGACAGTTGCCCCGGAGGCCGGGCCGGCCGGGGTATCCGAAGTGCCGTCGTGGCGCGGTTCCGGTGTCCGCGCGTGGTTCTCGGGCATCTACTGTCCGTTCTCTATGGTTGGTTCAGCCGCGGGCGGCCGTGGTACTGGAGCAAATCTATCAAGCGGCCAGACGATCTGGACGGGCCTGCCGATAACCCGGTCTATGGGCACCATCCCCCCGCCGGGAGCGCCCAGCAGGCTGCGGGAGTCTGCGGACAGGGAACGGTGGTCGCCCAGCAGCCACAGCCGGCCGTCCGGGACCACCGCACTGAACCTTTGGGTACTGGGCGCGTCGCCGTCGAAAATGTACGGCTCCTCCAGGATCTGGCCGTTGACGGTGATCTTTCCTCCCGCATCGCAGCAGACCACAGTGTCACCGGGGAGTCCGATGACCCGCTTGACGTAGGTGGTGTCGCTGCCGGTGAGTCCGAGCCACTGGGTGATTCCCGATGCGGCGTCCGCGAGCGGGCCCCGGCCGCTGTTGAGCGGCGCAAACGTGCCCCGCCCGTCAAAGACAACAATGTCTCCCCGCCGTATCGGTTCTTCCTGGAAGCCGGTCCGCGATACGAGGATCCGGTCTCCGCCCTCCAGGACAGGCTCCATGGATTCGGACGGGATGAAGTAGACATCAATCCACAGGGACCGGACCAGGCCGCTGACCGCGACCGCCAGGAGGAGCGCCAGGAACGCAAAACGCCAGCCCATTTTTGGGGGCTGGCGTTTTGTCTGGTCCATGTCCGTATCCTGCTGCGCTGGTGCTGATGGGCTCCGGCGCTGGCCGGTTACGGCTGTGGCCCAGCCTTCGTAGGTCCGGGAGGGACTTACTTGGCGGTGCTGAAGTCGCGCTTTTCCTTGATCTTTGCAGCCTTACCGCGCAGTGCACGCATGTAGTAAAGCTTGGCGCGGCGAACGTCGCCCTTGGTGACAACTTCGATCTTGTCGATGATCGGGGAGTGTACCGGGAAGGTACGCTCAACGCCGACACCGAAGGAGACCTTGCGGACCGTGAAGGTCTCGCGGACGCCGTCACCCTGGCGGCCAAGGACGAAGCCCTGGAACACCTGGACGCGGGAGTTCTTGCCTTCGATGATGTTCACGTGAACCTTGAGGGTGTCACCCGCGCGGAACTCGGGAACATCGGTGCGCAGCGAAGCTGCATCTACGGAATCGAGAATATGCATGATTGCACTCCTGGTGAACGCCACAGGTCATTCACTTTGGGTCACGGCAGGCAAGCCCGGGCGCTTGTCAGCGGCCCGGAAATTGCTGCCGAAAGTTAAGTGGTCCGGCCGCCTCAATGGTTGACGAGGCCGGTTGCCTAAGCTGTTGGTTGCGCTCCCCCTGTGGCAGGTGCGGACCCAGCAGACACAAGGACTAATTTTGCCACAGTGGAACCGTTACAGCCAATCCTGCCGGGCCCCGGCAGGCAGGGTACGCCGGGCGGCGCAAATCAGGGGTGTTGCCCGGTCGCTTCGGGGCGGCGGGCCAGCTTCCCGTCCACGACGTCGTATCCCAGGTTCTGCAGTTCGGTGCGGTCCGCACGGGGGAGGCTTCCGGCGTCGAAACCTTCCAGCAGGTCCGGGCGGCGCGACGCCGTCCTGCGGAACTGCTCGTGGCGGCGCCACTGGGCGATCTTGCCGTGGTTGCCGCTCAGCAGCACGGCAGGCACTTCCCGCTCCCGCCAGACGGCGGGCTTGGTGTACACGGGATACTCCAGGAGGCCGTCGGAATGGGACTCCTCCACCAATGATTCGGGGTTGCCCACCACGCCGGGCAGCAGCCGGCCGATGGCCTCCACCATGGCCAGGACGGCCACTTCCCCGCCGTTGAGGACGTAGTCCCCCAGGCTGACCGGCCGCACATCGAAGTGCTCGCGTGACCACTCAATCACGCGCTCATCGATTCCCTCGTAGCGCCCGCAGGCGAAAGCAAGATGCTCTTCCTCCGCGAGTTCGTAGGCCAGCGCCTGGGTGAACCGCTCCCCTGCGGGCGAGGGGACGATCAGGACGGGCTTGCCCTCGGCCCGGGGCCGCTCTTCGGCGATGGAGGCGAGGGCCTGCGCCCAGGGTTCCGGCTTCATGACCATGCCCGCGCCACCGCCGTAGGGGGTATCGTCCACGGAACGGTGCTTGTCGGTGGTGAAGCTGCGGAGGTCGTGGACGTGGAGGTCCAGGATTCCGTCCTGCCGGGCCTTGCCGATCAGCGAGAGTTCAAGGGGCGCCAGGTACTCGGGAAAGATGCTGACGACGTCGATGCGCATTTAGGCGTTGCCTTCTGGTTCCGAGGGGGCTGCTTCGGCCTCCGCGTTCAGCTCGAAAAGGCCGGCCGGCGGCGTAAGGAGGATGTACCCTTCCTCGATGTTGACCTCGGGAACAATCTGCTCGACAAACGGAACCAGGATTTCGTTGCCTTCCGGGGTGGTGACCATGAGCAGGTCCTGCGCGGTCCCGGTGTTGAGCGCGGCAACCTTGCCCACCACGTCTGAGCCCACCCGGGCCTCGAGTCCAACGAGTTCGTGCTCGTACCAGCCTTCGTCGTCGTCCTCATCCAGCTCCTCGGTTTCAATGAAGAGCTTGGCGCCGCGCAGTGTCTCTGCCTGGTTGCGGTCTGCCACCTCTTCGAAGCCGAGCAGGAGGATGTCCTTGTTCCACCGCGCACTGCTCACCGTCAGGGGGCCCAGGGCCGCCGGGTCAACCACCATCTCGGTGCCGGGGACAAACCGGTCCCCAGGGGCATCGGTCAGGACCTGGACCGTGACTTCCCCGCGGATGCCGTGGGGCTTGCCAATGCGGGCCACCTGAAGCTGCATGTGTTCCTCTGTTCCAATGTGTGGATTGCGGTTGTTCGGGAAAAGCACTCCGGCCCCTCCACCTGATGGTGGAGGGGCCGGAGCATAACTGATGTTGCCGGACGCTCAGCGGCGGCGGTCGGTGTCGACGACGTCAACCCTTACCGGTTCGCCGCCGGCCAGGGCTGCCACAACGGTGCGCAGAGCGCGTGCCGTGCGGCCCTGGCGGCCGATCACCCGTCCGAGGTCATCCTGGTGAACGCGCACCTCGAGGGTGTCCCCGCGGCGGTTGCTCTTCGAGCTGACCTTGACATCGTCCGGGGAATCGACGATTCCCCGGACCAGGTGTTCCAGCGCGTCTGCCAGCAATTTACTCAGCCTCGGTGGTCTCTGCTTCGGCCTCGGCGGCGTCAGACTTGGCTGCCTTCTTGGTGATGGCTTCCGGGATGATCACGGAACCCTTTTCCGGGGCAACGAAGGCTTCCTTCTCAGCTTTGGTCTTCAGGGTGCCTTCCTGACCCGGCAGGCCCTTGAACTTCTGCCAGTCACCGGTGATCTTCAGGATGGCTGCAACCTGCTCGGACGGCTGGGCGCCGACGGACAGCCAGTACTGGGCACGCTCGGAGTTGACCTCGATGTATGAGGGCTCTTCGGTGGGGTGGTACTTGCCGATTTCTTCGATGGCACGGCCGTCACGCTTGGTGCGTGAGTCGGCGACAACGATGCGGTAGTACGGTGCGCGCATTTTGCCAAAGCGCTTAAGGCGAATCTTTACGGCCACTTTTGTGGTCACTCCTGTTTCAGAAAAGGGGGTGAACCCGGCTTTCTGCACCCGTGGGGCGGGCCGTACTTGCGGGTTCGAAGGACAGGATCCGGACGCGGAGAGAGGGGCCACGCAGATCGAGTACCTGTCTATTGTGCCAGATCAGCGACGGGATTTCGACTTGACACAGCGGCGGCCGGAAGATGGCCGGGGGGCGGGCCGCTCAGGCGGACCAGACGTAGAGCCCCGTCCGCTCCGAATCGTCGACGCTGCCGGCCAGTTCAGCCAGCTGCTGCACGTAGGTCCGCGCCTGGTCTGCGTCGAAGGGCATGTCGTCCTGGGCTGCCCACTGCGCGGCAACATCATGAAGGATGTTGCCTTCGCCTTCGGTTTCATACGAGAGCAGGTCCGCCAGGGCGCGGACCATGGCCGGCGGGACGGCCAGCAGCGAATCGCTGGACACGTCCACCATGGTCAGTTCATAGTCGGCACCGCCGGCGTGCACGGCAGTTCCGGCGAGGTCCCCCAGCTGTTCAACTTCGAAATCACTGATCCCCGGGATGCGGACGGCCTGGCCGGCGGGTGCACTGCCGCCTTCGTCCAGGACGCCGGCACGCTTGAGCGCGGCGTCATGGGTGGCAACAAAGATCTCGGTGAAGCCCATGGGAAGTACCCTTCTTCCGTTGACGGTGGTGCCGGCCGGGAGCAATGCCTGCCGCCCGGCCGTTCGGGTTCAGCCTAGTACGGGAACGCCCGGGTCAGCGTGCCGCTACCCGGATGCTGTTCCGCCAGGGGTCTTCAAACCGCAGTTCGGCTCCGGTGTGGTGGGCCCGCACGCCGGCGACCTTCAGGCGGTCCGCCAGCGCGCCGACGTCGTCACCCGCGGGCACCTCGATGAGGACTTCACCCAGGCCCAGCGTGTCCTTGCGCGGCCCCGCGCCGCGGCTGTTCCAGACATTCATGGCCATGTGGTGGTGGTAACGGCCGGCGGAGACGAAGAGGGCCTGGCCATGCCATCCGGCCGTTTTTTCGAACCCCAGGACACCGACGTAAAAATCGCGCGCGGACTGCACGTCACCCACCTGGAGGTGGACGTGGCCCACTCCTGCGGCCGTCCTGTGCTGCCCTTCCAGGGAATCCTCCGTCAGGTGCTGCTCAAGGTACCGCTGCGGCGGCAGGGCCAGGCTGTCCATGACCACGTCGGTTCCGTTCCAGGACCAGTTGCTGCGGGGCCGGTCCCAGTAGAGTTCTATGCCGTTGCCTTCGGGGTCGCTGAAGTAGAAGGCCTCGCTGACCAGGTGGTCGGCGCTCCCGGTGAAGGACCGCGGCTCGTATTGGGCGGCGGTGGCGATGGTCGCCGCGAGGGAGGCCTGGTCCTCGAACAGCAGGGCCGTGTGGAACAGGCCCGCTTCTCCCCTGCCCGGGAGGTTCAGCCCGGGCGCAGGCGCAAGATGGACCAGCGGCATTTGCAGCCGGCCCAGGTACAGCCCGCCGTCCTGTTCGGCGACCACCTCAAGGCCAAGGGCGCGCTGGTAGTAATCGGTCATGACCTTCATGTCGCCGACCTTGAGCATGACGGTGCCCATGGTGAGGTCGGCAGGAAGAAGATCCTGGCTGGTGGCTTCTGCAGTCATTGAACGCTCCCTGTGCTGGCGGCCGTCGGGATGGGGCGGCCTGTCACAGTTAAAATTACTTGAAGCTTCAATTTATTCCAAGTGCTTCGGCCCGGAAATGTGCTCAGCGGATGATGCGGCCTCCCAGCACCACATGGGCGAGTTGGCTGACCGTCCGGGGTACCGTCAGCGGATCCTCGCTGCAGAGGACGACGTCGGCGCGCGCCCCTTCGTGGAGGCCGTCCGCACCGAGCCACTTGCGGGCTGACCAGCAGGCTGCGTCCAGTGCAGCGGCCATGGGCAGTCCGGCCTCATGCAGGGCCAAAATCTCGTCCGCGATTCTTCCGTGGTTGATGACGCTGCCGGCGTCCGTGCCGGCGAAGATCCTCACGCCGGCCCCGTAAGCTTCCGCCACCCGCTCCATCCGCCGCTCCCACAGCGCCAGCATGTGGTCCGCGTACCGCGGAAACTTGGGCCGGGCCTGGGCGGCGATGTCCGGGAACGTCGCGATGTTGATGAGTGTGGGGACGATCGGCACTCCCTGTTCGGCGAACCGGGGAAGATGCCGGGGCAGGAGTCCGGTGGCATGCTCAATGCAGTCGATGCCGGCGTCCAGCATCTGGTCCAGGGTGTCCTCAGCGAAGCAGTGGGCGGTGACCCGGGCGCCTTCGTCATGCGCCGCCTGTACCGCGTCCCGCACGACGGCGGAGGGAAAGGACGGCGCCAGGTCGCCAATGCCGCGGTCGATCCAGTCCCCCACGAGCTTGACCCAGCCGTCGCCGTCGCGTGCCTGCTTGCGCACGGCTTCCACAAGGCCTTCCGGTTCCACCTCGTCGGCGAAACCGCGAAGATATCGGCGGGTCCGGGCAACGTGCCGTCCAGCGCGGATCAGCACCGGGAAGTCCCGGCCGCCCTGCATCCAGCGGGTGTCGGCCGGGGAGCCGGCATCCCTGACCAGCATGGTGCCGGCCGCCAGGTCTGCCCGGGCCTGGTCTTCGGCGGCAGCAGCGTCCACCGGGCCGCCGGGTCCGAGCCCGATGTGGCAGTGGGCATCCACGAAACCTGGCAGGACCCAGCCCTCCAGCACCTTGTCCGGCACCTGCTGCGGGCGTGTGAAGGTCAACAGCCCGTCAATGGACCACAGGCCCCGCCGCTCGCTGTCCGGCCCGGCAAGCACCGGGCCGCTGAATTCGATGATCTCCGGCATTGGACTCCTTTTCCCGCCAGTCAGGCTAGCACCGGCCATGTGACAAGCCCCTCCCGGAAGGCTGTGGTAGCTTTCTTCCTGACCACACGGGTGCCCCTGCAGGGGCTGAGATCGGGCTGACGCAGCCTGCGACCGTTGAACCTGTCCGGGTAATGCCGGCGAAGGAAGTGAGTATTCCTTGAATACACCCAATGAACAGTTGAACCCTGCCCTGAATCAGTCCCGCGAAGGCGTGTCCAGTGGGGCGGCGGAGGCCCAGGTCACCCAGTCCCTGACGTCGCATTCGCTTGCGTTCATCGAAGACGCAGAGTCGGGAATCCGGGTACCCGTAACGGAAATTGCCCTGGAGCCTTCCCCCAACGGGGAACCGAACGGGCCCTTCCGGACCTACCGGACGGCCGGACCGGGCAGCGATCCGGTTCGCGGCCTCAGCCCCTTCCGGTCCGAATGGATCGTGGCGCGGGGCGACACCGAAGCGTACGGCGGCAGGGAGCGGAACCTGCTCGACGACGGCCGCTCGGCTGTCCGCCGCGGCGCAGCCTCCGCCGAGTGGCAGGGGGCCCAGCCGGTGCCCCGCCGCGCCGTCGAGGGCAAGACGGTAACGCAGATGCACTACGCCAGGCAGGGCATCATCACCCCCGAGATGCGCTTCGTGGCGCTGCGCGAGAACTGCGACGTTGAGCTGGTCCGCAGTGAAATCGCGGCCGGCCGGGCCATCATTCCCAACAACATCAACCATCCCGAGTCAGAGCCGATGATCATCGGTAAGGCCTTCCTGGTCAAGATCAATGCCAATATCGGCAATTCGGCAGTCACCAGTTCCATTGCCGAGGAAGTGGACAAGCTGCAGTGGGCCACCCAGTGGGGGGCCGACACCGTGATGGACCTGTCCACCGGCGATGACATCCACACCACCCGGGAGTGGATCATCCGCAACTCCCCGGTCCCGATCGGCACCGTGCCCATCTACCAGGCATTGGAGAAGGTCAACGGGGAAGCCAATGCGCTGACCTGGGAGACTTTCCGCGACACCGTGATCGAGCAGTGCGAGCAGGGTGTGGACTACATGACCGTGCATGCCGGCGTCCTGCTCCGGTATGTTCCGCTGACCGCCAACCGGGTCACGGGCATCGTCTCGCGCGGAGGCTCCATCATGGCAGGCTGGTGCCTGGCCCACCACCAGGAAAACTTCCTGTACACGCACTTCGACGAGCTGTGTGAAATCTTCGCCAGGTACGACGTCGCGTTTTCCCTCGGCGACGGTCTGCGGCCGGGAGCTACGGCGGATGCCAATGACGCCGCGCAGTTCGCGGAGCTGGACACGCTGGCCGAGCTCACCCAGCGGGCCTGGAAATACGACGTGCAGGTGATGGTGGAGGGCCCGGGGCACATTCCGTTCCACCTGGTCCGGGAAAACGTCGAACGGCAGCAGGAACTCTGCAAGGGGGCACCGTTCTACACACTCGGGCCGCTGGTCACTGACGTGGCTCCCGGTTATGACCACATCACGTCAGCGATCGGTGCCACGGAAATCGCCCGGTACGGCACGGCCATGCTGTGCTACGTCACACCGAAGGAACACCTGGGCCTGCCCAACAAGGACGACGTAAAAACCGGTGTCATCACGTACAAGATCGCCGCCCACGCCGCCGACCTTGCCAAGGGCCACCCGGGGGCGCACGAGCGGGATGACGCGCTGTCCAAGGCACGCTTCGAGTTCCGCTGGCGGGACCAGTTCGCGCTGTCCATGGACCCGGTGACGGCCGAGGCCTTCCACGACGAGACGCTCCCCGCGGAACCGGCCAAGACTGCCCACTTCTGCTCGATGTGCGGGCCAAAGTTCTGCTCCATGCGGATCAGCCAGGACATCCGGGACGAATACGGGTCCGCCGAGGCGCAGGCGGCCCTGGCCGAGGCGGCCTCAGGCATGCGCGCGAAGAGCCGGGAGTTCATGGCCGCCGGGGCCAAGGTGTACCTGCCGGAGCTGAACGTTCCGGCAGCGGGACGTAGCTGACTCCCGTCGAGTTTCCCGTCCGGCCGGCAATTGGGGGCCGGCCGGACGGGAAGGCTGCGTGCTGGCCGGGGTCAGGAGGCCCTGGCAGGCTCGGTCCTGCTGACCTCGCTGATGAAGGAGCGGATGGCGCGGTCGCCGTCCCGTGACTCGTGGGGCCGGTGGCCCCCGGCAGCAACGCGGTGCAGGGCGCCCGTCTCACGGAGGTAACCGGCGATCTCCTCATAGAGGGGCTCCCATCCCCCGGTCAGGACCAGGGTGGGGACACCCGGAACGATGTGCAGCGGTGCCTCCCACGACGGTGACTGCAGCCGCAGCCGCCTGGCCGAGCGCTTCTCCTCGGCAGTGACCGGCTCCTGAAGGTCCGTGGCATAGACCCGCCGGACGAACTCCCGCTGGAAATCCTCGTCGCTGAGTTGGCGGCGGACGTCGAACAACGGCTGCATGAGGCGGATATGGGCCGCTGTGGCCGGCAGTTCCGCGGTAAGGGAGAGGCACGCCGGCTCCACGAGGGTCAGCGAATAGACGAGGTCGGGCCGTTCGACGGCGGCCATCATGGCGGCGATGGCCCCTTGTGCATGAGCCACGATGTGTCCGCCCGCGGCACCGCGGCCGTCGTCCGCCAGGGACCGCAGCACGATGGCCGTGTCCTCGGCGAAGGAGGACTCCACGGGTTCGGCGACGGGATCGTACCCGTGGCGGCGCAGGAACAGTGCGTCGTAGGACAGCGCCATACCGTGTTGGCGCGGCCAGGCCGCGGCGCCGAAACTTCCGGCGCCGTGCACGAACACTACCCTCTGCTTGAACATGACCCAACCCTATTCCACGGCACCGGCAACCCCTGCAAACGGCAGCAGGTGTCGTTTTGAGCCCTCAAAACGACACCTGCTGCTACCTGGTCGGGATGCTGTTACTTGCCGAGGAACTTGTCGAAGCCCTTGGGCAGGTTCAGCTGGGACGGATCGAAGTCGCCCCCCTGCTGGCCGAAGGCCGCGCCGGTGGGCAGGGCCTTGGCTGCATTGGCACGGCGTGCTTCAGCGTCCTTGCGCTCCTGGGCGGCCTTTGCCGGGTTGCCCGACTTTGCCTTCTTCTTCGGTGCGTTCTTGGCGTTCTTCCGGGCTCCGCCGCCCGCCCCGGGCATTCCGGGCATCCCGGGCATGCCCGGCATGCCGCCCTGGGCCATCTTCTTCATCATCTTCTGGGCCTGGGCGAATCGTTCCAGCAGGCCGTTGACCTCGGAAACGTGCACGCCGGAGCCGCGCGCGATGCGGGCGCGGCGGGACCCGTTGATGATCTTGGGCGCAACGCGCTCGTGCGGGGTCATGGAGCGGACAATCGCTTCCACGCGGTCGATCTCGCGCTCGTCGAACTGCTCCAGCTGCTGGCGGATGTTCTGCGCGCCGGGCATCATCATGAGCATCTTCTTCATGGAGCCCATGTTGCGGATCTGCTGCATCTGGGCCAGGAAGTCGTCCAGGGTGAAGTCCTCCTGGTCGGCGAACTTCTTCGCCATCCGGGCAGCTTCGTCCTTGTCCCAGGACTTTTCGGCCTGCTCGATGAGCGTGAGGACATCGCCCATGTCCAGGATGCGCGAGGCCATCCGGTCCGGGTGGAACAGCTCGAAGTCGTCCAGGCCCTCGCCGGTGGAGGCGAACATCACGGGCTTACCGGTGACCGACGCGACGGACAGCGCGGCACCACCGCGGGCGTCACCGTCGAGCTTGGAGAGGACGATGCCGGTGAAGTTGACGCCTTCGTCGAAGGCGTGCGCCGTGTTCACGGCGTCCTGGCCGATCATTGCGTCGATGACGAACAGGACTTCGTTGGGCACGATGGCGCGGCGGATCTGGCGTGCCTGTTCCATCATGTCGGCGTCGACGCCGAGGCGGCCCGCGGTGTCAACGATGACGACGTCGTGCAGCTTCTGGCGGGCTTCCTCGACGCCGGCGCGCGCCACCGCCACGGGGTCACCCGCAGGATGCTCAAGTTCGGACGAGGTGGCACCCGGGTGGGGCGCGAACACCGGCACGTTGGCGCGCTGGCCCACCACCTGCAACTGGGTGACGGCGTTGGGTCGCTGCAGGTCACAGGCCACCAGCATGGGGCTGTGGCCCTGCGCCTTCAGCCACTTGGACAGCTTGCCGGCCAGGGTTGTCTTACCGGCACCCTGCAGGCCGGCCAGCATGATGATCGTGGGGCCGTTTTTGGCGAGCCGGATGCGGCGGGTCTCGCCGCCGAGGATCTCCACGAGTTCCTCGTTGACGATCTTGACGATCTGCTGGCTCGGGTTCAATGCGGCCGATACCTCGGCGCCCAGGGCGCGTTCGCGGACCCGCCCCGTGAATTCCCGGACAACGGGGACTGCAACGTCGGCGTCCAGAAGGGCGCGGCGGATCTCGCGGACTGTTGCATCGACGTCGGCCTCGGTGAGGCGGCCTTTGCCGCGGAGATTCTTGAAGGTTGCTGTCAACCGGTCAGAGAGTGAATTGAACACGCGCCGTGCACTTCTTTCAGTGGATGATCGGGACTCGACTATCTAGGGTACCAAGTCGGGCACCCAAGATGGCATGCTGGCAAAATGACGAGCCAAACAACTGTAAGAACCCTGCTCATCCTCGGTGCCTCCGGCGATCTCACCGGCCGGCTCCTCCTGCCCGGGCTGGCGCGGCTGGTGGCGAAGGGCCGCGCCGCAGGGCTGCGGCTCGTCGGGGCGGGATCTGATCCGTGGACCCCGGAACAGTGGCGGGAGAGGGTGCATTCGTCGTTTGCTGCAACCGCCGAAGCCGCAGCCGCCGAGGGACAGGAAGCGCTTCAGGCGCTCGAAAAGGAAACTGTCTACCATCAGCTGGACGTCACCGCCGGCGGCGGCCTTGCCGCACTGCTGCGCAGCCTCGAGGGGCCCGTGGCCGTCTATTTTGCGCTCCCCCCGAAGATCAGCCAGCTCGCGTGTGAGGCCTTGCAGCCCGAGGACGTCCCGGACGGGACGCGGCTGGTGATGGAGAAACCCTTCGGGTCGGGTGAGGAATCCGCACGGTCCCTTAACCGCACCCTGGTGCGGCTGGTGCCCGAGGACCACATCCACCGGGTTGACCACTTCCTGGGCAAGGCCACCGTGCTGAACATCCTGGGCCTGCGCTTTGCCAACAACTTCCTTGAGCCCGTCTGGAACCGCCACCACATTGAAAAGGTGGAAATCATCTTTGACGAGGACCTGGCCCTGGAAGGGCGGGCGCGCTACTACGACGGCGCCGGCGCCCTCCGGGACATGGTCCAAAGCCACCTGCTGCAGATTATGGCCCTGATGGCCATCGAGCCGCCGGCCACCGTGGGCGAGCGGGACCTGCGCGATGCCATCTCCGCCGTCCTTCGGGCCAGCCGCGTCCGTGCCCCCTTCGCCGCCTCCACCCGCAGGGCACGCTACACCGCAGGCTCTGTGGCAGGAAAGGCGGTGCCGGACTACGCCAGGGAGGAGGGAGTGGACGCGGACCGCGGAACCGAAACCCTCGCGGAGATCCAGATAGGGATCGACAACTGGCGATGGAAGGATGTCCCGTTCGTCCTGCGGTCCGGCAAGGCTTTGGGTGCCAAGCGCAAGGAAGCCGTGGTCACGTTCCGCCCGGTCCCCCACCTGCCCAAGGGCTTCACGGGCGTGGACTCGCCGAACCAGCTGCGGATCGGCTTCGGTCCGGACACTTTGCAGTTCGACGTCGACGTGAATGGCCCCGGAGACATCTTCAGCTTGAGCCGGGCCACCCTTCAGGCCGAACTGAGTGCCTCCGAACTCCTCCCCTATGGCGAAGTCCTGGAGGGCGTGCTCGCCGGTGATCCCCTGCTGTCTGTCCGCGGCGACACCGCGGAGGACTGCTGGCGGATTGTTGAGCCGGTGCTTCTGGCCTGGCAGCGCAACGACGTCCCGCTTGAGGAGTACGGCGCCGGTTCGGCCGGGCCCGCTTCCTGGCCTACCGCAGGGCGTGCTGACAGCGGGTCCTGAGGCCCGGGCGCACGACTTACGGCCCTGCGCTATTAACGACAGAGCGGGCAGGAAACCTTCCGGTTTCCTGCCCGCTCCTGCTTGCTCTTCAGGTTCCGGGAGAAGACGCTCCGCCCTAGATGGCGGCGACTCCCCGTTCACCGGTCCGGACCCGGACGGCTTCGAAAACGTCCATGGTCCAAACCTTGCCGTCACCGGCACGGCCGGTGTTGGAGCTGGCGATGATGACGTCCAGGATGTCGTCAGCCTGCTCGTCCGTGGCCAGCACCTCCACCCGGATCTTCGGCAGGAGATCCACGTTGTACTCTGCACCGCGGTAAACCTCGGTGTAGCCCCGCTGCCGGCCGTAACCGCTGGCCGCGCTGACCGTCAGGCCCTGTACGCCGTAGGCTTCCAGTCCTTCCCGGATGGCTTCGAGCTTTTCCGGCCTGACGATAGCAGTAATCAGTTTCATGCCCCCACGCTTTCCTTGCCTGTTGCTGATTCGTTCTTCTGGGCAGCCGCTGCGGGCTGGTCAGAGGTTTCCTGCTGGTTCTTGCCGGTGATCATGTCGTGCAGCGGCTGGAAGCTTCCACCGTGGCCGCCCACACCGAACTCGTAGGCGGTCTCGGCGTGCAGGCTGAGGTCCACACCCACCGTTTCCTGTTCCTGCGAGACGCGGAAGCCCATGGTCTTGTGGATGGCGAAGGCGATGATCGCGGTCAGGATTGCCGAGTACGCGATGGCGATGCCTGCCGCTGCCAGCTGTGCCCACATCTGGGTCATGCCGCCACCGTAGAAGAGGCCGCCGCCCACGCCGTCTGTGGGCAGTGCGATGAAGCCGAGGGCAACGGTGCCGATGATGCCGGACACGAGGTGGACGCCTACAACGTCGAGCGAGTCGTCGAAGCCCCAGCGGAACTTCAGGCCAACAGCCAGGGCAGAGGCGACACCGGCCACGACGCCGAGGCCAAGGGCACCGACAGGGCTGACGTTCGCGCAGGCCGGGGTGATGGCCACCAGGCCGGCGACCACACCGGAAGCGGCGCCGAGGGAGGTGGGGTGTCCGTCGCGGATGCGTTCGGTGACGAGCCAGCCGAGCATCGCCGCTGCGGGAGCCGCGAGCGTGTTGACCCAGATGACGCCACCCTGTTCAGCAGAGGAGGCAAGGCCGCCGTTGAAGCCGAACCAGCCGAACCACAGGATGGCTGCTCCGAGCATCACGAACGGGATGTTGTGCGGGCGGTGGTTGGGGTCCTTGCCGAAGCCCTTGCGGTTGCCGATGATCAGGACGAGGATCAGGGCCGCCACACCGGCGTTGATGTGGACCACGGTGCCGCCGGCGAAGTCGATGGCCGGGCCGAGGGCCTGGCCAATCGCGCCTTCCTCACCGAAGAGGCCGCCACCCCACACCATGTAGGCGAGCGGGCAGTACACGAGGGTCACCCACACGGGCACGAACACCGACCAGGCGCCGAACTTGGCGCGGTCAGCGATCGCACCGCTGATCAGAGCCACAGTGATGATGGCAAAGGTGGCACCGTAGCCGACAAGGATGAGGCCGTCCGGCGTGTCTGCCGTGTTGACTCCCTCGAGACCAAAGCTGGTGAACGGGTTGCCGACGATCTGCAGGAAGCCATCACCGCCCGTCATGGAGTAGCCCCACAGTACCCACACAACGCTCACGATGCCGATGGAGATGAAGCTCATCATCATCATGTTCAGTGCTGCCTTGGCACGGGTCATGCCGCCGTAGAAAAATGCCAGGCCCGGTGTCATAAACAGCACAAGTGCTGCCGCCACCATGAGCCAAACGTGACCTGCGGTAAGTTCCATGGTGCACGTCCTCTCTCATCGAATGTTGCGGAATGCTCCGCCTGCCAACGCCTTTTTGCGTCCTGTAAAAATTGTGTCGGCGGCGTGTTTCGCCCGGAGAGGATTTAGATTGCCGCTCTGTTACAAGAACCTCTAGGAAGTAAATGGTGCATATCCGGGTTGTTACGGTTGTGTTTCACCACTCCCGCCGGACCCCGGCCGCACTCTCTGCAAGGAACTCCGCTTCATGACTGCAGCACCCCGCGTGAGCGGCGCCACATCAAGGATTTTGGCGCGCCTTCGGCCGCGACGGGACAAGCTCCCGCGCGACATCAAGGTGATGCTCGCCGCCGCGTTCCTGATCGCGCTTGGATTCGGGCTTGTTGCGCCCGTATTGCCGCAATTCGCCACAACCTTTGGCGTGGGAAACACCGAGGCGGCGGTGATCGTGGCGATTTTTGCCTTCATGCGGCTCATTTTTGCTCCGGCAGGCGGAACCCTGATCGGCCGGCTGGGCGAACGGCCCGTTTACGTGGCGGGCCTGCTGATTGTGGCCGGGTCCACGGCGGCGTGCGCCTTTGCCCAGGACTACTGGCAGCTGCTGCTTTTCCGGGGGCTGGGCGGTGCCGGTTCCGTGATGTTCACCGTGGCGTCCATGGCTCTGGTGGTCAGGCTGGCGCCGCCGGAGAGCCGGGGCAGGGTGTCCGGCGCCTATGCGTCAGCGTTCCTGATCGGCAACGTCTGCGGTCCGATCGTGGGCGGCCTTTTGGCCGGTTTCGGGCTGCGGATCCCATTCCTGGCCTACGCCGGCGCCCTGGTGATCGCCGCAATCGTGGTGCAGACCCAGTTGAGCCACCAGCGCCGCGGGTCCCGGGATTCCCGGGACAAGGCGCCGGACATGCGCCTCGGGGAGGCGCTGGGGACCGGCGCCTACCGGTCAGCCCTGTTTTCCAGCTTCGCCAACGGGTGGGCCACCTTTGGAGTCCGCATGGCCACCGTTCCCCTGTTTGCTGCCGCTGCGTTCGGCTCCGGCCCCGAAGCGGCGGGGCTGGCACTGGCGGTCTTTGCCGCCGGTAACGCCGCCGCCCTGACGTTTTCCGGTCGCCTGGCCGACAGCTTGGGACGCAAACCCATGATGATCTGGGGCCTGCTGGTGGCCGGTCTCGCCACCGCCGGCATCGGCTTCACGTCAGACCTCGGCTGGTTCCTGGCCGCTTCAGCGGTTGCCGGCATCGGCTCCGGGCTGTTTGGCCCTGCCCAGCAGGCCGCCGTCGCCGACGTGATCGGCAGCGGGCGTTCCGGCGGGAAGGTGCTGGCCGTCTACCAGATGACGTCCGACGTCGGCGCGATTGTTGGGCCCGTCCTGGCAGGCGTGCTTGCCGACCGGCTGGGCTTCGGCTGGGCCTTCGGTGTCACCGGCGGCATCATGCTGGTGGCCGCGTTCACCTGGCTCGCCACCCGGGAGACCCTCCAGTCAGCCAGGCCCTAGGAACCGGCCGGGCGCAGGACGGATCCGCAGCTCAGTTCAGCAGCGCGTCCACAAAGCCCTCGGCCTCGAACGGGGCAAGATCGTCCGCGCCCTCGCCCAGGCCGATCAGCTTCACCGGAACGCCGAGGCTCTTCTGGATGGCAACGACGATTCCACCCTTGGCCGTCCCGTCCAGCTTGGTCAGGACGATGCCGGTGATGTTGACAACCTCGGAGAATACCCGTGCCTGGTTCAGGCCGTTCTGGCCGGTGGTGGCATCCAGGACGAGCAGCACCTCATCAACTTCGGCAAGCTTTTCGATGACGCGCTTGACCTTGCCGAGCTCGTCCATCAGGCCGACCTTGTTCTGCAGACGTCCGGCGGTGTCGATCATCACGACGTCCACTTCCTGGTCAATGCCTGCCTTGACGGCTTCGTAGGCCACCGAGGCGGGGTCGGCGCCGTCAATGTCGGACTTGACGGTGGGGACGCCAACACGCTGGCCCCACGTGGCAAGCTGCTCGGCGGCTGCGGCGCGGAAGGTATCGGCGGCGCCCAGCAGGACGTCCTTGTCTTCGGCCACCAGTACGCGTGCCAGTTTGCCCACGGTGGTGGTCTTACCCACACCGTTCACGCCCACCACCATCATGACGGCGGGCTTGTCGGCGTGGCGCTGGACATTGAGGCTGCGGTCCATGGTGGGGTCCACCAGCTTGATGAGCTCCTCGCGGAGCAGTTTCTTGACGTCCTCCGGGGTCCGGGTGCCCAGTACCTTGACCCGCTCGCGCAGGGCATCCACCAGCTGCATGGTGGGCTCGGTGCCAAGGTCTGCCAGAAGGAGGGTTTCCTCTACTTCGTCCCAGACGTCCTCGTCGATTTTGTCGCTGGAGAGCAGGGCCAGCAGGCCTTTGCCCATGATGTTGTTGGAGCGGACCAGCCGCTCCCGCAGGCGCATGAGCCGGCCCGCCACGGGCAGCGGGGTTTCCACCGGAATGACTTCCAGCCCGGCGGCGGTGTCGGGAACAGTCGTGGCGTCCAGGTCATCGAGGGCAATTTCCTCCGGTGCCTTCCGGTCCGCAACCGCCGGCCCGTCAGCCACCAGGGTGCTGCCGCCGGACTGGATCTCCGGATCGTTGGCGTCACGGGTACCCGGGTACCTGGTGATGTTCTTCCGAGTCTTCAGCAGGACAGGAATCAGCCCGCCGATAACCGCCAGGGCAGCAACAATGGACAGGATAATGGGAAGGATGTCATTCACTCCCCTAGCTTCTCACAAACGGAACAGGCGTTTTGGGCGGCTGGGGACGCTTGACCTGCCCCGACGCCGCCAGGATCCCGTGCCTACACCTCGGCGCCGAGCCGCTGGCTGATAACGGTGGAAACGCCGTCGCCCCGCATTGTGACGCCGTAGAGGGCGTCCGCCACTTCCATGGTGCGCTTCTGGTGGGTGATCACAATGAGCTGGCTGGATTCCCGCAGTTCCTCGAAGATGGTGATGAGCCTGCCGAGGTTGGTGTCATCCAGGGCGGCCTCCACCTCGTCCATCACATAGAACGGGGACGGCCGCGCCTTGAAGATCGCCACCAGCAGTGCCACTGCGGTCAGCGACCGTTCACCGCCGGACAGCAGCGAGAGCCGTTTGATTTTCTTGCCGGCGGGGCGGGCCTCCACCTCGATGCCCGTGGTGAGCATGTCCGCGGGATCCGTGAGGACCAGCCGTCCCTCGCCGCCGGGAAAGAGCCGTTCGAAAACCCTGACGAACTGGGCCTGGGTGTCTTCGAAGGCTTCCGTGAAGACCCGCTGGACCCTGTCATCCACTTCCTTGATGATGTCCAGCAGGTCCTTGCGGCTGGCTTTGAGGTCCTCAAGCTGTGTGCTGAGGAACTGGTGCCGCTCTTCCAGCGCGGCGAACTCCTCCAGCGCCAGGGGGTTCACCTTGCCGAGGCTGGCAAGATCCCGCTCGGCTTTCCGCAGGCGCTTCTCCTGCTCCGGGCGGTCGTAGGGCTTGCCCTCCCTGATCTCTTCTCCGCCGGCATCAACGGGCGCGCGAAGGGCGGCCCATTTGTCGGCGCTTTCGTCCGCGGGAACCGGAACAGGCACGTGAGGCCCGAACTCGTCCACCAGGGCGTCGGGGGTGATCCCCAGTTCATCAATGGAGCGCGTCTCCAGCGCCTCGATCCGTGCGCGCTGTTGGGCACGGGCCAGCTCGTCCCGGTGCACGTTGTCCGTAAGGTCGGAAAGCTCCCGGGCCAGCGCCTCATTCGCGTTCCGGATTTCCTTTAGCCCCCGGTCCCGCAGCTCACGGTTCTCCTCGGCGAGGTCCCGCTCGTGCCGTGCAAGGTCAACGGAGATGTCCACGTGGCGGAGTGCGAGGCCTACGGCTGCCGAAACTGCCGCTGCGCGCCGGGCCTGGACGCGACGGCGGCGGGCCCGTTCGGCCGCTTCCTCGCGGGCCCGGCGTTCCGTGGCGGCAGCACGTTCCAGCGATGCCACGCGGTTGCGGGTGGCAGAAAGCTGTTCCTCGGCGCTCCGCAGGGACAGCCGCGCCTCCACTTCGGCGGCGCGGGCCTGGGACGCCGTCCGGGCCAAAGCGTCCCGGTGTTCAGTTGACGGCTCCTGCTCCAGGGGCACCTCCTGAGCCGCCGCCAGGCGGGCAGCGACGGCGGCGAGCGCTTCTTCCTCCGCCACAACGTTTGCCTCGGCACGGACCAACGAAGCCGCCAGCCTGTCACTTTCGCCGACGGCGCTGCGCAGCAGGGAGTTAAGGTGGCCGAGGCGTTCCGCCACTGCCGCGAGCCTCGCGTCGGACTCGTGGAGCTTGTCCAGGGCCGCGTCGGCCCGTTCCTGCGCCTCGGCGCGCCTGGCTTCAGCGCCTGCCAGGGCGAACCTGTTTTGTTCCATCGCGGTGGTCACCGCCGAAAGCTGTCTGTCGGCGTCGTCCACGGCGGCCTGGACTTCAAGCAGTGACGGCGTCCTGGCCGAGCCTCCCGTAACTGACAGCGCTGTGAAAATGTCCCCCGCGCGGGTAACGGCCGTGAGGCCGGGCTGCGCCGCCACCAGTGCGGCGGCGCCTTCAATGTCGGGAACGACGGCGGTACGGGACAGCAGGTGCCTGACCAGTGCCAGGGACCTGCCGTCGCCGGACACCAAGGCCGCGGCCCATTGGGCTTCCCCGTGCAGGTCAGGCAGGGTTGTGTCCTGCAGGTCAGTGCCCGCCGCGGAAGCGATGAGGAGTGACGCCCGGCCGGCGTCGTCGTCGTTGAGCCGCTGCAGTACCTCGGCGGCCGTGGACGGATCCTGTACAACAATCGCCTCCGATGCCTCCCCCAGGGCGGCGGCGACCGCCGTTTCGAATCCGGACTCCACCGCGAGTTCCGCGGCGAGGCTTGCGTGAACGCCGGGGATTCCGGACTGCAGGACATGCCTGGCGCCGTCCTTGCGGTCCAGCCCGAGCTTCAACGCATCACGGCGGGCTGCCAGGGCGTCACGCTTGCGGATCCCCTCGTTGATGGCTGCCTTCAGGTCCGAGATTTCGCTGAGGACGCCGTCCAGGGCAGCGCTTGCGGCCTCGTAGTCGGCATCGAGCGATTCCTCGCCCTCTTCAACTCCTGCCACCTGGTTTTCCAGGGCTGTGAATTCGGCCTGTGCGCGGGCACGGCGCTCGGCACCGGCGGCCACCGATTCCCGCAGCCTGCCCAGCTCGGCCTGCGCGGATTCGACCCGCGACCTGGCCGCCGCCACTTGTCCTGCCAGGCGGGCCAGCCCCTCGCGCCGGTCCGCCACGGCCCGCAGTTCCGCGGTAAGCCGCTGATCTTCGGCATGGGCATCCCGTTCGGCCTGGACCTTTACGGCAGTGGCGGATTCCAGGGCGCCCCGCCGGTCCAGGATGGACTGTTCGAGTTCGGCAAGCTCCTCGCGGACACGCGCGGCCTGGCGTTCCAGCTGTTCCGGATCCCGTCCCGGAGGTGGTGCGGAATCCACGGACCCGAGCAGGCGGCTGCGGTCCCCGGCGAGCGAGCCGAGGGAACGAAGCCGCTCCCTCGCCGCCGACAACCGGTACCAGGTATCCCTGGCGGCGTTCAATGCCGGCGTGGCCTCCGCCGCCAGCTGCTCAAGCGTTGCCTGCTGCCGGCGGCCCTCCTCCAACTCCTGGTTGACCACCGTCCGCCGGGCCTTGAGAGCCTCTTCGTCCGCCACATCCTGTTCCAAGGCAAGCTGCAGCTGGACAAGGTCGTCAGCCAGCAGCCGGGCCCGGGCGTCCCGGACGTCAAACTGGACGCGCTGGGCCCGGCGGGCCACCTCGGCCTGCTTGCCCAGCGGTGTGAGCTGGCGCCGTATTTCGCCGGTGAGGTCGGAGAGGCGCTGGAGATTGGCTTGCATCGCCTCGAGTTTGCGGACCGTCCGTTCTTTGCGCCGGCGGTGCTTGAGGATGCCGGCCGCTTCCTCGATGAAGCCCCGCCGGTCCTCAGGCGTGGCATGCAGGATGCGGTCCAGCTGTCCCTGCCCCACGATGACGTGCATTTCCCGGCCGAGGCCCGAATCGGACAGGAGTTCCTGGATGTCGAGCAGGCGGCAACCTGCGCCGTTAATGGCGTATTCGGACCCGCCCGTGCGGAACAGGGTCCTGGAGATGGTGACTTCGCTGTATTCGATCGGCAGGGCACCGTCGGTGTTGTCGATGGTCAGCGAAACGTGGGCCCTGCCCAGGGGCGGCCGGCCCGATGTGCCGGCGAAGATCACATCCTCCATCTTGCCGCCGCGGAGGGTTTTGGCGCCCTGCTCGCCCATCACCCAGGCCAGCGCGTCCACCACATTCGACTTGCCGGAACCGTTCGGGCCGACTACGGCAGTGACGCCCGGCTCAAAGTCGAAGGTGGTGGCGGACGCAAAAGACTTGAACCCCCGGACGGTGAGGCTTTTGAGGTGCAAGGCGTTTCGGATCTCCTGAGTGGCTGTAGCGGCTGCTTTCGCAGACCCTAAATCTACTTCGTCTCCGGCCAAAATACGGGATTCCCACGGCTTCCGCCCTGCACTCCGGCGGCCCGGTTCGCGCCGTTCACCGGACCACCGCCAGGGATCGCGTCCGTACTTACGGAGTGGCTACCAGTGTCCGTTGCGGGGACGGGGCTGGCAGACCGGGCAGGTGTGCGATGAGCGGTTCATGAACTGCTCACGGCGGATCGTGGCGTGGATTCCGGCGGCCGCGCAGCGCTTGCAGGGCTCGCCTTCGCGGCCGTAGGCGTTCAGGGACCTGTCAAAGTATCCGGAGGCCCCGTTGACGTTCACGTAGAGGGAGTCGAAGCTGGTGCCGCCTGCTGCAAGTGCATCGAGCATCACCTCGCGGGCGCTGCTGACCACTCTTTCGGCTTCGCCCCTGCGCAGTGTCTCGGTGGGCCGGGCATAGTGCAGCCGCGCCCGCCACAGTGCCTCGTCGGCGTAGATATTACCGATGCCGGACACCAGGCCCTGGTCCAGGAGAGCGCGTTTAAGCCCCGTTTTGCGCTTCCGCAGCCGGCGGTAGAAGAGGTCGAAGGAGAAGGCCGGATCCAGCGGGTCCCGGGCAATATGCGAGGCCTCTTCCGCAATCAGCGGGAGGGGCGATTCAGCCAGGCCGCCCGGGCCGCCGTCGTCCGTGGGCACCATGGCCGTGACAAAGAGGCCTCCAAAAATCCGCTGGTCCACGAACCGCAGTTCTTTCGGCATCCCATCACGGGCGCTGAGCCGGAACCGCACTTTGAGATGCTTTTCGTCCGGGACCTGGCTGTCCTGCATCAGGAGCTGGCCGCTCATGCCCAGGTGCGCCATCAGCGCGACAGCGGGCCGCGCGAACGCGTCGGGGGTAGCCCCCTCCTGAGCCTGGGAGTTGTCCGAAAGCGGCAGCCAGAGGAATTTGCCCCGGCGTACAACGTCGGTCACCGTGGTGCCTTCGAGGTTGCCGATGAAATCCCTGACCCCGAGGGAGTGGCGGCGGACTGACCGCGGGTCCAGTACATCAACGGCTTCGATGCTCCGGCCGCGGACCCAGCTCACCAGGCCGCGGCGGACCACTTCCACCTCGGGGAGTTCCGGCACGGTGCCTACTTGGCTGCTACGGAACCGGTGGACTTGCCGGATGCGTCGGAAGGACCAGTTCCGGAAAGGACGCGCCAGGCATCGGCTGCGGCTTCCTGCTCGGCTTCCTTCTTGGAGTGTCCGGAGCCCTTGCCGCAGGGTTTGCCCCCGATGTTCAGGACTGCCGTGAAAGTCCGGGCATGGTCCGGACCCGCACCGTCCACAGCGTAGTGGATGGTGCCCAGCTGGCGGCTGGCGGCAAGCTCCTGGATGCTGGTTTTCCAGTCTGTCCCCGCACCGAGCACGGCAGCGTCCTTCAGCAGGGGCCCGATGAGCCTCATGACAAGCTGGCGGGCGGTCTCGATATCGTTTGACACATAGGTGGCACCGATCAGCGCCTCCATGGTGTCGGCCAGGATGGACGCCTTGTTCTTGCCTTCGGTGAGCTTCTCGCCCTGCCCAAGGTAGATGTAGTCGCCAATTCCAAGGCTGCGTCCAATGTTTGCCAGCGCGCGTGTGCTGACCACGGCTGAGCGGCGCTTTGCCAGGTCTCCCTCCGGAAGGTCCGGGTTGTCCCGGTAGAGGGCATCAGTAACGGAGAAACCCAGGATTGAGTCGCCGAGGAATTCCAGCCGCTCATTCGTGGGAATGCCGCCGTTTTCGTAGGCGTACGAACGGTGTGTGAGCGCAAGACGAAGCGTCCCGGCGTCAATAGTGACACCGAGACGCTTCAGAAGCTCTTCAGTTGAAGACATCTGGTCAGCCTTAGTGGCCGATTAGACGTCAGCGACCTTGCGGCCCTTGTACTCAAGGAACAGCGCAGTGCCAGCAGAGTCGGTGACGACTTTAGCCTGGTGCGGCAGGCTGTAAGTAACCTGGCCGTTCTCAACGGTCTTCACCAGGTGGGGGGCGGTCGCCTTCCACTGCGAGCGGCGGGCGCGGGTATTCGAGCGAGACATTTTCCGCTTGGGAACAGCCACGGCTAACTCATTTCTCTCTAGACAAACACGTACAAATCAATTTTGCCGGTCAGGCTTAGCCATATCAGCTAGGGCAGCCCAGCGAGGATCCAAGACCTCGTGGTGGTGCCCCGGCTCGTCTTCCAGGCGAACTCCACATTCGGAGCAAAGACCCTGGCAGTCTTCCCGGCACACCGGCTGGAACGGCAGGTTGGTGACAACCGCGTCCCGCAACACCGGTTCAAGATCGATTACATCGTGCTCGACTCGACGTTGCTCTTCATCATCTTCTTCGTCCGAAAGCTCAACACCTTCATAGAAGAAAAGTTCTTGCACATTGACCTCAAGGTCATACGCAAGGGGATCCAGGCATCGACCGCACTCACCGGTTACTTCCGTGAGGACGGTTCCTGATACCAGAATTCCTTCGTGTACGGCCTCAAGCCTCAGATCCAGCTCGACATCCGAGCCTTCCTGAACACCAATGAGCGCCACACCAAGGTCACTTGGTGCGGGTACATGTTCCTTCAGTGTCCGCATGCTTCCCGGGCTGCGCCCGAGGTCCTTGACGTCGAACGCCAAGGGCGAACCAGCATCTCTTTTAATGAGAACTCCTGTTGAACATATGACCGACGTACCATCTTAGCCTGAAGAGTCACGGGGACTCAAACCGGCGGCCGGCGGCGCCGAAGTACCGGACCAGCCTACCGCCTCGGCAGCTGATCCTGTGCAGGCTCGCCAGTCAGCATCCTCCGTTGGACGGATCTTGGGACATACTCAGACACGCTGCCGCCAAGGGCTGCCACCTCTTTGATCAGCGTGGAGGACAGGTGGACATAGTGGGCCTCGGCCGGCAGGAAGACTGTTTCCACGCCGCTCAGCTGCCGGTTCATGGTGGCCATGGGCAGCTCGTAGTCGAAATCCGAGGACGACCGAAGCCCCTTGACGATGGCCGACACACCGCGCTGGCGGCAATATTCGGCCAGCAGGCCCTCCCCCACCGGCTCAACCACGATGCCTTTGAGCGAAGCGAGGGTCTCGCGTGCCATCTCCAGCCGCTCGTCCAGGGTGAACCTGTACTTTTTGGCGTAATTGGTGGAAATCGCGACGATGACTTCGTCAAAGAGTCCGGCCGCCCGTGCGATGACTTCAAGATGGCCGTTGTGGATGGGGTCGAAGGATCCTGGGCAGACAGCTCGTCTCATGCTCCGAACCTACCCCATGAAAAGCCCGGGATACCATGACTGGATGCATCCTCCACGGGAACTTTCCCCGCCCCTGGCTCCTGCTCCCTGGCAGCGCGCCGCGCTGGGCGCCAACCTCCTGGCACCCGACGGCACCCTGGGTGTCACCATCTTCGAAGAGATGACCGGTTTGGCCCTCCAGACCGGCGCCATCAACCTCGGCCAGGGCTTTCCCGACGAGGACGGGCCGCTGGAGATCCGGGAGGCAGCCCGTGCCGCGATTTCTGCCGGAGCAAACCAGTACGCGCCCGGCAAAGGCCTCCCGCAGCTGCGCGAAGCCGTCGCCGCGCACCAGGAGCGCTTTTATGGGCTCACGTTGAACCCGGACACAGAGGTCATCGTCACCACCGGCGCCACGGAAGGTATCGCAGCAGCCCTTCTCGCGTTTGCCGGTCCCGGCGACGAGGTGCTGACCTTTGAACCCTTCTACGATTCCTACGGAGCAGTGATCGGCCTCGCCGGCGCCACCCACGTGACGGCGCCGCTGCTTGCCCCGGACTTCCAGCCGGACATGGCAGCCCTTGAGGCTGCCTTCAGCGAACGGACCCGCGTGGTGCTGCTGAACAATCCGCACAACCCGACCGGTGCGGTCTTTCCCCGGAACGTGCTTCAGCGCGTGGTGGACCTCGCCCGGAAACACGGCAGCATCATCATCACCGATGAAGTGTATGAACACCTCACGTTCGGTGTTTCACATCTGCCGGTGGCATGCCTGCCTGGCGCAGCGGAGCGGACCATCACCATCTCATCCGCCGGAAAGACCTTTTCCCTCACCGGCTGGAAAATCGGCTGGCTCTCAGGTCCCGCCGAGCTCGTGGCTGCTGCCCGCACCGTGAAGCAATTCCTCACCTACAGCTCCGGGACGCCGTTCCAGGCAGCCATCGCTGCGGGGCTGGCACTGCCAGACGCTTTTTACACGGGCATCGCCGCGGACCTGGAGCATAAGCGCAACATCCTCCGCCAGGGACTGGCCGCCGCCGGGTTTGATGTGCTTTCCCCGCAGGGCACCTACTTCATCAATGTGGACACCGCCCCTCTGGGCATCGAAGACTCCGTTGACCTGGCCAGGCGGCTTCCGGCCCTGATTGGCGTGGCCGCAATCCCGGTCCCGGTGTTCTGCCATCCGGAGGGCGCCGCCAGGACGCGCAGCCTGCTCCGTTTCGCCTTCTGCAAAAGGACCGAAGTTCTTGAAGAGGCCGCGGAACGGCTTGCCACGCTCAGCGGAAGGCTCTGATGGCCGCCAGGAGCCAGGGGCAGGCTGCACGGTTCCTGCAGACCACGGGCCAGCATGCCTCCATCGAACCGGACGCGTTCACCGAGGGCAGCTATGTGCTCAGCATCGGCGGTTCGGAGCAGTCGCACGTAAATCTTGCCCACCCCGAAGAGATCTTCTACGAATACCTCCGGCGGATCGGGCATCTGGTGGACCTCGCAGCGCCTCCCGGAGTCCCTGTGAAGGCACTCCATCTCGGGGCAGGGGCGCTGACGCTGGCGCGCTACATCCAGGCGACCCGACCTGGGTCGCAGCAGTACGCAGTGGAGCTGGAGCGTGAGCTGCTGGACTTTGTCCTGCGCCAGCTTCCGCTTCCGGAGGGAACGGACCTGCTGACCATCACGGGCGACGCCCGGGAGGCACTCGGTGAGCTCGACCCCGGCCTGATGTTCGACGTCGTGATCCTGGACATCTTTTCCGGGCCCGAGGCCCCGGCCCATATTGCCAGTGCGGAGTTCTACCGGGAGGTGCGGGCACGGCTTGGCCCGCGGGGCGTGCTGGTGGTCAATGTGGGCGACGAGCAGGGCCTGACGCTGGTCCGCAGCCAGGTGGCGGCGATGCGGCAGGCGATGGCTGATGTGGCCGCCTTTGCCGAAGCAGGGATGTTCCAGGGACGCTATCCGGGCAATATCATCCTGGCCGGAACGCAGGTGCCGTGGCCGGAGGAGTGGTCGGCGGAACTCGCCGCCCGCGGCCCGCACCCGGCAAAAGTGCTGGCAGGAGTGGATTTGGACCCGCTGGCGGGATAACCGTGTGGAATGTGGCCCGGCCGGGGTGGCTCCCCCGGCCGGGGCTAGTACCCGGATCCTTCCGGTTCTGCCACCGCCGGAACGTCATCGCTGTCGATGGCGTCGGGGACGAAGGGCTCCGCGAACCACAGCCTGGTTTCGCCGTATTTCTTTTCCGCGAACCGTGCCAGGGCGCCGGGCCATTGCGGTTCAGGGGAACGGGACGAGCGTTCCACCACCACCACCGCCGCCGGTGCCAGGTGGGCGGAAAGCTTCTGGAGGACGGCGGCCAGCGCCTCCTCCTCCAGCGGATACGGCGGGTCGACGAATACGAGGTCCCAGGTGTCGTCGGGCGCCGCGCGGTCCAGGAACGGCTCGACCTTGGAACGGTGCACCGTGACGGCTTTGCGGCCGAGGACGCCATTGATGAGGTCGGCGTTCCGCTGGCAGACAGCGCTGGCCTTGGCGTCAGACTCCACGAGTTCCACCGTCCGGGCTCCACGGCTGCCGCTCTCCACCCCCAGCGAACCCGACCCGGCGTAGAGATCGAGCACGCGGGCGCCTGCGACGACGTCAAAGGCGTCAAGGCGGGAGAAAAGGGCCTCCTTTACCCGGTCGGTAGTGGGCCGCGTCAGGGAGCCCGGGACCGCTGACAGAGGGGTGCCGCCGGCGGCACCCGCGACGATCCTGGTCATGTGCTCCACCTGAATCCACTGCCGCGCACTGCGGCCTCCTGCTTAACCGCGCTCAAGGAACGCCTCCTTCTCGGGGTTGAGGTACTTATTAATGGCATCCGCGAGTTCCGGGTGGCTGGACAGGAAGGGATCCTTCCCCACGATGTCCTGCGCGTCCTCCCGGGCCCGGGCGATGACGTCCTCGTGTTCCAGAACACGCAGCAGTTTCAGGGTGGAACGCCCGCCGGACTGGGAGGCACCCAGGATGTCACCCTCACGGCGCAGCTTCAGGTCCTCCTGCGAAAGGATGAACCCGTCCGTGGTCGCAGCCACTGCCTCCAGCCTTCGCCGGCTGGGATGAGCGGGCTCCAGGGCCGTAACCAGCAGGCATGTTCCGGGCAGGCCGCCGCGGCCCACGCGCCCCCGGAGCTGGTGCAGCTGGGAGATGCCAAACCGGTCGGCATCCAGGATCACCATAAGCGTTGCGTTATGCACGTCGACACCCACCTCGATCACCGTGGTGGACACCAGCAGTTTGACGCTGTTGCCGACGAACCCTGCCATGGTGGCGGACTTGACCTCAGGATCCTGGCGCCCGTGGAGCGGAGCCAGCGGGACGCCGGCGAGGGACGGTTCGGTCGAAAGGTGCTCGACGACGGCAGCCACCGATGCGAGTTCGCGTGACGCGTCGTCCGACTCAAGGCCGGGCGGTTCGGCTTCGCCCGGGCTGAAATCGCCGTCGTCGTCCGTGCCGATTTTGGGGCAGACGACGTACACCTGGTGACCGGCGTCAATCTCCTCGCGGGCGCGGGCCCAGATGCGCCCTGCCCAGGCCGGGTTCTCGGAGAGGCCCACCAGATGCGTGGTGATGGGAGCCCTGCCCTTCGGAAGCTCGTCGAGGGTGGATGTCTCCAGGTCACCGAAGACGGTCATGGCAACAGTGCGGGGAATGGGCGTGGCAGTCATGACCAGCAGGTGCGGGGGCTTTCGGGCCTTGGCACGAAGGGCATCGCGCTGCTCCACGCCGAACCGGTGCTGCTCGTCCACCACGATCAGTCCGAGATCGTAGAAGGACACATTGTCGCTGAGCAGGGCGTGGGTGCCGATCACAATCCCTGCCGTCCCGGACGCCGCGTCCAGCATGGCCTGCTTGCGCGCCGCGGTGGGCATGGACCCGGTCAGGAGGGTGACCTGGACGGATGCGCCGTCCGGTCCGGCAAGCCCGCCGAGCAGGCCGTCCCGGGAGAGCGGTCCGAGGGTGCGGCGAATCGAGTCATAATGCTGGGCGGCGAGGACTTCCGTGGGTGCCAGGAGCGCCGCCTGGCCCCCCGCGTCAACCACCTGCAGCATGGCCCGCAGAGCCACCACCGTCTTGCCCGAGCCCACCTCCCCCTGCAGCAGCCGGTTCATGGGGGTATCCTGGGCCAGTTCCGCGGCGAGCGTCTTCCCGACGGCGGCCTGCCCGTCTGTGAGCGTGAAGGGAAGGCTTCTGTCGAAAGCGGCCCGGACCCCGTCTGCCACCGGCCGGCGGGCGGTGGCTTCTTCCGAGGCGAGTTGGGCCCGGCGCCGGGCGAGCGCGGACTGCAGGACCAGGGCTTCGTGGTACCGGAGCCGTTCCCGGGCCCTCTTCCAGTCTGCGGCAGTCTCCGGCGCATGGATGAGCCGGTAGGCCTGGGCCAGGGACAGGAACTTCTCCCGCTCGGCAACCTTGGGCGGCACCGGGTCCGGAAGCGAAGCGAGGTCCACGGTCTCAAGCAGTGTTGTAATGACCTTCTGGATCTTCCAGCTGGGAAGTTTTGCGGTGGCGGGGTACACCGGAATAGGCATGGCCGCCAGCTTCTCCGGATCCTGGCCGCCGTCGCTGAACGGGTCCTCGTCCAGGACATGGAAATCGGGGTTCGTGAGGCCCAGGACACCGTTGAAGCTGGTGACCTTGCCGGAGAACAGTGCACGGCGTCCCTGCAGCAGTTCGGCCTTGGCCCGGTATCCGTTGAAAAAGCTGATCTTGAGCGTCCCGGGGACCTTGCCCCGGTAATCCGTCCCGCCTACCACCCTGAGGCCTGCCTTGCCGTCGTCGTCCGAAACCACGACGTCGGTGATGCTGCCGCGGCGCGCCCGCATGGTGCGGGTGCTGCTGGACAGGACCCGGGCGATCAGGGTGACCTCCTCATCGCGCGGGATTTCGCTGATCGGCGTCAATTCACCGCGGGTCAGGTACCGGCGGGGAAAGTAGTTCAGCAGTTCTTCCACCGTGGTGATGCCCAGGTGCTTCTCGATGACGGCGGCGGAACGTTTTCCGATGCGGCGTTCCAGGCCCAGGTCCAGCTCAGCGTTCATGCCCACTGGAGTTCACTGCGTCCGTGTCCGGATCACGCGGCAGCGCGAGTTCGCTGATGCTGATCTGGGAGGGTTCCCCCAGGGATCTGATGATAGCGACCGCGGGGTCGGGGTCGGGGACGTGGACGTGCACCCGCCACCGGTAGTTCCCGTCGGCATCCATGCCGCTCCCCACCTGGCTCATGATGACCGACTCGCCGATCTCGTCCAGCCGTTGCCGGAGTGTGGCGGCATTCAGGGGTGAAAGGCTGATGGTGCACATGACCTCCACACCGTCGTCGTCCGGCATGTCCGTGTGGATGTGCGGATCGGCGACGTCATACCCGTGGAGGCCGTCAAGGAGTTCGCTCTGCAGTTCCTCGCCCAGTACCGCGGAGCGCAGGCAGTCAAGGATCAGGAGCATGCCCACTCCGCCGGCGTCCACCACATGCGCGCTGGTGAGTGCGTCAAGCTGGTCCTCGGTGTGGATGACGGCCGTGAGTGCCGCTTCGACGGCGGCGTCCAGCACAAGGCCCAGGGCGTGGTTGCTGTCATCTCCGTTTTGCCCGGCATCCACGGCCGCTGCTGCGCGTGCCGCAGCTTCCATCACGGAAAGCATGGTGCCTGGAACGGGGTCGCTGAGGGCGGACCAGGCACGGATCTGGGCCCGGTTCAGGGCGGCCGCCAACAGCGTGGACGTCAGCCGGGTATGGCCCGCGAGCGGTTCGGCAGCGGCGCACAGGAACACAGAGAACAGCGTGCCGGAGTTTCCCCTTGCCTCTTCGAGGGCGGCCTGGCCGGCTGTGGCCAGCACGGCGCCGACGTCCATCTGGACCGGCTGGTCTCCGCTGGTGGCAAGGGCCCGGGCCGCGGCACGTACCGTCAGGTAGAGGTTGGTTCCTGTGTCCCCATCCGCCACCGGGAAGATATTGATGGCGTTCAGGCGGTCGCTGTGGTTGCCCAGGGCCGTCTCAGCCTTGCCCAACCACCTCTTCATCGCTTGCGCGTTGGCGGCAACCTTAGTGTGCAAAGTGATCCCATCCCCCGGTGTCCGCGGACCGGCCCGCAATCATGACGCCCGGGCCTTCATCGATTCCCAGTGCTTGTACCGAGCCTATCGCAGTGAATCCCGCAGGCAGCCGGAAGCCCGGCGGGAATGTGGCGAGGAGCCCGTGGTCCTCGCCGCCGCCCAACACCCATCCCGCTGCGTCCATGCCCAGCAGCTCCGCTGCCGGATGCAACACCGCTGCCAGGCGCGCCAAGTGTCCAGGGTCGAGGTCGATGCCGACATTGCTGGCAACCGCCATGCGCCGGCCATCGCGCAGCAGTCCGTCCGAAACGTCCAGCATGGCTGTCGCTCCGGCTTCCCTGGCGGCCGGCCCTGCGGCGAGCGGTGGCCGCGGCCGGCACTGGAGGTCAAGGAAGACGCGCTGCTCCGGGGTGAGGAGTTCCACGTTCATGGGGGATTCAAGAAGGGCCAGGCCTGCGGCGGCATGCCCGGCAGTGCCTGCCAGCGCCAGGATGTCACCCGGGCGCGCGCCGGAGCGGAGGACCGCCTCTCCCCCATGAAGGGTGCCCACCACGGCCACGGTGACAGAGATTTCCCGCCCGCGGCCCAGGTCGCCGCCCGCCACCGAGCAGCTGTCCGCCCCGAGTTCCCTGATGCCCGCTGTAAGGCCGTCCGCCACGCCTTCAACCCAGCTGACGGGAGTGTCCGGCGGCAAGGTGAGGCTGACCACCATGGACGTTGCCGTTGCCCCCATGGCGTTGATGTCGCTCAGGTTTTGCGCTGCCGCTTTCCACCCCACGTCAAAGCCGGTGGTGCGGTAACCATTGGACCAGCGAAGGCGGAAGTCCTGGTCTTCAACCTGGGTGTCAATGCTGATGACAGTCTTTCCGTCAGGGGCAGCCACCACGGCGGCGTCGTCCCCCGGGCCAAGGAGGGTGGCTGCGGAGTGGGCCCCTGCCATGGAAAGCCGGGGAAAGATCCGGGCCAGCAGTTCGGCTTCGGAGAGGTCAGCAACCGCCGGCTGCTGTCCCGGTCCGGACCCGTCCGGGCCGGCCTGGCCTGCGGATATCCCGTCAGTGCGGGTCTGTTCACTGCTGCTCATGGGCTTTTCTGGCACGGCACTACGCTACAGCGCGGCACCGACATTGAGGCCCCGAGTCGACTTAGCTACTTGCCCGGTAGGAGCCTGCAAGGAACAGCTACCTGCCAGTTTGCCGGCGTAACGGGGATAACCGCCTCAGTCAGCGACGGGTCCGCGGCGCACTGGACGGTAGCGGTCTGGACACCTGTCATCCACTCGGGGCCGGTTTGCCGGACAGGCGTAGCCTGCAGGTAGCTGTTGGAGAGAAAGACCGCCAGCAGGACAGGCGCGAGGTACCTGGTCTTGTTAGGACCGATTACCCCTTTGTCTTCCGCCACTGCGCAGGCTATGGGAACCAGTGCGAGCAAGAACATGGAGGGTGCGGCCGCGTAGCGGAAAAACGTGAATTTTGACAGCCAATCATCTTTGGAAAAGTTGGCGAAATCGAGTTCCGGTGACGGATTGAGTACCGTTGCGGCAGCCCAGCAGGATGCAGCGGCGGCGAGGGCATACAAGGCAGTCACCTTCCACTGTGCCCGACCGTACGTCAAGATGTACGCGAGCAGTCCGAAAATGACGATGATGGGAATGGCCACAGCAAACCCACCGAATGTCACAACATTGAGTGCCATTGTGTCCGCATCCGTCTCCCAGATGGATCCAACCGGCTGCAGGAGGAACCCGTAGATGACTGACAAAGGGTCCATCGAATCGAGACGGGGAGCTTCGGAGTAACGCGGGTTTGCGACCGTGGCCAGAAACTGCAGGCCGATGCCAAGAATGAGCGCGGCCGGCGCGGCATAATTCTTCCTTTTGACGATCTCCCAGATCGCCAATGGCAGGAAGATTCCTACGATAATTTCAGTCGTGGCAGCTGCCAGCGTGGCAACAAAAAGGACGGCACGCACGGGCCAGGTGCGGGGCTCAAAAATCAGCAGCCATGGGCAAAGCCAGAGCAGATACCAATGGAGGTTTGCCGCGTTTCCCAAAACTTCAAGCGGCCCAACAGGTACGAGGACCGGGATGAGCGCCACCATCAGGCGATAGCTTTTGTGCTGGAAAAGCTGCCCGGACAAAAAGTACGTGCCTGTTGCTATGGCTGCAACCGTCATGCAACTGAGGAAAGTAACAAGCATCGCATACCCCTCGATGGGGCCGGCTGTGTAGGCAATGGCAGATACAATCCGCGGAATCGTGTGAAGATAACCCGCGTACGGCTCAACGATGCTTTGCCAGGACCCGACGGATATTGTCTCTGCCAGGAAAACAGCGGCATCCTCGGCCCAAAGAGTCCCACGGGATACTTCAGGAAGGCGGAACCACGTCACAAAGGTTAGCCCTATCACCGCCGCCGCCACGCTCACGGCCCTCAGACTGCGTACACGGTAGGACCGTTTGGCCTTTTTCTCTGGATTTAGCCGGTGGCCTGGCGCAGCAACAGCAGTGTTATTCATGATGGAACCAGCTTATAAGGAGAAGAAACCGACACGGGCCACGCGCTAGTCAGGCGAAGTGGAACACAGGAGCCAGCCCATGGGCTTGGCCGTTACACCTTTCACTTACTTCGCAATTCCGGGCAAGCGATTTCGACCTGCGCGAACTTCCAGGTAGCAGGTGCGACTACCACCACTGCAGAGGCCAAAGCTCTGTCGTTGCTGCAGGCCGTGCGGGCTGCGTCTACTCCCGGTGCCCACGCAGGGCCCGTTTGACGGGTTGTGGCAGTGGGAAAGTAGCTGATGAGGAGAAATATGACGAAAATCCCCGCAAAGAAGGGGACGTTGCCGCGACTGATGTGCCCATTCTGCACGGCAGTGGCGACGGCCAGTGGAACCAGCAGGAGAAGGAACATCCCAGGGGCAGCCGCATAGCGTATGTACGTAAAGCTGTTGGCCCAATCTGATTCCGCATAAGCGGCGTAGTTGAACATGGTATTTCCGCTCAAAACTACTGATGCCGCCCAACACAATCCGGAAGCTGCAATGGCAACCACCGCCCCGAATTTCAGAACTGTGGTGCCTTTTGCCACTACAAACGCCAGCAGCCCGATAAACAGCAAAGTCGGGATAACAAGGACCCACGAACCGAAGTTCACAATTCCAGATGCCAAGGTCCTGCTGTCCGGATGCCAGATCGATCCGATGGGCAGCAGCACGTATCCCATCAGGACTGACAACTTGTCGACTGCGTCGGTGGGAGGTGCAGCCCCATTGAACCTCGGGTTGACGAGGGTTGTCAGGACTTGGAGAATCAGGCCGAGCAGCAGTCCCGCGGGTGCTGCGTAGCTCCGTCGCTTCCAAGCAACCCAAACAGCGAGGGGCAAGAACATGCCGCTGATAATTTCGCTAGCTGCAGTCAGGAAGGAAAGCACGAAAAGCACGGCACCGGCCGCCGGGTTGGCTGGCTTCTTCAGCAGGAGCCAGGGCGCCAGCCACAGCAGGTACCAGTGCAGATTGGCTGCATTTCCCAGGACTTCGTTCGGACCAATCGGCAACAGGATCGGAATTACGGCGATCATGAGGCGGACTGATACTGATTCGGTCAGTACGCGGGCCAAGTGGAAAACACCAATTGATATCCCTGCCACCACAGCACAACTCAGCAGCGACATGGCAATGGCGTAGCCCTCCAACGGAACAAAGGCGTGGGAGATGCTGGCCAGGAGCCTGGGCAGGACGTGCAAGTAGCCGTCATAAGGCAGAAAAATGCTTTGAAGGTGTCCAGCCCGCAAAACGTCCCGGAGGAACACTCCGCCGTCCTCGGCCCACACGGTCTCCCCCGTCAGGGTCGGTAGCCGGCCCCACGCGATCATTGTCAGGACACAAGCGGCGCCCAGCAGACTGGCTGCCTTCAGTATGCGGCTCCTCACCGGTGGGGAGGCCTCCACAGCCGGAGGGGCGGAGTCAATTATTCTTGTCATTGTTTCTTCAGCTTATCGCCCTGTCGGCCGGCAGGTTGTCCAGTCGAGCGCGGGGCAGCGTTCGCCTTAGGTTCGTGCAGAGGCCGCCGCATCCCGGGACCCGGGTAGATTGGCGTGTGGCTCTGTGGCCGGAGATGATGGTTGTCATGCCCATCTTCCTGTCCAAGCCACATCCCGGCAGCATGACAAAAATGCGAACGGCCCTCGCAGCGGCGTTCATCATCTCTTCGTTGGCAGGGTGTTCCCCCGCGGTGGATGTCACCGCTGCCAAAGATGCAGCGGATCCAGCCTGCGCACCCATGATGGTGGCACTGCCGGACGCGATCGGGGACGCCCGCCTGCGCAAGACGAACAGCCAGGCCACCGCGGCCTGGGGGGACCCGTCTCTGGTCATCCTTCGCTGCGGGGTCAACGTTCCCGGCCCCACCACCGACCGCTGCGTGACGGTCAATGGCATCGACTGGGTCATCAAGGAAGGCGACCCCGTGTGGACCCTGACCACCTACGGCCGTGAACCTGCTACCGAGATCCTGATGGACCCGGACAAGATCAGCTCCGCCACGGTGCTGGCAGACCTCGCAACGGCGGCCGGGAAGGTGCCGGCCATCCGGAACTGCGTGGGCCAGGAAGAACTCCAGGACCTGCCGCAGAGCCAGTAGGCGCAGCCCGGGCCGCCGGGATCTTTCGCGGGGCTCACCCGTGGAATGGCCCCTGCTTAGCGCAGTCCGGTCTTCCGGTTCAGGGCCAGGTGGATGAGCTCATCGATCAGGTCGGCGTAGCCCAGTCCGGATGCTGCCCACATCTGCGGATACATGCTCTTGGGCGTAAAGCCGGGCATGGTGTTGATCTCGTTGATGATGAGTTCGCCGTCGGGCGTATAGAAGAAGTCGACGCGGCTCAGGCCCTCGGCCCCGACGGCGTCAAACGCGGCCGCCGCCAGTTCGCGGACCCTGGCGATGGCTTCCTCCGGAATCTCCGCGGGGCAGCTCAGCGCTGCAGCATCGTCCTCCACGTACTTTGCGTTGAAGTCGTAGAACTCGTGGCTGCCACCGGACACTGAGATCTCGCCCGGCATCGATGTCCTGGGGGCGTCCGTGCCTCTGCCTTCCAGCACGGCGCACTCGATTTCACGGCCGGCGATTCCGGCTTCGATGACCAGCTTGAGGTCGTGCCGCCGTGCTTCCTCGATGGCGGCATCCAGTTGGTCGAGGGAGTCCACCTTCGAAATTCCCATGGACGATCCGGCCCGTGCCGGCTTGACGAAGACGGGGAACCCGAGCAGGTCCACCTGCTTGCGGACGGCTTCCGGATCCTTGCGCCACTGCCGGTCAGTCACCGCGATATAGGGACCGACCTGGAGCCCGGCCGCCTCAAAGACCACCTTCATGAAGTGCTTGTCCATGCCCACTGCGGAAGCCAGGACACCGGCACCCACGTAACGGGTGTCGGAAAGCTCCAGGAGCCCCTGGATGGTGCCGTCCTCCCCGAAGGGTCCGTGCAGCAGCGGGAAGACCACGTCCACGGCGCCCAGTTCCCGGGGGACTTCATTCGGCGAAGCCACGATCAGCTGGTGTTCGCCGCCGATCTCGGCCAGGGTCACCGTGTCCGAAGACGGCGCCACCTCCGGGAGGGATGACGCAGCCAGGGACCACTGCGCGGTGTCGGTGGAGGCGAGGACCCATTGTCCGGACTTGGCAATCCCGATGGGAATCACGTCGTACTTGTCTTTGTTGATGGCGCCGAGCACTCCGGCGGCCGTTACGCAGCTCACGGCGTGTTCACTGGAGCGGCCTCCGAAAAGGACGGCCACCCGGGGCTTTGCCGGCACTCCTGCAGTCAGGTTGTCAGGGGACATCGTCAGTAATCGCCTTCAGGTTTCAGTTCCCGGGACAGCAGGAGGGGCCCCAGTTGGTCAACGGACAGCTTGCCGGCCAGCACCGCCACGACGGCAGCCGTGATGGGCATATCGACGCCCAGCTTGCCTGCCAGCTCATGCACGGCCTGTCCGGACTTGATGCCTTCGGCAGTCTGGGTCATTTTCTGGCCCACTTCCTCCAGCGTAAGGCCTTCTCCCAGCAGCCGCCCTGCGGTGTGGTTCCGCGACAGCGGTGATGAGCAGGTGGCCACGAGGTCGCCGAGGCCGGCGAGGCCAGCCATGGTTTTCGCGTTCCCGCCCAGCGCCAGTGCAAGGCGCGAGGTTTCGGCCAGTCCGCGCGTGATGACGGAAGCCTTGGTGTTGTCGCCCATCTGCTTGCCCTCGCAGATGCCGACGGCCAGTGCGATGACGTTCTTGACGATGCCACCGATTTCGACGCCCACCACGTCTGAGGTGGTGTACGGCCGGAAATACGGCGCCGTGCACGTCCTGGCCAGCCAGCCGGCCACCGCGGAATCGGCGCATGCCACCACCGATGCGGTGGGCTCCTCCCGCGCGATTTCCATCGCGAGGTTTGGGCCGGAGACGACGGCGATGCGTTCAGCCGGGAGGGCGAGTTCCTCGCTGATGACCTCGCTCATGCGGGCGTCAGTGCCGAGCTCCAGTCCCTTCATCAGGGACACGACGATGGCGCCGGGGGCGATCATGTCCTTCCATTCGCGCAGTTGGGGCCGCAGGGACTGGGCCGGCACTGCAAGGACCACCAGATCCGCTCCCTGGAGCACCTCCCGGACGTCCGAGGAGGCTGTGATACTCGCCGGAAGTTCGATGTCTTTCAGGTACTGAAGATTGCGGTGGATGCTGTTGATCTGCTCCACCACTTCATCGCGCCGCCCCCAGATCCGGATGGCGCGCGTGGTGTCCGCCGCGATGGCGGCGTCCCCGAGGATTTTCGCGAACGTGGTACCCCAGGACCCCGCGCCGAGCACGGCGACGGAACGGGCGGAGCCCGTCATGTTCCCGGAGGTCACTGAGCATCCGCCCCATTGCCGGGCTGCTGCTTCTGCTGCTCGCGCTCCACGAAACGTCCGTGCTTTGCCTGCTGCTGGCGGGTCGGATCCCAGCGCTCTGCCGGTGGCTCCTCGCCCCGGATCCCCGCCAGGAGTCCGGTGATGGCGTCCATGATCGCGTCCGTGGCGGCCGACAACGTGGCCTTGTCCAGCGGCCGCCCGGAGAATGCACTGAGGTCCACGGGATCACCCACCACGACCCTGGACTGCTTGCGCGGGAAAACATGGAACCGCTTGCCATAGCGGGGAAATACCTCGTGTGCGCCCCAGTGGGCGATGGGAACCACCGGGATCCCGCCCTCGAGGGCCAGCCTGGCGGCACCCGTATGCCCCTTCATGGGCCACAGGTCCGGATCGCGTGTCAGCGTACCTTCAGGGTAGATGATGATCGCTCCGCCTTCGGCGACAATCTCCTGGGCGACCTGCAGCGAGCGGTTCGCTCCCGCCGTCGAACGTTCCACCGGCACCTGCTTGGTGGCCCTCAGGAGCCAGCCGAGGCCCGGCACGTTGAAGAGCGCTGCTTTGGCCAGGAAGTGCGGCGCGCGCTTCTGGTTGTAGAGCATGTGCCCCACCACGAGGGGGTCTATCTCGGTGCAGTGGTTGGGCGCTGCGATGAAGCCGCCGGCGGGAAGCTTCTCGATCCCCTCCCATTTCTTGCCCATCATGAGGGTCAACAGCGGGCGGACGACGCCGGCGATGAACACGAATGTGGCCCTGCTCTTGGCAGATTCCTTCACGGTCCGTCCCGTTACTTCGTGGTGGTGATGTCGAAGTCAGCACCCAGGCCGGCAAGCTTTTCGGTGAAACGCTCGTAGCCGCGGTTGATGATGTCGATGCCCGTTACCCGCGAAGTACCGGTGGCCGCCAGGGCGGCAATCAGGTGGCTGAAGCCGCCGCGGAGGTCAGGGACGTCGATGTCGGTTCCCTTGAGCTGGGTGGGCCCGGAGATGACTGCCGAATGCAGGAAGTTGCGCTGCCCGAACCTGCAGGGAACGCTGCCGAGGCACTCGCGGTGGACCTGGATGCTGGCACCCATTCGGATGAGGGCGTCTGTGAAGCCGAAGCGGTTTTCGTACACCGTTTCGTGGACGATGGAGACTCCCTCGGCCTGCGTAAGCGCCACGACGAGCGGCTGCTGCCAGTCCGTCATGAAACCGGGGTGCACGTCTGTTTCCAGGACCAGCGGGTTGAGCTTGCCGCCCCGGTGGTAGAAGCGGATGCCGTCCTCGCCGATGTCCATTCCGCCGCCCACCTTGCGGTAAGTGTTCAGGAAGGTCATCATGTCCCGCTGCGAGGCTCCTTCGACGAAGATGTCTCCACGCGTGACCAGCGCAGCGGACGCCCAGGACGCTGATTCGTTGCGGTCCGAAAGGGCCCGGTGGTTGTAGCCCCCAAGGTCGCGGACGCCTTCGATCCTGATGGTGCGGTCCGTCTGGACGCTGATGATGGCGCCCATCTTCTGCAGCACGGCAATGAGGTCGATGATCTCGGGCTCGGTGGCCGCACCGGACAGCTCGGTGATGCCCTCGGCACGGGTGGCGCTGAGCAGTACCTGCTCGGTGGCCCCCACGGACGGGTAGGGCAGCGAGATCTTGGCTCCGTGCAGACCCTTGGGTGCTGAAATGTGGATTCCGCCGGGACGCTTCTCCACGACGGCACCGAACTGGCGCAGGACGTCCAGGTGGTAGTCAATGGGGCGGTCGCCGATCTTGCAGCCGCCCAGGTCGGGGATGAACGCCTCGCCGATCGCGTGGATCAGCGGTCCGCAGAGCAGGATGGGGATCCGGGAGTCGCCGGCGTGCGCATCGATGGCCGTACTTGGTGCCGTCTTGGCAGCCTTGGGGTCAAGGGTGAGATCGCCGTTTACCGGGTCCTTCTCCACGGTGACGCCGTGCAGCTGCAGGAGGGAGGTGACTACCTCCACGTCCTTGATCTCCGGAACGTTCCGCAACACCGACGGTTCGTTGCCCAGCAACGCCGCCACCATCGCCTTGGGGACCAGATTCTTGGCCCCGCGGACGTTGACGCGGCCTGTAAGCGGGACTCCGCCGCGGATTGTCAGAACACTACTCATATACCGGTTTCCTCACGATTACTCGCCCCCAAATCCTTGCAAAGGCTCCAACCAAGCATAGGAGGTCGCGTTACCGAACCGAAATACGCGGGCCCACCGGCAGGGCGTGGCGGGCCCGAGTACTGCCGATTCCCGCGTCAGTGCGGCTGGGAAAGCCGCGCGGGCAGGGTCTTGGGCTTGAAGGCAGGGCGGGTGGCTTCGTAGGCCGTGATGTCCGCCTCATGCTGCAGGGTGAGCCCAATGTCGTCCAGGCCTTCCAGCAGGCGCCACCGGGTGTAGTCGTCGATCTCGAACGGTGCGACGATGGTGCCGCACACCACCGTTTTCGACTTCAGGTCCACCGTCACTTCGGTTCCGGGAGCGTTTTCCAGCTCTTTCCAGATCAGTTCGATGTCATCCTGCGCAACCTGCGCTGCCAGCAGTCCCTGCTTTCCGGAGTTGCCGCGGAAGATATCGGCAAAGCGTGATGAAAGGACGGCTTTGAAACCGTAGTCCTTCAGCGCCCACACAGCGTGTTCCCGGGAGGAACCGGTGCCGAAGTCCGGTCCCGCCACCAGGACGGAGCCGGTGGTGTAGGGCGCCTGGTTCAGGATGAAGGAGGGGTCCTTGCGCCAGGCGGAGAACAGCGCGTCCTCGAAACCGGTGCGGGTGATGCGCTTGAGGTAGACCGCGGGGATGATCTGGTCCGTGTCAACGTTGCTCTGGCGCAGCGGGACGCCGATGCCGGTGTGCTTGGTGAACTTTTCCATGATGTGTCCTAGGCTGCGTCGGTGCGGATGGCTGCGGGTTCGGGAGCGGGTTCGAGGTCCGACGGCGAGCTGAGCGTGCCGCGGACGGCTGTGGCTGCCGCCACCACCGGGGAAACCAGGTGGGTGCGGCCGCCCTTGCCCTGGCGCCCTTCGAAGTTGCGGTTGGAGGTGGAGGCGCAGCGCTCCCCCACGTCCAGCTGGTCCGGGTTCATGCCCAGGCACATGGAGCAGCCGGCAAAGCGCCATTCGGCGCCGAAATCCTTGAAGACCTTATCCAGGCCCTCGGCTTCGGCTTCGAGCCGGACGCGTGCCGAACCGGGCACCACCAGCATGCGGATGTTCGGGTCCTTTTGGCGGCCGCGGACGATGTCCGCCGCGGCACGGAGGTCCTCCATCCGGGAGTTGGTGCAGGAACCCAGGAAGACCGTGTCAACGCGGATGTCCTTCATGGGGGTGCCGGCCTCCAGTCCCATGTACTGCAGGGCGCGCTCGGCGGCGGCCTTGGCGTTCTCGTCGCCGAAGTCTTCCGGGGACGGGACGGACTGGGACAGGGAGACACCCTGGCCGGGGTTGGTGCCCCAGGTGACGAACGGCTCCAGGGTGTCGGCGTCCAGGTCCACTTCGACGTCGAAGGTTGCGTCGTCGTCGGTGCGCAGGGTGTTCCAGTACTCGACGGCGGCGTCCCACTCCGCGCCCTGCGGCGCGTGCGGGCGCCCGTACATGTAGTCGTACGTCGTCTGGTCCGGCGCGACGAGGCCGGCACGGGCGCCGGCTTCGATCGACATGTTGCAGATAGTCATCCGGGCATCCATGGACAAAGCACGGATCGCCGAGCCGCGGTATTCGAGCACGTAGCCCTGGCCCCCGCCGGTGCCGATCTTTGCGATGACGGCCAGGATGATGTCCTTAGCGGTGACGCCGGGACGCAGGGTACCTTCCACGTTGATCGCCATGGTCTTGAACGGCTTCAGGGAGAGCGTCTGGGTGGCCATGACGTGCTCCACCTCGGAGGTGCCGATGCCCATGGCCAGCGCGCCGAAAGCGCCATGCGTGGAGGTGTGGGAGTCACCACAGACCACTGTCATGCCCGGCTGCGTGAGCCCCAGCTGGGGGCCCACCACGTGCACGATGCCCTGTTCGGCGTCGCCCAGGCTGTGCAGCCGGACGCCGAACTCGGCGCAGTTGTTGCGCAGGGTCTGGATCTGGGTGCGGCTGGTCAGGTCGGCGATGGGCTTGTCGATGTCCAGGGTCGGAGTGTTGTGGTCCTCCGTGGCGATGGTCAGGTCCGGGCGGCGGAGCTTGCGCCCGGCCAGGCGCAGGCCTTCGAATGCCTGCGGGGACGTGACCTCGTGCACCAGGTGAAGGTCGATGAAGAGAAGGTCGGGCTGAGCGTTGGCTCCTTCGCCGTCGCCTTTGCGCACCACGTGTGCGTCCCAGACTTTCTCGGCCAATGTCTTTGCCATGGCCATCTCCCTTCACTGCTGTTGGCTGAATGGTTCAACTGAATCAGCATGGCTCCATACTGCGCCAGCCGAAAGATTTGCATCTCAGATAATGAGACGGCAATATCATTACATGGACAATTCTAGTGGAGTCGGTGTCATTGATAAAGCGGCCCAGGTGCTTGATGCACTGGAGGCCGGCCCCACCACGCTGGCACAGCTGGTGGCGGCAACCGGCCTGGCCCGGCCCACCGTCCATCGCCTGGCCCTGGCCCTCGTCCACCACCGGCTGGTCAGCCGCGATATCCAGGGGCGGTTCGTCCTCGGCAGCAGGCTGGTGGAGCTGGCATCGGCCGCCGGCGAGGACCGCCTGATTGCCTCTGCAGGACCCGTACTCATGCAGTTGCGCGATGCCACGGGCGAGAGCGCGCAGATCTTCCGCCGCCAGGGCGATTGGCGCGTCTGCGTCGCGTCTGCCGAGCGCCCCATCGGCTTGCGGGACACCATTCCGGTCGGCACGCAGCTGTCCATGAAGGCAGGCTCCGCGGCGCAGGTCCTGCTCGCATGGGAAGACCACGACCGCCTGCTCGAGGGCCTGCAGGCCGCACGCTTTACGCCCACCGTCCTGGCAGGCGTACGACGGCGGGGCTGGGGCCAGAGCCTCGGCGAACGCGAGCCGGGGGTCGCCTCCGTCTCGGCACCGGTGCGGGGCCCGTCCGGCCGGGTGATCGCCGCGGTGTCGATTTCGGGCCCGATCGAGCGGCTCACCCGCCAGCCGGGCCGCCTCCACGCCGAGGTTGTGTGCAACGCCGGGCGGATCCTCACCGAAGCCCTGCGCAAGAACAACGACTGACGGCATCCTCCTGGAGCCCGGGCGCTAGGCTGTGGCCATGGGCAGCTACGCAGTGTTTCTCCGCGGCATCAATGTGGGCGGCATCAACATCAAAATGGTCGACCTCAGGGAAGCCCTGAAGGCCTGCGGTTTTCCGGATGCCCTGACCCTTTTGGCCAGCGGAAACGTGGTGCTGACCAGCGGCCTCGGTGCCGCCGCCGTCAAGCGGGAATGTGAAAAGTGCCTGCGCGCCGCTTTCGGCTACGAAGCCTGGGTGGTGGTCCTTGACGCGGGCAGGGTAGCCGAACTGGTGGAAGCATGCCCTTACCCCGACGATGACAGGTCCACGCACACCTACATCACCCTGTCCTCGGACACAGCGGTGCTGGACGAACTGGAGACAGCAGGGGCGGCCCTCGACGGCGCTGAGCAAAAGCGGCTGGGACCCGAGGCCCTGGCCTGGCTGGCACCGGCAGGCGGAACGCTGGACAGCCCGTTCAGCAAGATCACTGCCAAGGCCAGGTTCAAGGCAGCCACCACCACCCGCAACCTGCGGACCCTGGTCAAGGTCCGGGACGTCGCTGCCGCCCTTAATACAGCGCAGGAGCCCGTACAGCAGAAGCAGGGCGCTACCCGGACCAGGCCTTCTTCAGCGCGGCGTTGAAGGCGCCGAGCCTGCTCACCTCCACGTCCACCGGTTCCACCACGAACTCCTGCGCCACGGAAGCGACGGCAGCGTTGAGCCGTTTCCGTGCTTTGCCTGCCCGGGCGCGGCCTGCAGCGGCGGCGATGAAGCGCCCGGTGATGGCCAGGAAGATCCCCAGCACCACTCCCAAAGCGATCATCAGGGTCGGGACCGGCCACCCTTCCACCCGGGGCACCTCCGGTACGGGCATCTGGAAATAGCCCAGCGCCGCCAGGACGCCAAGCCAGCCGAGCCCGCCCACGACAGTCAGCAGCGCCAGCCATTGCACCACGTTGAACACGCCCCACCACCAGGATGTGCGGTTGGCACCCAGGTCCGTTCCGGCAATGGCCTGGTCCAGGGCATCAGGAAGTCGTTCCCTGCCCTCACGGGCCGCGCCGCGGATGGCGGCGCGCCAGGGGCCGGGAGCGCCGGCACTGGCTGCATCGGCAAATTCCCGGACGGCCGCATCAGTGCGGGCCCGCTCCGGTGCGCCGGCCGGCGGCAGTGATGTCCGGTTCAGTTCTGCCGGTGCGCTGCTGCGAAGGTTGAGCCGGCGCAGCGGGTCCGGCCGGAACCGGGATAACCAACGGGTGACGGGCCAACCGGTCCGGCGCACGGATTCCAGCCGGTAGGACTGGCCTACCGCCCTCACCACCACCGGCACGTTCGCCGCCACTGCCAGTTCATCGGCAAGCCGTTTTTTTGATGCGGGGCGGACGCCGGCCGCTTCCCCCTCCCCCGACACGGCCCGCAGCTCCTGTGCTGCCTTGGCGATGTCGGCAGCCAGCCGCTGTGACTGTGCCTTGCGCTGCATGGCTACGCTGCGGATGGCAGCGCGGAGGGCGGCAACGCCGGCACCCGTCGTGGCCGAGGACGCGAGGACCCGGACCTCCGCGAGGCCGTCGCGGGCCAGGATGCCGCGCAGGGAGTCGAGCACGGGCTGCACGTCCCGCTCGGGCAGCCGGTCCACCTGGTTCAGAACCACGAGCGTGACGGCGCCGTGGGAGGCAAGCGGGGCAAGGAAGCCGTGATGGACGGCTGCGTCGGCGTACTTTTGTGGATCCAGGACCCAGACAAGGACGTCCACCAGGCCCATCATCCGCTGCACTGTCTCGCGGTTCGCTTGCCGGGTGGAGTCGAAGTCCGGAAGGTCCAGCAGGATCAGCCCGGTTTCCTCATCGGCGAAGCCGTCAACCGCTGCAGCGTGGTGCCTGTTGTGAACCTCAAGCCAGTCCAGCAGCGGCTCGCTGCCCTCCGCTCCCCACACCCCCGCCAGAGGCTCGGATGTCGTCGGGCGGCGGGCGGCCGCCGTCGCGATTTCCGCCCCGCTGACCGCGTTGAACAGGGACGATTTGCCGCTGCCGGTCGCCCCGAAGAAGCCCACCACAGTGTGGTCCCCGGACAGTGAACGGCGGGAACTGGCCCGTTCCAGGACACGGAGCACTTCCTGCAGGGTTTCATCGGGAAGGACGCCTTCGCCCAGCTCCCGGGCGTCGTTGAGCGCCTGAAGCCGGCCGTCCAGCCGTGTTGACTCCCGTGCGTCGCTGTGCCGGCTCACGCGGTGCCCGCCAGCCGGGCCAGGGCGTCGGACTGGGCCGGCAGGGCATCTTCGGCAACTCCGCCGGCAGCAGGCAGCCGGAGCAGGAACTTCTGCTGCTCCCCGTCCAGCAGGCGCTGGCAGCGGGCTGCGAGGTCCTCCCGGGCTTTTTCGGCCATGCGCCGGACCGCATCCTCGCCGAAGACCGCTTCCAGCAGCCGCTGGCCCACGACGGCGGTCCCGCCTGCCACACCAATCTCCAGGCCGGTCAGTCCCGCGGTCATCGAAAACACCACAATCATTAGAGCCGCTCCCAGTCCGTTGATCCCGAAGGACAACCAGCGGGCCTGGGTGCGCTTGCCTTGGCCCTCCGTGCGGATGAGTTCCATCAGTGCCTCCTGCCAGGCACGGATCTCCTCGGCAGTGCGGTCCGCGAAGCCCGGCGAGGTGCCGGAAAGATCGTCAGTGCCCAGCAGTTGCCGTCCCGCCGGATGGGAGCGCCAGCGCTGGTCGGTCTCCTCGGCAGCGTTGGCTGCCTCATCAACGATCACTGCCTGCAGGCCGGTCTCGATGGCGGCCTCGACCTGCACGGCGGGTGCCGGCTCGCCCCGGAAGAAGGCTCCCAGCCGGTCCCGGAACCGTCCAACGTTCTGTTCCAGGGTCCGGAAGAATTCGCCGGTGCCGACGAAGTCCTGCCATCGTGCCAGGACTTCGCCGCGCAGGAGTGCCCCGTCCCGGGTGGCGTCCAGGATGCGCTCCGCTGCATGCCGGTAGGCTGCCACGGCGTCGGCTTCCAGGCTGCTGGCAGCGCGCTGCTGTTCGCGGGCCGCCTGGGCGATTGCGGCAACCCGGCCGGAGAGGGCACGGACCGACCCGTTCAGGGTCCGGCGGGCAACCTCGGACCGGCCCACGGCATCGGCCGCCAGCTCGTCCAGCCAGGTTTTCAGCTGACGGACTGCTCCTTCCGGCAGCATGCCCCTGGAGTCCAATGGGGTTTCGGGAATGACGAACATCGGCGCGCTCCCCAGCCCTTCCTTGTCCAAAAGTGCACGGAGGTCCTCGCTGACCTCCGCCTCCGCACCCGGCGGGACCCGGTCCAGCACCACGGCCACCATGATGTCCCGGGTGGCGGCATCCAGGAGCAGTTTCCAGGGGACGGCGTCGGCATAGCGGTTGGCGGTTGTGACGAAGATCCAGAGATCCGCGGCCGCCAGGAGTTGCCCTGCCAGCTTCCTGTTGTCGTCAGAAATGGAATCGACGTCGGGGGCGTCGAGGAGGGCGATCCCGGCAGGTACCGACGGGTCGGCCAGCAGTACCAGCGACGACATCGGGGCTGCGTCGGACGTGATCACGTCCATAGCGGAAGGAACCTGGGCCACGGCGAGGGCGCCGCGGATCCGGTTGAGGCCGGGCAGGACGCGCTGCCCCTCGAACCAGGGCGCCTCAGCCGGGTTGTGCAGCAGGATGGGCTGGCGGGTGGTGGGGCGGATGGCTCCGGCACGCGTCACCGGGTGGCCCACGAGCGCGTTGACGAGGGTGGACTTCCCCGCCCCGGTGGAACCACCGACGACGGCAAGCAGCGGAGCGTCAAGGCTGCGGTAACGCGGGAGGATGTAGTCGTCGAGCTGGCTGGCTGCGTTGGCGGCCTCAAGGCGGGCCTGTTCGGCCCCCGGAAGTGCCAATGGCAGGGTGACGCCCGCCAGCCCGTTGCGCACATCCTCCAGCAGCACCAGCGCTTCGGCGGTCCGCGGCTCCGGCTGCGTGTGATCGTGGGGCTCGTTGGACATGGTCACAGCAACATCATGCCAGCTCAAAGCTCCGCGCGCCGGGAAATGAAAAATGGCCCCGGGCTGTTGCCCGGGACCATTTCCGTTGGTGACCCCAGCGGGATTCGAACCCGCGTTACCGCCGTGAGAGGGCGGCGTACTAGGCCGCTATACGATGGGGCCGTGTACTTCCTGCCAGCGTTTCCGCTGGTCAAGCTCAGTGATTGTTTCACACACTGCGCTGTGGTTTCAAATCGGCGGACCGCTTGAAACCGTTCCGTTTTGAGGCCGGAACGGCGCTCAAACCAGAGCTGGGATACCAGGACTCGAACCTAGAATGACGGTACCAGAAACCGTAGTGTTGCCAATTACACCATATCCCAATGATACTTTCGGGCCGGTTTTCAGGGCTTTTGCCCCGCTCCGTGCCCCTCAGCACGAGAAATTACTTTACCCGAGACTTCCGGCTCGCACAAATCGGAACTGTGTGACTTAGCTGACCAGCTGGTCCAGCGAGGCAACCATGCCGCCGTCGAACCCCTGCCCCGGCTCCCCCGTCCGGTTCAGCCAGACGCCAAGCAAGCCGGCCGCCGTCGAGCCTTCCGCATCAAGCAGCCGGTTATCGCCGACGTAGAGGGTTTCGGCGGCAGGGGTGCCCAGCAGCCGGACGCCTTCGAGGTAAATGGCCGGGTTGGGTTTGGCCACTCCCAGGGTGTCCGTGCCCACCAGCCGCGAGACGCGCTCCAGCCCGGCGCTGTCGAGTTTGGCCCGCTGGTAATCGTGGACATTGTTGCTGACCGCGCCGTAGGGAATACCCGCGCGGTCCAGGACATCGAGCAGCGGCAGCACGTCCGGGAAGGGTTTGACGTAGGAGGGCTGCTTCTCCATGTAGGCGCTGAGCCACCGGTGCGATTCCTCACCCTCCCCCAGGTCCACGCCAAAGTGCCCCAATGCGGCCCGGCCGCGGAGGAGGCGCTGCTCGTTGAACGTCAGGTCACCGGCCAGGTATTGGTCGTAGTAGTGCGTGGTCTCGTGGGTGAAGATGCGGCCAAACCGCTCCCACCCGGCCTGGTCCAGGCCGGGCAGGAGGTGTTCGCTGACTTCCCGCAAGGCAGTCGTCATCGAATATTCGAGGTCCACCAGGGTGTCGTCGATGTCGAAAAGGACGCCCCGGACGGGCCCGAAGGGCGTTTCCAGGACACCGCTGCGTGCCTTGCTGGGAGCAGTCATCAGCCGCGGAAGGTCCGGAGCCGGCGCAGGGAGGATTCCTTGCCCAGGATCACCATGGATTCAAACAGCGGCGGCGAGATCCGCCGCCCCGAAACCGCTGTGCGGACGGGGCCGAAGGCGAGGCGCGGCTTGATGCCGAGGTCTTCCACAAGCGCCTGTTTCAGGGCCTTCTGGATGTTGTCCGGGGTCCACTCGTCAACGGGCTCGAGCGCCGTGATGGCCGCGTCGAGGACTTCGGCCAGGTTTTCCGGCAGTCCCTTGCGGGCGTCGTCCGCGATGTCGATGGCGTCATCGTCCTTGAACAGGAATCCGAGCATGTCCGGCGCCTCGCCCAGGAGCGAGATGCGCTCCTGGATCAGCGGTGCGGCTTCGGTGAGGATCTCTTCCTGCCGCGCGGTCGGCTGCTCCCCCAGGTAGCCGGCCGCCTGCAGATAGGGCACCAGCCGGTCCCGGAAATCCTCCGGCGCAAGCATCCTGATGTGGGTCCCGTTGATGGCTTCTGCCTTCTTGATGTCAAAGCGCGCCGGGTTGGCCAGGACGTCGTGCACGTCGAAGTTCTCGATCAGCTGGTCCACCGTGAAGATGTCTTCGTCGGCAGACAGGCTCCAGCCCAGCAGGGAGAGGTAGTTCAGGAGGCCTTCGGGAATGAAGCCGCGGTCCCGCAGCAGGAACAGGTTGGACTGGGGATCCCGCTTGGACAGCTTCTTGTTGCCTTCGCCCATAACGTACGGCAGGTGGCCAAATTCCGGCATGTAGCTGGCCACGCCAAGTTCCATCAGGGCGCGGATGAGGACAACCTGGCGCGGCGTGGAGGAGAGCAGGTCCTCACCGCGCAGCACGTGCGTGATGCCCATGAGTGCATCGTCGACAGGATTGACCAACGTGTACAGGGGGGATCCGTCAGCGCGCACAATGACGTAATCCGGGATGCTGCCGGCCTTGAAGGTGATCTCGCCGCGGACCAGGTCTGTGAAGGTGACGTCCTCATCCGGCATCCGGACCCGCAGCACGGGCTCGCGGCCTTCGGATTTGAAGGCCGCTATTTGTTCCTCGGTCAGCTCACGGTCAAAGTTGTCGTAGCCGAGCTTGGGGTCGCGGCCCGCTGCGCGGTGGCGTGCCTCGACCTCCTCCGGGGACGAGTAGCACTCGTAGGCGTAGCCGGCCTCGATCAGCTTGGCCACGACGTCCTTGTAGAGGTCCAGGCGCTGGGACTGCCGGTACGGCTCGTGCGGACCGCCGACTTCCACGCCTTCTTCCCACGTGATGCCCAGCCACTTCAGTGCTTCGAGCAGCTGCTGGTAGCTTTCCTCCGAGTCGCGTGCCGCGTCCGTGTCCTCAATGCGGAACACGAAGGTGCCCTTCGTGTGCTTGGCATGGGCCCAGTTAAACAGCGCCGTGCGGATCAGCCCGACGTGCGGGGTTCCGGTGGGCGAGGGGCAGAAACGGACCCGTACGGGTGTTTCGGCAGGAACGGAGGGCAGGGAGGCAGCAGGCGACGCAGAAGCAGTAGTCATAGTGGCTTCAACTTTACCGCCTGCCGCCAGGGGCCTTGGCGGGCCTGGGTCAGCGGCGGACTATGGGGTTGGACAACCGGCCGATTCCTTCGATTTCCACCTCAAAGCGGTCGCCGGCGTTAACCAGGCCGACCCCGGCCGGGGTGCCGGTCATGATGACGTCGCCGGGCAGCAGCGTGAAGGCCTGCGAGACGACGGACACGAGTTCGCGGACCCCGCGGATCATCTGGCTGGTGCTGCCGTCCTGGCGCAGTTCGCCGTTGAGCCGGCCCTGGATCTGGAGATCCTCGGTGTCCAGCTCCGTCTCGATCCATGGTCCCAGTGGTGCGGAGGTGTCAAAGCCCTTGGCCCGCGTCCACTGCAGGTCGCTCTTCTGCACGTCCCTGGCGGTGAGGTCGTTGCCGCAGGTGTACCCGAAAATGACGTCGTCCACCCGGTCTTCCGGGACGTCCTTGCAGATCCGGCCGATCACCACGCACAGTTCCGCCTCGAACGAGACTTCCTCGGAGAATTCCGGCAGGACAACGGGATCGTTGGGGCCAACGACGGCGGTGTTGGGCTTCAGGAAGAGGAGCGGCTGGGCGGGCACTTCATTGCCAAGCTCATGGGCGTGCTCCACGAAGTTGCGGCCCACGCCGATGACCTTGCTGCGCGGGATGATGGGCGCCAGCAACCGGACGTCCTCCAGCTTGTGCCGGACGGACGTGCGCTCCACGCCGTTGAAGAAGGGGTCTCCGTGGATGACAGTGATTTCCTCACTGCCCGTTTCGCCTTCCACAACGCCGTACAGGGGATCAGAATCGACAACAAACCTGGCAATACGCATGGTCCCTACCCTACCGTCCCGGCCTGGCCACTTCCTTCAGCGCGCAGGTAGTGCAGCTGTGCGGCAACGGACATTTCGGCTGCCCGCCGGACGGAAGGGCCGACGTCGGAATAGACGACGTCAGCCACCTCACCCACGGTGGCGTCCCGGCCGAGTTGTGCCAGCGCCGCGCGGATCTGGCCGAGCCGCTCCTGCCGGTGCAGGCGGTAATCCCGCGCAATGGACTCCACGGAGGGCAGCACGGGTCCGTGCGCCGGGAGGACGGTGGCCGGACCCAACGCCTCAAGCCTGTCCAGCGTGGTGAGGTAGTCCCCCAGTGTGCCGTCCGGGAAGTCCAGCATGGTGGTGCCCCTGCCCAGGATGGTGTCGCCGGTCAGCACGGAACCGTGGGGGCCGTCGTCGGGAAGATGGAAGGACAGCGAATCCGACGTATGGCCGGGAGTGGGCAGCACGTTAATCTCCAGCCCGGCGGCGTGGACCACCCCGCCGTGCAGGGGTTCTCCGCCGCCGTGGCAATGCACGGGATCGGCGGCACGGACCGGGGCGCCGGTCAGTTCATGCAGGCGGGCCGATCCGGCAGTATGGTCAGCGTGGCGGTGGGTGATGAGGATCAGTTCCACCGGGCCGGCATCGGCAAGTGCCTGGAGGTGGGCCTCGTCCAGCGGGCCGGGGTCCACCACGACGGCGCCGGGATACCCGGCGGCCCACATCACGTAGGAGTTGGTTCCCTCGAGGCTCATGGGCCCGGGGTTTGGGGCCAGGATGTACCGCGTCAGGGCAGAGCTGCGCTGCAGGATGGGGCCGGAAGCTGAAGTCACCATCACATCTTTGCATCCGGCGCCGGACCACCGCCGCCCCGCGTCCGGAATAGAACAGCCGGGTGCCCCGGTTGACCACCAGTGAATCCCCTCGCTCTCTCCCAGGAAGCCGGAACCACACACCATGAGCACCACAACACTTGCAGACCTCCTCGCCGCAGCCGATTCCGCCGGCCACGACCATGCCGCGACGGAGAAGAACAGCGGGCTCCTGCACATCCACAACCATGCAACGGGTGGCATCGTCTGGTTTCCCACGTGGCGGAAGTTCCGCGAAACCGCCGATTGGAGTGAGGCGGTGGAAAAAGCGGCCAGGGACCTGCCTGCGGATTCGGTACCCGCGGAGGAAGCGGCAGCGCGTGTTCTGGCCGACGACCTGGAGGATCTCCTGAAGCGCGCCGCCGCGGCCAGTGACGCAAACATGTTTGTCCAGGAGAACCTCACGCGCCACCTGACCCGGACCTGGGCTGTCGCGGACGCCGTCGCCAAGGCAGCAGGCAAGGATTTGCCTGGCGGCACTACCACGCCGCCCATTTTTACCGGCTACCCCTACGACGTGTACGCCCAGGACGGCGGCGTCTTTGCGACGACGCTGTGGAACGACATGATCGACGCCCGCCGCAACCGGGCGCTGGAAGAAGAAGCTGCACGGAAGGCCCTGAAGCCTGTTTCCCGCAAGGCCTTGAAGAACGCCGCCAGGAAGGCCGCCCGCCGCTGACCTGGACGGCTGACTCCCGCCGTGGTACGTACACAACGAACGGCGCCCGCCGGGCAGATGCCCGGCAGGCGCCGTCGTTGTTGTGGGGCTTGAGCGCCGGCTATGCCAGGCGGGTCAGCCAGCCGTGGGTGTCCGGGACCGCCCCGGTCTGGATGCCCAGCAGCTGCTGGCGGATGGCCATGGTGGTCTCCCCCGCCGTAGCGTCCTCGGAGCCAATGAACTCGGTAGCGTCCTTCAAGACGCCGATGGGGGTGATGACGGCCGCGGTGCCGCACGCGAAGACCTCGGCAATATCGCCGGAAGCGACGCCGTCGCGCCACTCATCCAGGGTGATCTTGCGTTCGGTAACCTCACGGCCCATGTCCTTTGCCACCTGGATGACCGACATCCGGGTAATGCCTTCCAGGATGGTGCCGGTGAGGGCGGGCGTGACGAGCGAGCCGTCCTTCATCACGAAGAACACGTTCATGCCGCCCAGTTCTTCAACAGCATCGTCGTTGAAGTGGTCCAGGAACAGAACCTGCTTGCAGCCGTTGGCTTCAGCCTCTTGCTGGGCAATGAGCGAGGCTGCGTAGTTGCCCCCGCACTTGGCGTCGCCCGTGCCGCCCCGGCCCGCACGGGCAAATTCACGTGAGATCCAGATGGAGACAGGCTTGAGTTCGCCGCCAAAGTAGTTCCCGGCGGGCGAGGCGATCACGCGAAAGGACACTTCACGGGCTGCACGGACGCCCAGGAAGGCCTCCGTGGCGATCATGAAGGGCCGGAGGTAGAGTGCTTCGCCGTCGCCGGCGGGAACCCATTCCTTGTCAGCGGCCACCAGTTCGCGGATGGCTCCGAGGAAGTACTCTGCCGGCAGTTCCGGCAGGGCCAGCCGCCGGGCTGACTTGTTCAGGCGTGCGGCGTTGGCTTCCGGACGGAAGCTCCAGATGGAGCCGTCGGCGTGGCGGTAGGCCTTGAGCCCCTCGAAAATCTCCTGCCCGTAGTGCAGCACCGCAGCCGACGGATCCAGGGTGATGGGTCCATAGGCCTCCACGCGCGGATTGTGCCAGCCGCCGTTGCCGTCCGCGTCCACGCTGTAATCGACGATGGCGGTGTGGTCGGTGAAGTGGTTGCCGAATCCCGGGTTCGCCAGGATGGCTGCACGCTCTTCAGCAGACTTCGGGTTGGCCGAAAGCTGCTGGCTGAATTCGACGCCATGGGCAGTCTGGGTCATGGTTCCTCCACGATCGGCCGCCCCGGGTTCAGCGCTGAACGGCAGGGCGGCATTTGGTGATTCGAGACAAGCTTACGCCCGATGCAGGAGGCCTCGGCGCGCTAGAGTCCGGCGGCGATGGCATCGCCCACGGCGCTGGTGCTGCGGGGGCTGCCGTCGCGCTTTTCGACGTCGGCAACCACCGCGGCTTCGATCTTCCGGGCAGCACCGGCGTAGCCAAGGTGGTCGAGCAGGAGGGCCGCCGAGAGGATTGCAGCGGTGGGGTCTGCTTTGCCCTGCCCGGCGATGTCCGGGGCGGAGCCATGGACGGGTTCGAACATGGACGGCGCTGTGCGGTCCATGTTGATGTTGCCGGACGCTGCCAGCCCGATGCCGCCGGTGATGGCCGCGGCGAGGTCGGTGAGGATGTCACCGAAGAGGTTGTCGGTGACAATCACGTCGAAGCGGGACGGGTCCGTGACCATAAAGATGGTGGCGGCATCCACGTGGAGGTAGTCGTGCGTCACCTCGGGGAACTCCTGGGCAACGGCCTCGACGGTGCGCTTCCAGAGATGCCCGGCGTAGACCAGGACGTTGTGCTTGTGGACCAGGGTAACGTGCTTGCGTTCCCGGGCGCTGGCGCGGCGGAAGGCATCGCGGACCACGCGCTCCACGCCGTGTGCCGTGTTCAGGGACACTTCGGTGGCAACTTCGTGCGGGGTTCCGGCGCGCAGGGTGCCGCCGTTGCCCACGTAAGGGCCCTCGGTTCCTTCGCGCACCACGATGAAGTCGATGGTGCCGGGGTTGGCCAGCGGGCTGCCCACTGTTCCGTAGAGCCGGGACGGCCGCAAATTGACGTAGTGGTCCAGGCTGAAGCGGAGCTTCAGGAGCATCTCGCGTTCAATGATGCCGGAGGGAATGCGCGTGTCGCCGGGAGCGGCGCCCACTGCGCCGAAAAGGATGGCGTCCCGGGTCCGGAGGTCGGCCAGGACCTCGTCCGGCAGCGTCTCCCCCGTGGCCAGCCAGTGCTCGGCGCCGAGCTTGTAGTGCGTCTGCTTGAGCTCAACGCCCTCAGCGGCCACAGCCTTTTCCAGTACTTTGACTGCCTCGGCGATGACTTCGGGGCCAATGCCGTCGCCGGGAATAACTGCCAGATCAATGGAGGATGCGCTCATGGTTTCAGGGTAGCCAAGTCATCCATATGCTGGTCAAGCTGTCTCAATATACGGGCGATGCCACAACGACGACGTTGGTTCCCCAGAGGTCATCCGTGTAGCAGGAAATAAGAACCAGCCTGTTGGGAGCAACGTCCCAAATGGCGCTGTCCTTCAGGCCTGACTTTTCGTACGTGGTGACCGAATCAACACGGTAACCGAGTTCGCCGGTACCGGTGGCTACGGTGAGGAGGTCACCGGCAGACGCCCGGCTGCTGAGCCGGTTGAAGGGCGCCTCACGGTCCTGCCAGCTGTGGCCCACCACGTAGGTGGTATTGGTTGAGCCGGCTCCCGGTGCCCCGTACGGCGTTAGCCAGTATCCGTCCATGGTGGGAGGCGGAATGATGGTCTGGCGCTCCTTGTCGTCGGCGCTCGGATCGAGAGGATGAACCACCACGTCAATGTCCGCAGACGGGTAAACCAGCCGTTGCGGCGGCGCCGCGGGCGGCCAGGCGGGAGTGGCCGGCGGCAGGTCGGGAGTCAGCGGCGCTGCCGGGGATTCCGGGGCCGTACCGTAATTCGTCGATGACGGCGATGCGGAAGCCACGGGCGGGCTGCCGCCAGACTGGACGCTGCCGCCTCCCATACCCAACAGTGCGGGCAGCAACAGGAACATCAGGCAGCCCAGCGCGGTGAGCAGGCCCAGGGCGGCGATAAAGCGAAGGCGCGGTGCGTCCCGCCGGGTCCGTTTCCGGGCGGCAGGACTTTCTTTTTGATGTGCAGTGGCTGGGCCGGGTTCGTTCACGGTCACCTCGGGTTTCGGTCAACTCGATCAAAGGCGCTAAAGGCACACGGCGCCGTGCCACTTGCGGGGCACGGCGCCGTGCGCATCATTCAGCCACTTGCCGCCAGCGCACCGGCCGACGTGCTAACTGCGGGCTTCGCCATGGCGGCTGCCGCCAGCTGCCAGGGTTTTCCGGGCTGCAATGGCACCTCCGGCGAGCAGCAGGACGGCCGCGCCTCCGAGCCAGGGAGCCATCCCCGGATCCGGCTCAGACACCGCGGTCTGCACGTTGAAACCCTCGTTGACCGCGGTCACTGCGCCGCCCCCGACGACAGCGCCTGCCGGGGCGGGGGCCGGGGCCGGAACCACGGCACCGGCCGGAGGTACGACCGCCGGCGGCACTACGGCAGGTGGAACCACCGGCGGAACAACAGGTGGAACTACGGGCGCTGCTTTCGTGGGAACGCACCCGTTGTTGTACGTGGCTTTCCCGTCGTCAGTCCAGTTCTGCCCCGCGGGGATTACCTTCCCATGGTTCGGCGGGATGATGTCCTCGGTGTGCTGGTGGTGGTCGCCAGCGTGGCCGTTGAGGCCCTGCAGGGCGATGGTGATAACCACGTAGGGATTTGACGCCGATCCCGTCGCGTGGCAGATGGTGATTTTCTTGTCGTTGCCCTCATGCGGGGTTCCGCCCGGCTTGGCGCAGCCGGCATTCCACCAGTCCACCTTGTGGAGGTTCTGGCCTGCAGGCAGCATGCTGTTGGCCGGAATGATGTCCTCATTGTGCTGGTGGCCCAGGTGGGCTTTGAGTGCGTTGAGGCTCATGGTGACTGACACGTAGGGGTTCGTGTCTGAGCCCGTCGCGTGGCAGATGGTGATCTTCCCGTCACCGCCGGATGATTCCGGTGGCGAGGCCACGGCCGTGGCTGACGCGCCTAGAAGGGCGAGGCCTGTAACCCCGAGTGCGGCTAGGATCCGATGCATTTTTTCCGTCTCCGTCCATAGTCTGCTTCAAACTGCAAGACGTACGGGAGAACACGACCGCCCCAACCTGACGGGTCACAACGCAAACAGACAGCATCGGGGCGACGGTTCTCCCAGATGCGAACTGTCAGTTTGCTAACCCGTTCAGGCTATGGAAGGCGGGGCGGAGAGTCCCGAGTAGGAAATACCTGTGTTCGAACCGCCGGGCTACTCTGCGACCGGATAGATACCTGCCCGGACGTTCCGGAGCCGGGCATACTGCTTAGGCTTCCGCAGGCTCCTCGTACTTCGGGAACACCGGTGCCGGGGCAGGCAGAGCAGTTCCGGCAACGATCGGGGTACCGATGGCGGCAAACTGGCGGGCTTCCCCTTCGGGCTGGCCCAGGCTGTCCAGGAGGGCGGCCGTGGCGGTGGGCATCACCGGCTGGGCCAGGATGGACACGATCCGGAGCACCTCGAGCGTGACGTACAGCACGGTGTTCATGCGTTCGACGTCGGTCTTCCGCAGCACCCAGGGCGCCTGCTCGGCAAAGTAGGCATTGGTATCGCCCAGGACAGTCCAGATGGCTTCCAGGGCCCGGCTGAATTCCTGTTTCTCGAAGGCAGCCCGGGCAGTTTCGAGGAGGCCGCCCGCCTGTTCCAGGATGGCGCTATCCGCGGCAGTAAACGCACCCGGGGCGGGAACCGCGCCGCCGCAGTTCTTCGCCACCATGGACAGCGAACGCTGCGCGAGGTTGCCGAAGTTGTTGGCGAGGTCGGAGTTCATCCGGCCCACGATGGCTTCGTGGTTGTAGCTTCCGTCTGCGCCGAAGGGAACCTCCCGGAGGAAGAAGAAGCGCACCTGGTCCAGGCCGTACTGCGCCACGAAATCCGCGGGAGCCACCACGTTGCCGAGGGACTTGGACATTTTGACGCCGTTGTTGTGCAGGAAGCCGTGGATCATGACCCGCTTGGGCAATTCCAGGCCCGCGCTCATCAGGAACGCAGGCCAGTAGATGGCGTGGAACCGGGAGATGTCCTTGCCGATCACGTGGACGTCGGCCGGCCAGTACTTACGGAACATCTCCGAATCGACATCCGGGTAGCCAACGCCCGTGAGGTAGTTCGTGAGCGCGTCCACCCACACGTACATGACGTGTTTGTCGTTGCCGGGAACGGGCACGCCCCAATCGAACGTGGTGCGGCTGATGGACAGGTCCTCCAGCCCGCGGCGGACGAAGCTGATCACCTCGTTGAACCGGGACTGGGGTGCGCCGAACTCCGGCTGCGCCTCGTAGAGGGCCAGGAGCCGGTCCTGGTAGGCGGAGAGCCGGAAGAAATAGCTCTCCTCTGCCGTCCAGGTCACCTCGGTGTCGGTCTCTTTCGAGTAGCGCACGCCGTCGTCCTTGACCACGGTGTCATCCTCACCGTAGAACGCCTCGTCCCGGACGGAGTACCAGCCCTCATACTTCGACAGGTAGATGTCACCCTTGGCTTCCATCTTTTTCCAGATGGCCTGCGACGCGGCGTAGTGGTCCTCGTCTGTGGTGCGGATGAAGCGGTCGTACGTGATGCCCAGGGCGGAATGCGCCGCTTTGTACACCTCTGCGTTGCGGTCCACCAGCTCCTTGGGCGTGATGCCCTCCCTCTCGGCCGTCTGCGCGATCTTCATGCCGTGCTCGTCCGTGCCGGTCAGGAACATCACGTCAAAGCCGTCCAGCCGCTTGAAGCGGGCCATGGCATCGGTGGCGATGTACTCGTAGGCGTGGCCGATGTGCGGCACGCCGTTGGGGTAGGTGATGGCCGTGGTGATGTAGAACGGCGTTTTCTCTGAAGCAGTCACGTGCGGACGGTACCTTCGGTGCGGAGGGGCGGGCTAGATCAGTTCAGTCAGGGAATCGCTGAGCCGGACCAGTTCGTGGTCGTGCGACGCCACCAGGACGGCGATTCCATCGGACGTGGTGTCTTTCAGGATACTGATAATGCGGTTGGCGGATGCGCGGTCAAGGCTGGCGGTGGGCTCGTCCACCACCAGGACCCTGGTGCCCAGGATCAGGGCCCGGGCGATGGCCACGCGCTGGCGTTCGCCGCCGGACAGCTGGGCGGGGCGGTGCCGCATCCGGCGGCCCAGGCCCACCAGGTCCAGCAGGTCCTTGGCCATGTCCCGCCGCTGGTCCACTTCACCGTCGGGAACGGCGGGCAGGAGCACGTTTTCGAGGGCGCTCATACCGTCGATCAGGGCGCCGCCCTGGTCCACGTATCCGATCAGCGCACGACGGCGGTCGGCGATTTCGTCGTCGCCCATGCTTTCCAGGGAGTCGCCTTCCCAGAAGACGCGTCCCGACGTCGGCAGCGTGAGTCCCGCGCCGACGGTCAGGATGCTGGTCTTGCCTGAGCCGCTTCGGCCGGCGACGCAGTGCATCTCGCCGGCGTGCAGGGTGAGGTCGAAGCCTTCCACAACGCTGACGGCTTCAGCACCGCCCTTGCCGCCGCCGTAGCGGATGGTGATGTCGCTCAGCTCCAGCGGGGTGGCGTGGTCGGCCTCCTTGACGATGGTGTTGGCGCGGGTCTGCAGGGGAACCTCGCCGGAGCCGCCCCGGCGGCTCCGCTGGACATTGGTCGGGTTTGTCATTGGACCACTTTCGTTGCAATCGGTATCCAGCAAAGTACAGCCACGAGGCCGGCGACGCCTGCCCACAATGCGGCATAGGGTGCCAGCAGGAGGCCGATGCCCAGGGCGCCCAGCACGCCCAGCGGCAGGGCCACGGTTCCTACCAGCGCGTTTTCGAAGAGCCGGACCTGGCGGAGCATGTCCGGGTTCCATCCCATCGCCTCAAGGATGCCCAGGTACTGGCGCTTGGCGTTGAGCTCAAACCGGCCGGTGACCAGTGTCAGCACCAGGCCCACCACAACCCCGGCGAGTGCCAGGAGGATGCTCGGCAGCGCGACGCTGGCGGCGGCGAGCCCGCTCAGGGCGCTGGCGCCGGCCGCGCGGGGGATGTCGATCAGCAGGGCGATCAGCCCGCCCACAGCGGCACCGAACACGCCGACGGCGACGGCCAGGGACAGCGTGTTGAATTTGTTGGTGCCCAGCTGCCGGTTGGCGAAGGTCAGCGGCGAGTCCACAGGAATTAGCCGCTCGTCGTGCTGCGGCTCCTGGTCGATGACGTCGCGGTGGCGGAGCTGCTGGGCTGCGAAGAGGGCAGCGCCTGCGTAGAGCACCAGGACGGCGACGCACACCAGGGCCGTCGCCAGGCTCCAGCTGAGCAGGCTGAGCACGATGCCGGCCACTGCCAGCAGCACGGCTCCCACGCCGAATTCCTCCAGCACCCAGCTGCGGATCCGCCGCTGCGTCCAGCCCATGGCCCGGAGGGTGCCTGCTTCGCTTCGCCGCTTGCGGATGTAGCTCACTGTTGACGCGCCGGTCAGCAGGGCGGCACCGCACAGGGTCAGGAAGAGCAGGGTGATGTTGGTTCCCGACAGCGATCCGGTGACTGCCTCCGCCGCATTCTGCCGGACCCAGGACTGCTGGACGGTGCCCAGGGCAGATTCCTTGCCGGCGTCGTCCTTGGAGTATCCGGGGACGAAGATGCTGGCGTCCTCACGTGCGGAGCCGGCCACGATGGTGGCTTCGAGGCCCATGGCGCGGATTTCGTTGGCGAGCTTTTCCACCTCGGGCTGGGCTTCCTTCCAGCTGCCCGGCGCCTTGGCACGGACACGGATGGCGTCGATGACGTCGGCGTTGTCCGTGTAGCCGCGGGCGGCAGCCAGACCGTAGTAGTCGGTGATGGCTCCGGCAGACTGGCTGGCGAGGCCGGTGGCGCTCAGGGAGGGTTCCAGCTCGGTGGCGGGCACGTCCTTGTCCTCGGCATCCTTGACCAGGGTGAACGGGGTGGGGTCGTAGCCGCCAAGGGGCAGCTTGTTGACGTCGCCGGCGGCCTCCGCCACAGCGGCGGGATCAAAGGTTCCGTAGACCATGGCCAGCGGAGCTGCCACCTGCTCCCCTGTGGCCAGGTTTTCCCGGTAGGAACGCTCATCCACGGGTTCGCGCTGGGTCTGGTCCACGGGGGTGCCGTTGGCGCTCTTTTCAGGCAGCCGGTTGATGGTTACCCATTCGCCGGGAACCGCGGTCTTTTCCACGGCGCCGTTGGCTGCGGCCTCGCCGTCGGTGTATTTGGGGGCGGCGGCAAAGTCGGTGCTCCAGGTGGCAGGGGTGTAAAGGCCCTGGTTGAAGTTGCCGGTGCTGCCCAGGAGGGAGGAGTGGTCCGTGGAGCCGGGCCAGGACAGGACGAAGGGGTCCTTGGAGACGAACGGCAGGTAATCCTTGTCCAGGGAACGGGAGACGGTTCCGACGTCCTTGACCACCTTGCCGGCGTCGTCGATCTCTTCGATCTTGACGTTGTACTTCAGGTCCAGGGAGGTGCCCGAGCGGACAATCAGCGGAATGGCCTGGGAGTCGGCGGTCAGCTGGCCGGTCCGCTTTGCCTGCTGGTACTGGGTCATCAGGGGTGCCCAGTACTTGAGCTTGACGCCCAGGAAATCCGGTCCTTCTTCGAGCTGGTCGAGGCCGATGCCGTTGGTGAAGAGGCCTTCGAAGTAGCGTCCGATGGCTCCGGCGTCGCGGGCGTCGGCAGGCGGGGCCTTCTCCAGCGGGGCAAGGAAGTCACCGGAGGATCCCAGCAGGGCGCGCTCGGCGGCGGGGTCCACGGCCACCACGGATTCCGTTACCTCGGGGGCCAGCGGCAGGGACACGGACAGGTTGAAGAGGTTGTGCTCGGAGCCGCCGGCCGGCGCGGGGAACTTGATGCCCGTTTCACCTTCGGGCGCGGCAATCCGGATGCTGTTGCCGCCGGCGGCCTTTTCCTCGACCAGCTTTGCCTTGCCAAGGCTTCCCTCGGCAGTGGATTTAAAGAGCGTTTGTTCGGAGACGCCGTCGGAGCTCACGGCGCTGGCGGTGAGGCGGTACTTCTTGGTTTCGTCGCTCAGCACGGACTCGGCCGCGGGCCACTTGTCCGGAGCCGTGGCGCCGGCCGCCTGGTCCGCCGTGGCGGTTCCGGCCAGCCCGGCGTTGTAGCCGAGGTAGTCCATGGCGTCCAGGCGCGGGGACTCAAGGTTCTGCGTGACGCGGGAGACCAGGCTGATGGGGGCGGCAACCGACGTGCCGGACAGCTTCCGTATCGAGTCCAGTTGTTCAAAGCTGATGCCACCGGTGCCGTTGGCGATTTCGGGCTGCAGCAGCGCACCGGAGGGCGCTTTCGCCTGGACCAGGACGTCGTAGAGTCCCCGGGAATTTTCATCCACGGTCCTGTTGAGTGCAGCCTGTGACTGGCTTTGGACGAGGACCGACAAGCACATGGCTGCGATCAAGATGGCCGCGGTCAACAGCAGCACTTTGCTTCTGATGAACCTCTGGACGGCGTTCATTGAACTCCCTGAAACCTGGATTGCGTGCGCACATACGTGTCCGGCCGGGCCGGACATGGGCGATTAACGGACGGATGTGCAAAAGGTATTGGCCGGTCTGCCGGCCCGGTCCTGAATCAGGACCCAGCCATTGTAAGCAGACCGGCCAATCATACGTGGCCCCGCTGGGGCGCGCCGAGGGGAGCCGCTGGTACGGCGTTTCCCGGATCCTGGGCTAGTCCTCCAGGTCCACTTCCCGGACCATCTCGGCACCGATGCCGGCCTTGATGGCGTCGAGGACCTGCTGCGGCACGGAGCTGTCGATGGTCAGCAGGGCCAGAACCTGGCCGCCCTGGTCGTGGCGGGCCACCTGCATGCCGGCGATGTTGATGTTGTTCATGCCCAGGATGTGGCCGATGGTGCCAATGACGCCGGGGCGGTCGGTGTAGGCCACCACTACCAGGTGCTCACTGATGGGGATTTCAACTTCGAATCCGTTGATGCCCACCAGTTTCTGGATCTGCTTGGGGCCGGTCAGGGTGCCGGCCACGGAGATCTGGCTGCCGTCGCTGAGGGCGCCGCGGAGGGTCAGGACGTTCCGGTAGGACTCGGTTTCGGGGGTGGTGATCAGGCGGACGTTGATGCCGCGCTGTTCGGCGATGACCGGGGCGTTGACGTAGGAGACCTGCTCGGTCACAACGTCGGCGAAGATTCCCTTCAGCGCTGCCAGCTCCAGGACCTTGACGTCGAGCGACGAGATTTCGCCGGCTACCTCCACGTCGAACTGGGTCAGGGAATCGTGGGTCAGCGCGGTGAAGATGCGGCCCAGCTTTTCGATCAGCGGGATGCCCGGGCGGACGTCGGGAGCGATAACGCCACCGGCCACGTTGACGGCATCCGGAACCAGTTCGCCGGCGAGGGCGAGGCGGACGGACTTGGCAACGGAAACGCCGGCCTTTTCCTGGGCTTCGTCGGTGGAGGCACCGAGGTGCGGGGTCACCACCACGTTGTCCAGCTTGAAGAACGGCAGGTCGGTGCTGGGCTCCTTGGCGAAGACGTCGACGCCGGCACCGGCGATTTCGCCGTCCTGCAGGGCCGTGAAGAGGGCTTCTTCGTCCACGAGGCCGCCGCGGGCGACGTTGACCACGTAGGCGGTGTTCTTCATCTTCTTGAAGGCATCGGCGCCGAGCATGCCCACCGTTTCCGGGGTCTTGGGCATGTGGATGGTGATGAAGTCGGACTGGGCCAGGAGCTCGTCCAGGGTGACCAGCTGCACGCCGAGCTGCGCTGCGCGGGCGGAGGTGATGTAGGGATCGTACGCAAGGATCTTGGTGTCAAAGCCTTTGAGCCGTGCTGCCACCAGGGCGCCGATCCGGCCGAGGCCGATGATGCCGATCTTCTTCTCGAACAGTTCAATGCCGGTGTACTTCGAGCGCTTCCACTCGCCGTCCTTGAGGGCGGCGCTGGCCTGCGGAATGTGGCGGGCGAGGCTGAGGATGTGGCCCACGGTGAGTTCGGCGGCGGAGACGATGTTCGACGTGGGGGCGTTAACCACCATGACGCCGGCCTGGGTGGCGGCTTTGATGTCCACGTTGTCCAGTCCGACGCCGGCGCGGGCGATGACCTTGAGGTTCTTGGCGGCCGCGATGGCCTCGGCATCGACCTGGGTCGCGGAGCGGACCAGGATGGCGTCAACGTCGCTGATCGCCGAGAGCAGCTGGGAACGGTCGGCGCCGTCGGTCTGGCGGATTTCAAAGTCCGGGCCAAGGGCCTCGACGGTGGCGGGGGAAAGTTCTTCGGCGAGCAGTACTACGGGTTTTGACACGGCTGATCCTCTGCGTTGCAGTCCTGGGGATGGAACAAGTCTAGGCCGACGGAAAGGCCGGGCTCACATTGTTAAGTGTGAACCCGGCCTCACGTTGCCCGTTATGGGGGGAAGGAACCGGCAGCCTTAGCGGGCTGCGGAGCCTTCAACGTAGTCCACGTCCTGCTGCTGCCAGGAGAACAGGGAGCGCAGCTCGCGGCCAACACCCTCGATGGGGTGCTGCTCAGCCTTGGCACGCAGTTCCTTGAACTCGACGCCGCCGTTGTCCTGGTCCTCGATGAACCGCTTGGCGAAGGCACCGGACTGGATGTCGGCCAGGACGGCCTTCATGTTTTCCTTCACCTCGGGGGTGATGACGCGGGGGCCGGAGACGTAGTCGCCGTACTCTGCGGTGTCGGAAACGCTCCAGCGCTGCTTGGCGATGCCGCCTTCCCACATGAGGTCGACGATGAGCTTGAGCTCGTGCAGCACCTCGAAGTAGGCGATCTGCGGCTGGTAGCCGGCTTCGGTCAGGGTCTCGAAGCCGTACTGGACCAGCTGGGACACGCCGCCGCAGAGGACAGACTGCTCGCCGAAGAGGTCGGTTTCGGTCTCTTCCGTGAAGGTGGTCTTGATGACGCCGGCGCGGGTGCCGCCGATGGCCTTGGCGTAGGACTTGGCGAGGTCCCAGGCGGCGCCGGAGGCATCCTGCTCGACGGCGATGATGTCGGGGATGCCCCGGCCCGCCTCGAATTCGCGGCGCACGGTGTGGCCCGGAGCCTTCGGGGCCACCAGGATGACGTCAACGCCTTCCGGTGCCTGGATGTAGCCGAAGCGGATGTTGAAGCCGTGGGCGAAAGCCAGTGCCTTGCCCGGGGTCAGCTTGTCCTTGATGGAGTCATTGAAGATCGAGCGCTGGTGCTGGTCCGGTGCCAGGATCATGATGACGTCGGCCCATTCGGCGGCGTCGGCAACGTTCTTGACCGTGAAGCCTGCGTCCTCGGCCTTGGCGGTCGACGTCGAACCCTCCTTGAGGGCGATGACAACCTCGACGCCGGAATCGCGCAGGTTGAGGGCGTGGGCGTGGCCCTGTGAGCCGTAGCCAACGATGGCAACCTTGCGGCCCTGGATAATCGACAGGTCGGCGTCGTCGTCGTAGAACATTTCAGTCACTTGCGTAACTCCTCTTGAGTGGTGTGTAGATAGGTGTTGTGTGGTGGTGCGGTTACGGGCGGTGGTCCGCCAGGGCATTCGCCTAGGCGGAGCGCAGCGCCCGGTCACTCATGGAGCGGGATCCCCGTCCAACGGCCAGGGTGCCGGACTGCACGATTTCGCGGATGCCGAAGGGCTCCAGCACTGAGAGCAGTGCCGTGAGCTTCTCGGGATGGCCGGTTGCTTCAATGACGACGGAATCGGTGGAGACGTCGACCACTGAGGCGCGGAACAGGTCTGCAGCCTGGGTCACCTGCAGGCGTGTTGCGGCATCCGCACGTACTTTAACCAGGATGTGGTCGCGTTGTACGGAAGATTCGGGGGTGAGCTCAACGATCTTGATGACGTTGATCAGTTTGTTGAGCTGCTTGGTGACCTGTTCGATCAGGTCGCCGTCGGCGTCGACCACCACGGTCATCCGGGAGATGCCGGGGACTTCGGTGGGGCCGACGGCCAGGGAGTTGATGTTGAAGGCGCGGCGGGCGAAGAGGCTCGCAACGCGGGTCAGGACGCCGGGCTTATCTTCAACCAGGACGGACAGTGTGTGGCGGCTCATGGTCAGTCCTCTTCTTCCCATTCCGGGGTCATGTTGCGGGCAACCTGGATCTGGTCGTTGCTCACGCCGGCGGGCACCATCGGCCACACCATGGAGTTGGGGCTCACCACGAAGTCGATGACCACGGGGCGGTCGTTGATCTCCAGGGCTTTCTGGATGGTGGCGTCGATGTCCTCGTCGCGTTCGCAGCGGAACGAGGCGCAGCCGTAGGCCTCCCCCAGCTTGACGAAGTCCGGGATGCGGACGGTGTCGTGGCCGGTGTTGAGGTCGGTGTTGGAGTAGCGGCCCTCGTAGAACAGGGTCTGCCACTGGCGCACCATGCCCAGCGAGGAGTTGTTGATGACGGCAACCTTGATGGGAATGTTGTTGATGGCGCAGGTGGCCAGTTCCTGGTTGGTCATCTGGAAGCAGCCGTCGCCGTCGATGGCCCACACCACGCGGTCCGGTTCGCCCACCTTGGCGCCCATGGCCGCCGGAACGGCGTAGCCCATCGTCCCGGCGCCGCCGGAGTTCAGCCAGGCGTGCGGGCGCTCGTACTTGATGAACTGCGCGGCCCACATCTGGTGCTGGCCCACGCCTGCCACGTACACGCCTTCGGGGCCGGTGAGGGCGCCGATGCGTTCGATGACCCGCTGCGGGGCGCTGAGCCCGTCGTCGGGTTCAGTCCAGCCCAGCGGATAGGTTTCCTTAAGGTTGTTCAGGAAGGCCCACCAGGTGGTGAGGTCCGGTGTGCCGGATGCGTCGAACTGCGTGCGGACGGCCTCGGTCAGTTCCGGAATGATTTCCTTGACCGATCCCACGATGGGAACGTCGGCGGTGCGGTTCTTGGAGATTTCCGCGGGGTCGATGTCGGCGTGGATGACCTTGGCCATCGGCGCGAAGGTCTTGAGCACACCCGTCACGCGGTCATCGAAGCGGGCGCCGAGGGTGATCAGGAGGTCGGCCTGCTGCAGCGCGGTAACGGCTGAGACGCTTCCATGCATACCGGGCATGCCGACGTGCTGCGGGTGCGAGTCCGGGAAGACGCCCTTCGCCATCAGGGTGGTCACCACGGGGGCACCGGTGGCTTCGGCGAGGGCCAGCAGTTCGGCGCTGGCGTGCGCCTTGACCACGCCGCCGCCGACGTACAGGACCGGCTTGGTGGACGCGGCAATGAGCTTCGCGGCCTCGCGGACTTGCTTGTTGTGGCCGCGGGTGACGGGCCGGTAGCCGGGCAGGTCCACTTTGGGCGGCCAGGAGAAGGTCATCTGCCCCACCTGGGCGTCCTTGGCCACGTCCACCAGGACGGGACCGGGACGGCCGGTGGAGGCCAGGTGGAATGCTTCCGCCATGACATGCGGAATGTCATTGGGATCGGTCACCAGGAAGGAGTGCTTGGTGATGGGCATGGTGATGCCCACGATGTCGGCTTCCTGGAAAGCATCGGTGCCGATCACCCCGCTGGACACCTGGCCGGTGATGGCCACCAGCGGCACGGAGTCCATGTGGGCATCCATGATGGCGGTAACGAGGTTGGTGGCACCCGGGCCCGAGGTGGCGATGCAGACGCCAACCCGTCCGGTGACCATGGCGTAGCCTTGCGCGGCGTGGCCGGCTCCCTGTTCGTGACGGACCAGCACGTGATTCATGGTGGAGGCCATCAAGGGGTCGTAGGTGGGCAGGATCGCGCCACCAGGCAAACCGAAAATATCGTCGACGCCGAGTTCTTCGAGCGAGCGGACAATAGCTTGCGAGCCGGTCATCACCGTTGGGGGTACAACGTTGTTCGGCCCAAGGACAGGAGAGACGGCAGCAAGGTCGGCGACGACGGCGGCATGGTCAGCCGTGCGGTCGGCGCGTTCCGGAGCCTTGGCGGCTCCAGTGGACTTGGTAGCCATCAGCGAGGGGCTGATGGGCGATCCTTTGCTCATCGGACTCTTCCTTGTGGATCATCTGTGGTTCATGGAAACAGCGGGAAATAAAAAAACCCCTCAGCCTGAGCGGCTCTTCGAGGGGTTTGCGCGTGACGGTTCGTTACCGGAGGAGGCTAATGTGCCACGCGCTTGGTAAGGACGACGACGGTGCCGGCGGTAACGAAAGTCATGCGTTCAGTTTTCCCTCTGGCGAGATACGTGTCAACGAGCCGCTACCCGATCTCACCATGTGGACATCATTGTCCACGTGCTGATCCTACCCCGAACCTCCGGCGCAAGCGCCGTCCCCCGGGGCCCCGGGATCAGCCCTTATTAAGCCCTACCGCCTCCGGCAGTCGTGTCGCCGCCGGAGGCATGGGGTACTCAGGCATCAGCCGCAATATGCGCCTGTACTGGCGCTGTGCACCAGCTTGGCGTACTTGGCGAGCACACCCTTGGTATACCTGGCCGGCAGCGGCTCCCAGCCCACCTTGCGGGCTTCGAGTTCAGCCTCGTCCACCAGCAGGTCGAAGCTGCGCGCTGCGATGTCCACGCGGATGCGGTCGCCGTCCTTGACGAACGCGATGGGGCCACCGTCCACCGCTTCGGGCGCGACGTGGCCGATGCAGAGGCCCGTGGTGCCGCCGGAGAACCGGCCGTCGGTGAGGAGCAGGACGTCCTTGCCGAGGCCCGCACCCTTGATGGCGCCGGTGATGGCAAGCATCTCACGCATGCCCGGCCCGCCCTTGGGTCCTTCGTAGCGGATCACCACAACATCGCCGGCGTGGATCCGGCCGTTGTCCAGCGCGTCCAGGGCACCCTGTTCGCGCTCGAAGACGCGGGCGGTGCCTTCGAAGACGTCGGCGTCGAAGCCTGCGCTCTTCACCACTGCGCCTTCGGGGGCCATGGTGCCGTGCAGGATGGTGATGCCGCCGGTCTTGTGGATCGGGTTGTCCAGCGCGCGCAGGATCTTGCCGTCAACGTCCGGCGGGTTGATGGCGTCGAGGTTCTCCGCCACGGTCTTGCCCGTGACGGTGAGGCAGTCACCATGCAGCAGGCCGGCGTCGAGCAGTGCCTTCATGATCACCGGCACGCCGCCGATCTTGTCCACGTCGGTCATCACGTAGCGGCCGAACGGCTTCAGGTCGCCCAGGTGCGGAATCTTGTCGCCGATGCGGTTGAAGTCATCGAGGGTCAGCTCCACCTCTGCTTCGCGGGCAATGGCCAGCAGGTGCAGGACGGCGTTGGTGGAGCCGCCGAAGGCCATGGTGACGGCGATGGCGTTCTCGAACGCCTTCTTGGTCATGATGTCCCGGGCGGTGATGCCCAGGCGGAGCAGGTTAACCACGGCCTCGCCGGACTTGCGGGCGAATTCATCACGACGGCGGTCTGCCGAGGGCGGGGCGGCGGAGCCCGGCAGGGACATGCCGAGAGCCTCGCCGATGCAGGCCATGGTGTTGGCCGTGTACATCCCGCCGCAGGCGCCTTCACCCGGGCAGATGGCCTTTTCGATGCGGGTCAGGTCTTCCATGCTCATCTTGCCTGCGGCGCAGGCCCCGACGGCCTCGAAGGCGTCAATGAGGGTGACTTCCTTTTCGGAGCCGTCCTCAAGCTTGACCCAGCCGGGCATGATGGAGCCGGCGTAAAGGAAGACGCTGGACAGGTCCAGGCGGGCGGCGGCCATGAGCATGCCGGGCAGGGACTTGTCACAGCCTGCCAGCAACACCGAACCGTCGATGCGCTCGGCCTGCATGACGGTCTCCACGGAGTCTGCGATGACTTCGCGGGAGACCAGTGAGAAGTGCATGCCCTCATGGCCCATGGAGATGCCGTCCGAGACGGAGATAGTGCCGAACTGCATGGGGAAACCGCCGCCGGCGTGGACGCCTTCCTTGGCGCCCTGTGCAAGCCGGTTCAGCGAAAGGTTGCAGGGGGTGATTTCGTTCCATGAGCTGGCGACACCCACCTGGGGCTTTGCGAAGTCGTCATCCCCCATGCCGACCGCCCGGAACATGCCACGTGCCGGTGCGGCGTGGATTCCGTCGGTAACGACCCGGCTCCGGGGTTTGATGTCAGGCTTGTTCTCGGTTGCGATTTGGGTGTCACTCATAGGTGAAAGTCTATGGCTCCACGCGTGGCAGCAACGACCGCGAAGCTCCGGTTAAGCGCAAAATCAGGATTATTTCAATTAGATAGTGGACTGTCATCTCGCATAATGAGATGCCGACCGCCGGGCCGACCAGTTGCTGTGGCGCAGGTCACCGGGACGCCCGCTTTCCAGCCCCGGGATCCCGCCGTGGTTCGCTGCCCGGGACGTTGCCGTCGGCGGGACGCCCGGAGGAACATCCGGGCCGGTCAAAGTGCTGGACAGCGATGTGGACCCGACGTAGCGTCGGGGCAAGGGACCTTGCCGACCGACCGAAGGGCTTGCCATGGAAGCTGTCTTCTTGATCATTCTGCTCGCTGTACTGGTGGGTGTTGTCTGGTGGAGGCTGAACGCCAAGAAATCACCCGCTGCCCGAGGTGACGCCGGCCAGGCCGACGTGGCCCGCAGCGACCGGGGAACCCGCACTGATGGTGCTCTTTCCGGCGGCAGCGCCGCGGCGTCGGCCGAGGCCGCGGGCACCACGGGAATTCCCACAGCCGCGGGCTTTGGCCGGCCGGCCGAGCCCGCCGCGCCCGTCACTGCGGACGAGCCGACAGAAACATCGGCCTCGGTGGATGCACCACGTCCTGAACGCACAGGTTCAGGTTCTTCCGCAGCCTCCCCCGCCGGCACGGCTGGAGCCGGCGCAGCGACCGCGGATGCGGGTGCTGGTGCGGCAACTGCGGGAGCCGGCGCAGCGACCGCGGATGCGGGTGCTGGTGCTGGTGCGGCGACTGCGGGACCCGGCGACGACCGCCGACGCCAGGACCAGGCCGAATGGGAAACCCAGTGGTCCGAAGCCAGCGGCGCTCCCTCCGCCCGGACCAATCCAACCCCGCCAAAGCAGCCGGTCGCAGAGAAGACGGGGACGCACCCGGAAGCAGCACCGGTCCATCACGCCGAGTACACCGAACCGCACGCCGCCACGCTTCCCGGCGCCGAGTCCGCTGCCGTGGAAGAAGCGGACGACGACGGCGCGGCAGCCTCCGCCGTCGGACGTTCAGCAGACCGGCCAGAGGCTGCGGGCGTTTCCGGCGGCACCATCCCGGCCGGTGCCGCCGCAGCCGAAATGCAGGACCGCACTCAGTCCTCTGCCCTCGTGGAGACCGGAGCGGACCATCTGCCGGAACAAGAGGCATCCCCGCATGGTCACTCGCCGGAGGCTGCCGGCCACCTGGCGGCCGACGAACCGTACGGGGCAGGCTCTGCCGCCGCGCGTGCCGATGGCAGCGGGCCGGCAGATTACGGCGTCAAGGCCGATGCCGGCGCCATGGTCTATTACGAGGAGGGGCACCCGGACTATGAACAAGCCAGGGCTGATGTCTGGTTTGAGTCGGCCGCCCACGCGGAGGCGGCAGGCTTCCGTGCCCCACGGCGCAGGCGCCTCTAGGAGCAGGTCCGGCCCGGCCTCAAGGACGAACCTAACCCTGCTTCCTCCCCACGCGGGGAGGAAGCAGTAAATCCTGTGGCCCATTTCACACGTGCGCAGGGGTGGATCAGGGCCGGGATCTTGACTCCTGAAGGAGGTTTCCGGCTTCCCGCAGGCAACCACACCCTTGATTTTGCGCGGATTTTGCCGCTGCCGGGATGATCATCCACCCGCACGGCCGGCCGATTTCACATGCACCAAAAGTTCGTGTAGAGTTTCATGTCGTTGCGGAGATCAACGGGGAAAGAAAAGCCCCGAATGATTGAAACAAAAAGATGCACCTCTAGCTCAATTGGCAGAGCAATTGACTCTTAATCAATGGGTTCCGGGTTCAAGTCCCGGGGGGTGCACCACTGGGAAAACAGCCTCCGGCTTTGCGGAAACGCAAGCCGGGGGCTGTTTTGTTTGTGTCCCCAACTAACGGCACAACAAAAAAGGCGTGACCACAGTTTGCATACTGCGGTCACGCCCCGCCGGCCGGCGGCGAAGTGTAGTCAGGGTGAATTTTCCACGAGCGCGGCGGCGTTGCCGGGCGTGGTGGCGAACTGGCTTGCGAGCTCCCTGACCACTGCCTGGAGCTCCTGGCGAAGGACTTCGGGATCAATGGACGCCGAAGCCAGGACGGAACGCTCCATCTCCACTGCGGCAGCGACCGCCTCCTTGCCCCGTTCGGTCAGGGACACCACGTGGCTCCTGCGGTCAGACGTGCTGCGCACACGGGCGATATGCCCGTGGGACTCCAGCCGGCTCAGGGTCTTGCCCATTGTCTGGGCCTGCACGCGCACATATTGGGCAAGCTGGGCCTGGGTCATTGGGCCCTGCGCGTTCAGCACCTCGATGGCAATGACCCCGGCGTGGGTCAGGCCGATGGCACCAAGTTTTTCGTTCCAGGAGTGTTCGACGAGGCGCGCAGCAGTGGACAAGAGGCGCCCCGTGGGCCAGTGATCCATATCAGGCATAGCAGCAAGTATAGCCAAGTGCCGATTAGCACTGGTTCCTCCCCCTTACTAGGCTGTTGTGACCCGCCTGCTACAAGGAGAAAAACATTGGCCGACAGACTCGTTACCGGTGATGAAGCGCCCGGTTTCACATTGAAGGATTCAACCGGCAAGGACGTTTCCCTGTCCCCCGGTGAAGGCCGCCATACAATCGTCTACTTCTACCCGGCCGCTTCCACTCCTGGCTGCACCAAGGAAGCCTGCGACTTCCGTGACAGCCTCGCTTCACTGCAGTCCGCGGGGTACGACGTCCTGGGAATCTCGCCGGACCCCGTCGAAAAGCTGGCCAAGTTTGCTGCCAGTGAGGAACTGAGCTTTCCCCTGCTCTCGGACCAGGACCATGCTGTAGCGGACGCCTATGGCGCCTGGGGTGAGAAGAAGAACTACGGCAAGACCTACCAGGGCCTGATCCGGTCAACCATCGTGGTGGATCCGGAGGGCAAGGTGGCGCTTGCCCAGTACAACGTCCGCGCTACCGGCCATGTCGCCAAGCTGCGCAGGGACTTGAAGCTGGACGCCTGACCGGCAGCGTTGCCTGCTCCGGTCGTGCCGGGGCAACGCTACAATAAAGACTGGCATCCGCCGTCGTACCTTTTGTGTGACGCCGGCAGGACGCCTGGCGCGAGTGGTGAAATTGGCAGACACGCAGGATTTAGGTTCCTGTGCCTTCGGGCGTGGGGGTTCAAGTCCCCCCTTGCGCACCAAGAAATACAAGAATCCCCCGGTTCACTACCGGGGGATTTTTGTGTTTATGCCCTGCGGGGCAACCCTGGAACTGTTCCCCGAAAAAGGCCTGATTCGTAATCCTCCGAAAAACTCCTTGGATTCCACCCATCCGTATCTGCGCACCGGCCGAATACCCAGTGAGACACCAGCCAAGGGCAGGTGCCCGCCAGCCAGACAAGAACAATGCCGTGAACACCAGTCCGCGGCAGGCATAACGCCATAATCCAAGGAGAACTCACATGCAGACAATCAAGCGCACAACTTTCACCGTCGCAGGCGTTGCAGCTGCAGCTCTGCTGAGCCTGACCGCGTGTGGCGGATCCGCCGGCTCGTCAAGCTCCTCGGCACCGGCCGAGTCCCCCGCACCTTCCAGCATGGCCCCGTCCCCGTCGGCCAGTTCCTCGGCCGCGGCCATGGACCCGGCCGCCAACCTGGTGGGCCCCGGCTGCGCTGGCTACGCCGAGCAGGTCCCCACGGGAGCCGGTTCCGTTGAGGGCATGGCCCTTGACCCGGTGGCAGTTGCCGCCTCCAACAACCCGATCCTGACCACCCTCACCGCCGCTGTATCCGGCAAGCTGAACCCCAAGGTGGACCTGGTGGACACGCTCAACGGCGGCGAGTTCACCGTCTTCGCCCCGGTGGATGAGGCCTTCGCCAAGATCGATGCAGCCACCATCGAAACCCTGAAGACCGATGATGCCCTGCTGAGCAAGATCCTGACCTACCACGTTGTTCCGGGCCAGATCACTCCTGACAAGATCGCCGGCACGCACGCAACCGTCCAGGGTGGTTCGGTGACGGTTACGGGCAGCGGCGACGCACTCAAGGTTGACGATGCAAGCGTCATCTGCGGCGGTGTCCAGACCAAGAACGCCACGGTCTACCTGATCGATTCGGTGCTGATGCCCAAGTAGCCCCCGGCAACCCGCGCCTTTGAAGCCGTGCCCGCACAAGCGGGTACGGCTTCAGTGCTGACCGGCCTCCCCGGGAGCCTGGACCCGGTCAACTAGACTGGGTCCCGCGGCCCGCAAGCGGCGGAGCCGGCAAGATCCAGAGGTGATAAACGAGTGCCCAGCAGTACATCGCGGCGGGCGGTCCTTAAGGCCGGCACCGTCCTCCTGGCGTTGGGGGCAACCTCGTGCACGGCAGTACCGTCCCCCTCACCGTCGTCGGAATCACCCAGCGCCACAACCCCTGCCGAGCCCACCGCCACCTTCAACTTCGGCACCGCCGCACAGCCCCTGGGACTGGACCCCGCCCTCTCCAGCGACGTGGAATCCCAGCGCATCACCCGCCAGATCCTTGAAGGCCTGGTGGGCGTGGACCAGACCACCGGCAAGCCGACACCCCTCCTTGCTACTGAATGGAGCGAGTCCAACGAGGGCCGCTCCTACACTTTCACGCTCCGCACCGACGTCACCTTCCAGGACGGCACGCCGTTCAACGCCGACGCTGTCTGCGCCAACTTCAACCGCTGGTTCGCCTTCCCGGCAGACCTGCGCCGGCAGGCACCCGGCAGTTCCTTCAAGGGAGTGTTCAAAGCCCACTCGGACGAGCCCGACCTGTCTATTTTCAAGAGCTGCACCGCACTCTCTGCAGACACTGTGCGGATCGACCTCACCCAGCGCTTCACGGCGTTCCTCCAGGCCCTGACGCTGCCGGCCTTTGCCATGGCGTCTCCCGCGGCCCTGGCGTCCGGCACCGCGGACGTCCTTGACCAAAGCCGCGGCGGGCGGCCAGTCTCCGCCTTCGCCACCCGCCCTGTGGGCACAGGCCCGTTCAGCTTCGCGTCATGGGACGAGCAGAGCGTCACCCTGGTGACCAACAACACCTACTGGGGCGACCGGGGACAGATCGCCACCATCAACTTCATGGCATACAACCACCCCCAGACCAGGCTCCAGGCCCTGCTCGACGGCAAGATCGACGGGTATGACGCCGTCACGGTGGGGAACTTTGACCAACTGGTCAAACGCGGCAAGCAGATTGTCCAGCGCGATCCGTTCTCGGTCATGTACGTGGGCATCAACCAGGACATCCCGGTGCTGCAGAACCAGAAGGTCCGGCAGGCAATCGAAATGGCAATCGACAAGGACACCCTGATCCGCAGGTTCTTCATCGACAACACCGCCAGGGCGACCCAGTTCGTCCCTCCCAAGATCAGCGGCTTCAACAACGATGCCCCCGAGCTGGGCCACGATCCGGCCAAGGCCAGGGAGTACCTCAAGGAAGGCGGCTACGCGGGCGAGGAACTGAAGTTCTACTATCCGTTGAACGTCACCCGGCCGTACCTGCCCACTCCGGAGAAGGTCTATGCCGAGATCAGCCGGCAACTAACGGCTGTGGGGTTCAACATCCAGCCTGTCCCCGTGGACTGGTCGGACGGCTACCTCCAAAAGGTCCAGTCACCCGGCGACCACGCGCTGCACCTGCTTGGCTGGAACGGCTCCTATTCCGACGCCGACAACTTCGTGGGCCCCCTCTTCGGTGAAAAGAACGGTGAGTTCGGCTACCAGGACCCGCAGGTCTTTTCCAAGATCAACCGGGCACGCGGCCTGCCGGAAGGCGAGGAACGCGATGAGCAGTACCACACCATCAATGCCCAGATCGCAGCCACCGTGCCGGCGGTTCCCATCGCCTTTCCCATCTCGGCCCTGGCCCTCTCCGACCGCGTGGTGAGCTATCCCGCATCGCCGGTCTTAAATGAAGTTTTCACGAAGGTGCAACTAAAGCCTTGACGGACTGGTCCAATTTCAGTATGTCGGCTGCCCGGGGATATTCTGTGACAGCCAGAGCCGCTGCAATCGGAGACTGATCGTGACCTTCATTTCCAAGACCCCACATGCCGACGTCGTCCTGATTGGCGGCGGCATCATGAGCGCCACGCTGGGGGCATTTCTCAAGCAGCTGGAGCCGAACTGGACTATTTCCCTGTTCGAGCGGCTGGACCAGCCCGGACTGGAAAGCTCCGACCCCTGGAACAACGCCGGAACCGGCCACGCTGCCCTCTGCGAACTCAACTATTCCCCTGCAGCCAAAGACGGCTCAGTGAACCCCGCCAAAGCCCTGCTCATCAATGAGCAGTTCCAGCTCTCCCGGCAGTTCTGGTCCCACCTGGTGGACCGGAACCTGATCGGCTCGCCCAAGGGCTTCATTAACACGGTGCCGCACATGAGCTTCGTGCTCGGTGAGGACCACACCCGGTTCCTGAAGACGCGGTATGAGGCGCTGAAGCCCCACACCCTGTTCCGGAGCATGGAGTACTCCGAGGACCACGCCCAGATCGCCAAATGGGCGCCGCTCATCGTCAAGGGACGCGACCCGAAGCAGCGCATTGCCGCCACGCGCGCCGTCGAAGGGACCGACGTCGACTTCGGGGCACTCACCCGGGAGCTGACCACCTACCTCGGGAACAACGGCGTCGAAATCAATTACGGCCACGACGTGACCGGAATTTCCCGGGCGTCCGGCGGCGGCTGGGACCTCTCCCTGAAGTACCCGAAGTCCGGCGAACACGGCAAGATCCACGCCAAGTTCGTCTTCGTCGGCGCCGGCGGCGGGGCCCTCCACCTGCTGCAGGCCTCCGGCATCCCGGAGAGCAAGGGCTATGGCGGCTTCCCCGTTTCCGGCCAGTTCTTCCGCTGCACCGACGAAACCATCGCCGCCCAGCACAGTGCCAAGGTCTACGGCCAGGCGTCGGTGGGTGCTCCCCCCATGTCCGTCCCGCACCTGGACACGCGGTACGTCAACGGCAAGCGGTCGCTGCTGTTCGGCCCCTACGCCGGGTTCTCCACCAACTTCCTGAAGAACGGCTCCTACCTGGACCTGCCGCTCTCCATCCGCCCCGGCAACATCATCCCCATGCTGGCCGTGGCCAAGGACAACATGGACCTCACCGCGTACCTGATCAAGGAAGTGGCGAAGCGCCACGGGGACAAGGTCGAGGCGCTGCGTGAGTACTACCCGGAGGCCAAGGACGGCGACTGGGAACTGATCACCGCCGGCCAGCGTGTACAGATCATCAAGAAAGACCCGCAAAAGGGCGGCATCCTGCAGTTCGGGACTGAAGTGATCGCCGGCCGTGACGGCTCCATCGGTGCGCTTCTTGGCGCCTCCCCCGGAGCATCAACCGCTGTTCCCATCATGATCGAACTGCTGCAGAAGACGTTCCCCAAGAACTTCAAGGGCTGGCAGTCGAAGCTGAAGGACATGATGCCCGGCTACGGGGTGAAGCTGGATGAAAATCCGGACCTCGCCGTCGAGCTGGAGCAGGCAACCGCCAAGTCCCTCCAGCTGGAGGGCGTTTCCGCCAGCCGCTGACCCTGCCGGGGTCGGCGGCCGGCACCATCGGGTCCGCACCAGTTAGTCAACCCCACAGGAGTTCATGCGATGTTCCGGCTGGCACACCTTTCACTGGCGAACCGGGCGCTGATCGCACTGATCACTGTTTTCGCTTCCGTTTTCGGCGTGATCACCATGTCGTCGCTGAAGCAGGAGCTCATTCCCTCCATTGAGTTCCCCCAGATCACGGTGCTGACTGCCATGCCGGGGGCCTCTCCGGAGGTGGTGGACAAGCAGGTCAGCGGGCCGCTGGAGACTGCACTGAACGGCGTGGAGGGGCTGGAATCCACCTCCTCCACGTCGCGCACCGGGGTTTCGCAGATCACGATGGTCTTCACCTACGGTTCCAACCTGGACCGGGCACGGAACCAGATCGACCGGGCCATCTCCAATGCCAAGCGGTCCCTGCCGGAGGACGTCCAGCCGCAGGCCATTGCGGGCAGCATCAGCGACTTCCCCATCGTGTTCCTCGCGGTGTCTTCGGACAAGACCCTCAGTGAACTGAATGCGGACCTCCAGCGGCTGAGCGTGCCCCGGCTGCAGAAGATCGACGGCGTCCGGGGCGCTGATGTCACAGGCGGCGCCTCCCAGCACATCGAGATCCTCCCCCGGAGCGACGCAATGGCGTCTGCCGGGGCGTCCATTACGTCCATCCGGGATGCGCTGGCAAACAACGGCGCGCTGCTGCCGGCCGGAACGCTGGAGGAACAGGGCAAGACGCTCTCGCTGCAGATCGGCAGTCCCGTCGATTCGCTCGACGCCATCAAGGCCCTTCCGTTATCCGGAGCGAAGAATGCGGCCACCATCGGCTCGGTGGCGGACGTGTCCCTCCAGGACGACGAGCGGACGTCCATCACCCGCACTAACGGGACCGAAACCCTGGCCGTGTCCGTCACCAAGAAACCCGAGGGTGACACGGTGGGCATTTCGCATGCAGTGCGGGACACCCTGGACGAACTGGAGGCAGAGCTCGGCTCCAACGCGAAGTTCACTCCGGTCTTCGACCAGGCACCCTTCATTGAAAAGTCCATCAAGGACCTCACCACCGAGGGGCTGCTGGGGCTGGGCTTCGCCGTCGCCGTCATCCTGGTCTTCCTGATGTCCGCACGCTCCACCCTGGTCACCGCGGTATCCATCCCGCTGTCCCTGCTGATCACCTTCATCGGGCTCTCAGCCACCGGCTACTCGCTCAACATCCTCACTTTGGGTGCGCTTACCATCGCCATTGGCCGCGTGGTGGACGACTCGATCGTCGTCATCGAGAACATCAAGCGCCACCTTACCTACGGCGAGGACAAGGTCACCGCCATCCTCACGGCCATCCGCGAAGTGGCCGGCGCCATCACGGCCTCCACACTGACCACCGTTGCCGTATTCCTGCCCATTGCCTTCGTCGGCGAGCTGGCAGGTGAGCTGTTCAGGCCCTTCGCCCTGACCGTCACCATGGCGCTGCTCGCATCCCTGCTGGTCTCGCTGACCATTGTTCCGGTGCTCGCCTACTGGTTCCTCCGGACCCCCGGTGCCTCCGGAAGCTTCCAGCCTGATTCCCCCGCTGCCCGGTCATTTGCCGCCGAGGCGCGGGCGAAGGCCCAGGAAGCCGAACAGCGCAGCAGGCTGCAGCGGGGCTACCTGCCCATCCTCAGTAAGACGCAGAAGCACCCCGTCATCACCCTGGTGGCAGCAGTCCTGGTTCTCGGCGCCACCGCCGCCATGACCCCGCTACTCGCCACCAACCTCCTGGGCAATTCGGGCCAGAACAGCCTGACGGTCCGCCAGGTGCTGCCGGCCGGAACCAGCCTGGCGGACACCAGCGCCGCGGCGATCCGCCTTGAGGAGGTCCTGCGCGGGATCGACGGCGTCAAGGACGTCCAGGTGACGTCCGGCAACGCGCAGGCCGGCTTCGCCGCCCTCATCTCCACCGGCTCCTCAAACTCCACGTTCACTGTGGTGACCGACGAGAAGGCAGACCAGGTGCAGCTGCAGGACACCGTCCGTTCGGAGCTGGCCAAGGTACCGGATTCCGGCAAGGTTTCCGTGGGAACGCAGCAGGGCGGCTTCGGCACGTCCTCCACCGTGGATATCACCCTCAAAGCCGCCACGACGGCGGATCTGCAGGCAGCCAGCGACACCATGGTCGAAGCGATGAACGGTGTGCCCGGCACCAGTGAAGTGGCAACCAACCTTGCCGCCACCCAGCCGGTGGTGCAGGTCAAGGTGGACAGGGCCAAAGCCGTGGCCGCCGGCCTCAACGAGGAGCAGGTCGCCGGCGTCCTGGCATCCACCATCAGCCCCATCCCGGCAGGGGAAGTACGGATTGACACTGACGACTTCCCCGTCCAAATCGGCCAGGGCACCAGGTTCACCAGCATCGAAGCCGTCCGCAACATTCCGCTGCCGGCAGGCAGCGCCCCCGTCACCCTGGGCAGCATCGCCTCGGTGGAGCAGGTGGAGGTCCCTGTTTCCATTACCGCCAGCAACGGCCAGCGGACCGCACGGGTGTCCGTCACGCCGTCGGGGTCCAACCTGGGGGCGGTCAGCGCCGAAGTCCAGAAGCGGCTCGCGGATGTGCAGCTGCCGCCGGGGGTTACGGCGGAAATCGGCGGAGCGACAACGCAGCAGGCCGAGTCCTTCAGCCAGCTTGGCCTGGCCCTGCTGGCGGCCATCGCCATTGTGTACGTCATTATGGTGGCCACCTTCAAGTCCCTTATCCAGCCGCTGATCCTGCTGGTCTCGGTTCCGTTCGCTGCCACCGGAGCCGTGGCGTTGCTCCTGGTGACCGGTGTCCCGCTTGGCCTGCCGTCCCTGATCGGCATGCTCATGCTGGTGGGCATCGTTGTCACCAATGCCATCGTGCTGATCGACCTGATCAACCAGTACCGGCAGCCGCGGGACGGACAGCCGCGCATGAACGTTGCCGACGCCATCACCCATGGCGCCCGGCAGCGCCTCCGGCCCATCCTGATGACCGCACTGGCAACCGTGTTTGCCCTGACACCCATGGCCATGGGGCTCACCGGCGGCGGAGGCTTCATCTCGCAGCCGCTGGCGGTAGTGGTGATCGGCGGCCTGATCTCCTCCACCGCCCTGACCCTGGTCCTGGTCCCGGTCCTGTACAGGCTGGTGGAGGGCCGGCGCGAGAAAAAGGCCCTGCTGCGGGAGCTTCAGGAGCGTCCCGAATTCGGGGCTGCCACCGATGTGGACGAGGAGTTCCAGGACTGGACCACCGGCATGGTTCCGAAGGTCAGCGGACGCCGGGCGGCTCCCGGCAGTACCGAGTAAAAACAGCGGAATATTTTCGTGCGGGATGCGTTGTATCCGTCGATAGATGCAAATGCATCTAAATTGGTCTACACTGGAACCAAGCCAGCAAGTCCATGAACGGAAAGGCACATCATGCAGATCGGTGTTTTCAGCGTCAGCGACATCACCACGGACCCCACCACGGGCCGGACCCCCACCGAGAACGAGCGCATCAAGGCCTCCGTTGCCATCGCCAAAAAGGTCGAAGAAATCGGCATGGATGTCTATGCCCTGGGTGAGCACCACAACCGGCCGTTCTTCTCCTCCTCCCCCACCACTACCCTCGCCTACATCGCCGCGCAGACCGAACGCATCACGCTGTCCACGGCCACCACGCTGATCACCACGAATGATCCGGTCAAGATTGCCGAGGACTTCGCCATGCTCCAGCACCTTGCGGACGGGCGCGTTGACCTGGTGCTGGGCCGCGGCAACACCGCCCCGGTCTATCCGTGGTTCGGCAAGAACATCCAGGACGGCGTGGAGCTGGCCATCGAAAACTACAGCCTGCTGCGCCGGCTCTGGGACGAGGACACCGTCAACTGGTCGGGCAAGTTCCGCACGCCGCTCCAGAACTTCACCTCCACCCCGCGCCCGCTCGACGGCGTCGCCCCCTTCGTCTGGCACGGCTCCATCCGCACCCCGCAGATCGCGGAGGTGGCTGCCTACTACGGCGACGGATTCTTTGCCAACAACATCTTCTGGCCCAAGGAGCACTACCAGCAGCTGATTGGCCTTTACCGTGAGCGCTACGAGCACTACGGGCACGGCAAGGCGGACCAGGCGATCGTGGGCCTGGGCGGCCAGTTCTTCATGCGGAAGAACTCCCAGGATGCCGTGAAGGAATTCCGGCCCTACTTCGACAACGCTCCCGTCTACGGGCACGGACCGTCGCTGGAGGACTTCACATCGCAGACACCGCTGACAGTCGGCAGCCCCCAGGAAGTCATCGAAAAGACCCTGACGTTCCGTGAGTACTTCGGGGACTACCAGCGGCAGCTGTTCCTGATTGACCACGCCGGGCTTCCGCTGAAGACCGTGCTGGAGCAGCTGGATCTGTTCGGCGAGGAAGTCCTTCCCGTCCTGCGCAAGGAGTACGCTGCCCGGAAGCCGGCGCACGTCCCTGAGCCGCCCACCCATGCAGCCCGCGTGGCCACGCTGCTGGCCTCGCAGGACGCCGAGAAGACCTCCGCGGAGGCGTGATGGCTGCCGGAGGATCGGAATCACCCGTCCGCCTTGCCGCAGAGACCTGGGAGTCACTGTTCCGGGCACAGGTGGCGGTCATGCGGAAGCTGCAGTCGGGCCCGGCCTTCCGGAAGCTCGCGGTGAATGAGTACGACGTCCTGTTCACGCTCTCCCGCTGCCCGTCCGGCTGGCTCCGGCTCAACGAGCTCAACGACAACGTCCTGTTGAGCCAGTCCAGCCTGAGCCGGCTGGTGGAGCGGCTGGAGAAGCGGGGGCTGGTGGCCAGGATGCCGGCCCCGGAGGACGGCCGCGGCGTGCTGCTGAAACTGACCGACGAGGGGCGGGAACTCCAAAAGGAGATTGGCCGCGAGCACGTGCGGGACATCTCCGCGCTGGTGGGCCCGGCCCTCACCGCTGCGGAGCAGAAGGAACTCCGAAGGCTGACCGACAAGCTTCGGAGCTCCCTGGGCCCGCGCCCGCCCCGCTAGCGATGCCGCGTCGCTGTCGCTCCGTGATGGGAGAAAGTATGCCCTCGCCTCACCGGAGCTCTGGCTTGGGCTATGGGTTTGGGTTGATCATGGTGGTGTCTGCCACGGTGGACGCCGGTTTGCCTATGGTGCTGTAGTTGAG
>NZ_QRGQ01000001.1:0-184126 GCF_003367205.1 Arthrobacter sp. RT-1
TGTACTGAGTCAGGACGTTGGTTACAGGCGTGAATAGGTGAAGACCTCTTAGGTTGGTGGTTACCACACACAGCCAACGACTAAGAGGTCTTCATGATCCACCGTAATGCCCGTCTGACCCCGACCGGTAGGCGCATCCTCGTCGAACGTGTCATGAGTGGCCGTCCGGTTGCCCATGTAGCCAAGGAAATGGGCGTCTCCCGGACCTGTGCCCACCGCTGGATCAGCCGGTTCCGGTCCCACGGCTTGGACGGCCTTCAGGACCGCAGCTCCAGACCAAAGTCATGCCCGCATGCCACCCCGGTGGAAGTCGTTGCCGATGTCCTGACCCAGCGGGTGGAGCACCGCGAGGGTCCGACGGAGCTGGCCTTGCGCTGCGGCACCAGCGCCAGGACGGTCTCCCGGATACTGGCCCGTGCCGGCATGCCCAGACTGTGGGACCTGGACCCCGTGAGCGGGGCACGGATCCGGGCTTCCCGCGCCACCGACCGCCGCTATGAACGCGACGCACCAGGGGACATGATCCACATCGATGTCAAAAAACTAGGCAGGATCCCCGAGGGCGGAGGATGGCGGGCGGACCCTGCACAGAGCCCGGCCAACCACCGCTCCTCGGGCAGGAACCTGGGCTTTGACTACGTCCACGTCGCCATCGATGACTACACCCGGCTCGCTTACGCCGAGGTCCTGCCGGACGAGAAAGGGCCCACCTGTGCAGGGTTCCTCATCAGGGCCGCCGCAGTTATGGCAGCCAATGGTGCACCCGTGAAACGCGTCATGACTGACAACGCCTTCGCCTACCGGCTCTCCCGGGATTTCCAGGACGCCCTGGCCGCGCTGGGCGCGAAACACATCCTGATTAAGCCCCGCCATCCCTGGCAGAACGGCAAAGCAGAACGCTTCAATCGCACCCTGCAGGAAGGCTGGGCCTACCGCCAACCCTTCATGTCCAATCAGGCACGCACCGAGGCCCTGCAGCCATGGCTAGACTTCTACAACAACCACCGGCCCCACGGCAGCCTCGGAAGCAAACCACCCATCAGCAGGTGCAACCAACCTACTGGCTGAGTACACCTAGGCGCCGTCGGATTGGCGACACTGCGAAGCGGTTCCTTCCCCCGTTGGACCGGAGTCGTGGCACTAGTCGGGGCGGTTTCCTTCCTCATTACGTTCTTGACGGCCGTCGTAGGCCTCGGTGAAGACAGCGTTTTCGGGTACGGCTTTCTTCCTGGCATCCTGGCACTGGTGGTCTGGTCGATGGCCACAAGTATTACTGAATACCGTGCAGTGCCGACCTCTACAGCCGGGCCCGCCCCACCAGAAACCGAGGGGTAGACACCCCCAATACGAAAGAGCGCGCGCGTCATGTCAGCGCCCGGCGTCGGAGGAGCCTCTCTGCACAAGGTGCTCCTCCACGACAGGAACAATTCCGTAGGGCAACCCGCGCCGAGGACTTCGGCGGCGGCAGTGCACTCAAAACGCTCGTGATCGAAGCCATCAACCAGGGCCTGCGCACACACCGAGAGCGACATCAGCGCATCGCGGAGGACCTTCCCAGGCGCTGCACATCCTCAGTGCCCGGCAACGCCAGGGCTCCGATGCGCCTTTAACCCTGCCTTTCTGGACATCCCCGCCGTAAACTGGGTCCTGGCTGAACAATTCTGACCCAAGGAGTCCGGGGCGAAAACGCCACGAAATGAGGGCGGGAGACAGCCCCTTTCCAGGCACTCCCCCGCCTGTTATAAAGAGCCGATATTAGCGATTCCGTCAAGCTAGGGCGAGGAGCGGCTTCTTTACCCTTCGCGGGTAGGCACAAGTTGGTCTAAGCGTTACCGATTGCCTCTTCTCCTGGTGCTTCCAAAAGGGCCATGATTAGCCTTACAGCCACGTTATGCGGACAAACCAAGAGACAGCTGGGCAAGCCCCAGAAAAGACATCACCATGATCCGGAAACTGTTTTGCAGATGGGGCATCGGCCATCACTGGCTGGCCCGAATGAACGACGGCGAGTTTCGACGCCAATGCAGTCACTGCGGGAAGGAAGATTCCCACAGTGCCCGACGGTCGGGAAGGCTCGCTAGCGGTGATCACCCCGAAGACCCCCACACCCGCGACTACTACTAGGCGCTAGATTGTGATGCTCACAGACATGCTGTGCAAGCTCAATCTCCATCACCGCTGGCACGTCGAACACAACGACGACGGTGGCTTGTACAAACGCTGCCTGCATTGCGGCAAGGACGGCGCCGACGGGGACGGGGCAGCCAACGACTGGGCTCTAAGGCGGTGGTGGTAGGTGACCACCATGAGTGGTATGGACCATTTCGATTGGTTTCGGAGGATGCCATGATCCAGGCCCTGCTGTGCAAATTTAACATCCGACACGAATGGCATGTCGAACATGCCGAAGACGGCAGTGTGTACAAGCGCTGTCGGCGGTGCGGCAAAGACGATGATGAACACACTAGGGGAGGCGGCAACTTTAGTGCTTGGTGAGGCGGGTAAAACGAGGCAGTGCGGTTCGGGTCATCGCCTAGGCTGCCTGCGCAAGGTTGGGGTGTGCGTTAAGTGGACGCACTGAAGATGCAGGATTCACTTTTCTGCTGATGACAAGGACCCAACGCCGATAATGGTGAGGGCTCCGCTCACCACGCTACTGTCAGCGCCGGAGCGGCACCTGAGTGGACGGGTACGCGTTTCGGCAGATGGGGAACGCGTAGGTAGGCTCCAGTGGATGGGGGAGACGTTGCCGCGCGTGAAGCCGGCCGGGTGGCTGGCGTTGAGCGTATTGTCCGCGGTCCTGCTGTTCGTAGTCTTCTTCATAGGTGTCTCCGCCGGAGGGCTCGACGTGGGGGAGGTGTGCGAATTGGGTGGGCACAGGTACGACCACGAATACCGAAGTCAAAACGCGCATGAGCAGCTTCAGCTGTTCCCGCTGACCATTAAGTGCAACGCCGAGTACGATTTGGTTCCTCCGTGGACGAATCCGGCGTTGGCGGTCCTGGCCCTTCTGACTTTGTCCTTCTTCGCGATGGCGTTGGCCGTCCTGTTCGTCCGCGTAAGGAGCAGGCTCCGAGGATGACGCCCTAAACGCCTGACCGGGCGAGCGACCTGATGTCATCGAGGGCGGGAGCAGCTGAGGTGCTCACCATGTCCGGATCGCTTCCTTGAGCCACTGGTAAATGCTGGTCAGGATACACACCAGGCCAGCGGCCAGGATCAGTACGCCAACCAGGGAGAGCAGGGTGTAAAGGTCCTCATCGCTGCGGTACTGCTCTTGGCTGGACCGTCCGCCAAGGACCTCAAAGAGCACCCACCCGATGGGCAGCATACCCAGCCCGAGCAGGAAAGCCCTCATACGTGAACCGTGCATTCATCCCCCAAATTGGATTGGCCTTGAGCGTATCTGCTGCACACGGGGCCAGGGTGGTGTATAGCGTGCTGTCCCGGTAACTTTTCTGGCGGCCGGCCACGCGCAGAGCGGACATCTCCCCGTGCGCGATCGGATCGCCGTTTTGGACTCTTTCGTTGTGTCCGCTCGCGATGACCACGCCGTCACGGGCGAGTGCTGCCCCGATAGGAATGCCGCCCTCCCTGAGGCTCTTTTGGGCGGCTTGATACGCGGCCTCGAAAGCGGCGTCAGGGGCTGCTTCCGGTCCCGGCTGGGCGGCGGGCTGCAGCGGTTCGTGAGTCATGCGGTCATTGTCCCATTCCCCACTTTTGCCACGACCCCGCTTGCTGGGGCATCTGGCATTCCCTATCCGGCAGCGGCGTCGATAGGCCGTCCGTTCTCATCAAAGGGGACGCCCCGGTCGTCAATCAGGAAGTCCTCAATGACCAAGCCGGATGTGGCATCGATGATGACGATGGAATTGGCCGGCCACGAGGGGTCGGGGACAAGGTCGTAGTCGACATCCGAGATCAGTGTGCTGTTTTTCGCCCTGTTGAAGGCATCAATTATTTTGCCGGTGCGGGTGTTCACGGTCACGGTTTCTTGGGGGAGGCTCTCTGTGCTGCCGGAATCAGGGGTGGAGTTCCACCAGCCTTCGTAGCCGCCGATTGGACGGTCTGCCTCGGGCGTCCGGGGCACCGGCGTCTCTGTGTTGAAGTGGCCCGCCTGGATGCCAACGGCGGCGCCGCCGACCAGGATCGCGGCCGCACCGGCTATGCCCAGTAGCAGTTTCACGTTTTCCCCCTTTGTGATGCGCGACAGCACCTTGCCGCCACGGTGCAGCAGATCGTGAGACCTTGCCGTTGCTGATGAGCAAAGAGCGCCGATAAGCAGCGACTGCGCGGAGATGCCCATGGCGGGCCCATCGCGCAGGTCGGCTCTCCACTGCTCCTCGCGGACGTCCCTGAGACGGGTTGGAGTCAGGGTCACGGCCAAGGCAAGGATGGTTTCTGCGGGCCTCATGCGCCCTGCCACTTGCCCTCAAAGGTGGCAGGCGACGGCCTGGTCGCAGAGGTCCTGATTTTGGCCCGATGGGTGTTCACGTAGTCCTGTGCCAGCGGGCGTGCTTCAGCCAGCAGCCGGTAGTAGCGCCGGCGGGGCCCCTTGCGGTCCTGAGTAGAGCCCCATTCGCCCTGGATCCACCCGGCAACTTCCAGGCGGTCCAAAATCGGGTAGACAGTGCCGGGCTTTTTCCCGACGTGCTTCACGATCTGCAGCCCCCACACACTGTCGGCTGACAGCAAGGCCTCAAGGACCAGTGCGGTGGCGGGTGTGACCCGTGCCAAGTTCTCCATTATCCAAATCTAGCTATATAGATTTGGAAGTCAATGCCCGGGGCCCCACTTCTCGAGCTGCAAAACGATCGACAGGGCTGGTGTCCTGCCGAGCGTTTGCTCGAGCCATCAGCCACCCTCTCGTTTCATCCGACAAGAAGAGGGGTGAGCGCGCAGAGAGCTGCAGACGAAGTGATGCATGGAGCAGCAATTTAGTGTTAGTAGCTATTGACACGAAACACCGGTTTGGCGTTAATAGTAATTATCATGAAAAGCACCAGACCATACGTACTGAAGGCCAGAGCGCAGAGTGTGCACGAGACGAGGGAACGCATCATGGAGGCAGTCCTTGCATTGGCTAATGAAGCGCCCCTGTCAGCGCTTGTCTTGCCGGAGGTAGCTGCTCGCTCGGGTGTTTCGGTGCAGACCGTGCTGCGGCAGTTTGGGACCAGAGAGGGGTTGCTCGACGCAACCCAGGAACTTGCCTCGGCTCGGGTTACTGCAGAGCGGGAAGTTGTCCCCGGTGACGTCCCCGCAGCCATCACGAACTTGTTCGATCACTACGAGTTGCGCGGTGACGGGGTCCTCCTGCTGCTGGGGCAGGAAAGCTGGGAACCCCGCGCGGCCAAGATCACCACCGAAGGCCGCAGCATCCACCGGAATTGGGTGGAACGCGTCTTCGCACCCTTGCTTGCCGACACAGCTGAGCCCGCAAGGGGAGAAATTCTGGACCTGCTTGTAGTCGCCTGCGATGTCTATACCTGGAAGCTGTTGCGCCGGGACCGGAAGTTGGACCGGGAGGACGCGGAGTCGCGCCTGCTCCGGCTGGTCGCCTCTATTCTGCAAGGAGCTTGAAATGTCCACCTTTCTGTTCGTGACCATCGACGCCGGCGGGAACGTTCCTCCGGCAATTCAGATTGGCAGGGATCTGCTTGCCCGCGGCCATAGGGTCCGGTTCCTCGGTCACGAACGGCAGCGTGCCGCGCTGACCGCAGCCGGCTTCGAATTCAGCGCATTCGGGAGGATGCCCCACTGGGACCCTGCCGAGATACGGCCGGTGCATCGGGACCTCCCCGGCTTCCTGACCATGTGCACCAACGCGGGAGCTGGCCAGGACCTTGTCGACCTGCTCCACGCTGACCCGGCCGACCTGGTCATTATCGATTGCATGCTGCTGTCCGTCCTGCAGGCGGCGCACAGGCACGCACCTCCCTACGCCGTCCTGTTCCACAGCTTCTATCAGTTCTGGGGCGGCAACTTCGCGAACGGACCGATAGGAATGCTCGCCCGGGTCAAAGGCCTCAATGCGCGCACCCTGTGGGCGGAGGCTTCACTGGAGTTGGTAGTGAGCGATCCGGGACTGGACCCGGCCGGAAACCGCGCAAGTAAGACCCGCGTCTGGTGCGGGGTCACCGAACAGGCTGCACAGGAGATTGGGAGGACCACCAACAAACCGACAGTTCTGGTCAGCTTAAGCACCATTGGGGTCCCTGGACAGGAGGACGCCTACCGGAGGATCCTCCAGGCATTGGAAGACCTGCCGTTGGATGCAGTCGTTACGACGGGTCCGGCAATAGATCCGACACGGCTGCCCACCCCGCCCAACGCTGAGGTATTCGCGTTCACACCGCATGCCCAGATCATGCCGCGTGTCACCGCAGTCGTTGGTCACGGTGGCCACTCGACAACCATGAACGCACTCATCCACGGACTTCCGATGCTGCTGATGCCCATGAACCCGTTTATCGACCAGTCAATGGTTTCGCAAGCCGTTGCCGATGCTGGAGCCGGAATCAAACTCAACAAGAAGGCATCGCCCGCAGCAATCCGGCGGGCGATCCTGGACATCACCGGCACCGAGGGCTTCACAACGGCCGCCCGCGCACTCGGGACCCGGCTCCGACAAACGCCCGGAGCATCAGTAGCCGCCGACCGACTGCTCGCCGTACTGGAGCACCCCCGCGCCTCCAACTAGGACGACAACAACTCCGACACAAGTGCCGCCGCCCGTCCGGCACTTCGCCCTCAGGCCTAGCCGCGAACTGCGCACAGACCTGTCCACCTTTACCCCGACACCCGCACCCTTTCGCGCGGGATCCATCCGTGGGGAACAGAAATGCGCTCGAACCTATCGCCAGCAGTACTCATTCGTCATGGACCTCACCGCAAGACCAGAGGCACCCGACCCCAGGCGGCCCTGGTCTTGGTCATGGTGCCCATCCTGGCTGGCGGTGCCGCAACCCTAGCCCTGACCGATCAACCGGAGACATCCCGTCCGGTCTCGGATCACAGCTCCCCACCGGGTTCCTCGCTCTGGACGGATCGCCGTCCCGAGCCCAGCCCCCGACCAGGACCAAGCCCGGTACCCGACTCAGACGAAAAAAACTGAAGTGCGGTGGTAACAACCATGTGGAGCATTTGGAGTGCAGGGCTGATAACCGGCCTCGCCTTGATTGTTGCAATCGGTGCGCAGAACGCGTTCGTGCTGCGCCAGGGAATCCGCCGCGAGCACATGGGCGCGGTGGTGATGCTCTGTGTCACCAGCGACGCAGTACTGATTTTATGCGGTACCTTAGGAGTCGGCGCATTGGTGGCGGACTTCCCTACGGCATTGATTGTGCTGAAGTGGACCGGCGCGGCTTACCTTGCGTGGTGGGCTGGGCGGTCTTTCGCGGCCGCGCTGAAGCCTTCGTCCTTAATGACAGAGGCACCGCGATCCTTGGGATCAGTGGTAACCACCACACTGGCCGTGACCTACCTGAACCCGCACGTGTACCTCGACACAGTGGTGCTGCTCGGCGCGCTGGCCAACCAGCACGGCTCCGACTACCGGTGGGCCTTCGCGGCAGGGGCGCTAGCGGGCAGCGTGCTGTGGTTCCCCGCTCTCGGCTACGGCGCCCGGGCAATGTCCAATCTGCTGGCCAGGCCCACCGTCTGGCGAATCATCGACCTTGCTACCGGCGTTGTCATGATCCTCCTCACAGTAAATCTGATACTGCACCAATCTGCCGCGTGACAAGGACCAGCCAATGACACGGATGAGCCATCTCCAAAAAACGACAACAGCCGCACCCACAAAGCGCAGACCCCGCAAGGCGGGACGGGTCCTAAGTCGCGCCGGGTACAGTGGACCGTCCAGGAGAAAGGCGGGTGCCTCGTGGTTGACCAGAGACGGTTGAAGCGTGAGACAGTCCCGCAGACGGCTGAGCGGACACCGAATACAGTGGTACGCGATGAGCGGCGGCGGCAGCTTCTGCAGGCAGCCCAGGAAGTTTTTGTAGCCAGTGGTTACCAGGGTGCCAACATGGACGATATTGCCCAGGCGGCCTATGTGAGCAAGCCGGTTCTGTACGCGTACTTCCCATCCAAGCGTGAGCTGTACCTCGAGCTTCTGGACATCAATCTCACCGCACTCGGCGATGTATTGCAGGAGTCCGTCCGTTCCACGAAGCTCAATAAAGAACGGGTACATGACGCTATCCGGGCTTATTTTGGCTACATTGCCCGGGACGATGGTGCATATCGCCTCGCGTTCGAATCCGGTTTGAGCAATGATCCTGACGTCCTCGCGAGGCGGGAGGCATTCAGAAGGGGATTCGCCGGCGTTGCCGCCCGAATCATCAGGGAGGACGCTCAGTTGCCGCTTGTCGAAGCGGAATTCCTGGGCAGGGCTTTGATGGGTTTGGCTCAAGCAAGCGCCCGTTACTGGGTAGAGAACACTGCTGAACAAGGCAGCGCTGCCCTTAGCCTGGACGCGGCCAGCGAGCTTGTTTACCGCCTGGCATGGCGGGGTATTTCACGTTTTCCCAAGGAGACCTAGAAATGACTGAGGTGTCACCGGGGGCATGCCGATAGCTCTTGACCCCGTCGCTTTTTCTCCCACCGTTCCGCGGTGAACGGGCGGTGACATTGGCTCCCCAACATCGTTGGGGTAGCTCCCATTGCAGCAGTAGCGGTGGATAACCCCCAAGGAATTGTCCCCGGGCGTAGGCGGGACCGAGCCTCTCAATGGAACAGATCCAAGTCCCTCTTTCACGGGCCCAAGCCCAAACGCCCTGGGCTGCCAGAGCGGGACTTGCGGCGATCAGAGAATTTCAAGCCGCCTCATGGACGCCGTCCCGGTGCCGGGTTGAGCGTCAACGTGGGGAGTCGGCGTCCAGGCCTTCCATAGCCCAGGCCAGAACACTGAGTTCAAACGGGGGAGCCTCCTGGATCCCGTAGAGGTGTGCATCGAAGTCAAATTCGTCCGCACTGCCGCCATTGCCCCAGTACCTCAACCAGAGGCCCTCAAGGCTGATGATGTCCCGTTCTAATAAAACTCGGGCGGTTTGCCGTGGATCATTCATCACTGCTACCTGATCAACTGGCGGGAAGCACCCGCGTCTTAGTCAGTATACTTACTAATTCAAAGGGTACGGGATTGTGCTGGGCCAGCCAACAGGGAGTGCAAATTCTGCGGCCCGGGAGCAGATGCTGCACTACGGCCTCTCAGTTCCCGGATGCTGGTCCGGCCGGACGGCAGGTCCTGCCCATTGAGCCTCATCCACTAGGCTCAGGTTTGGTCTAACGGACTTTGCTCCCGGTGTGCGCCGGGCTTTTTGGGGGGATGTACGGTGAACAATGCAGTTGCACGGAAGCATGTAGGGCTATCCAGATGGGCAGCTGCGTCCATCGCTTTACTAGCGATGGGACTGGCCGGATGCACGCAAACAGAGCCTCCAGCCCCAGCACATCCCACCACGGCCGCACCGGAAGTAACAACAGCCAGCAACGGTAAGCCTTCCCTGCGTGGGGAAGCGGTGATCGACTCGTTCGGCAACGTCGATTACTACACCACCGTCTCCGGCGACACCCTTGCCAGCGTGGCTGCCGCATACAACCTTTCAGAGGCAAAGGTCGCAGAATTCAACGCACTCCAGCCAAGTTCACCCGTGGGTCCGGGCACTAAGCTCCGGTTGATTCCCGCTGGACCAATAACAGGGGCAAACGGCGCGGCCACCGTTGACCCCCACGGGATCCCAACCAGTTACAAGGTAGAAACCGGTGACACCTTGAGTGGCATTACGTACCGGTTCAACCTGACCCAGGAGCAGTTAGCCGAAGCCAACAAGGTCCCCTTCACCTACGAAAAAGGCGGCACCTACTTCATCCAGGCCGGACTCGTGATCCAGCTCCAAAAAAACCCGGTGGACAACCGATCAGGCAAGGGAAAAACCGTCACCAACTCGTTCGGGCAGCCCGTTTTCTACACCACCGTGGACGGTGACTCGTTCGACAGCCTCGGATACAAATTCCGCTCCACTACCGAACAGATCCTGCTTTACAACCCGGCACTCACGGCCGACGAGCCAATCCCGGCGGGAAGCATACTGCGGTTGATACCCGGTGAACTGAAGATCGAGGGTGCGCAGGGCACGTTCACTGCCAATGCTGAAGGAATCCCACTCACCTACACCACAGCCCCCGGTGACACGGAGCGACAAATTTCGTTCCGATTCAGTATTACCGACCTACGAGCAGCGAACCGCCCGACCACCGGCACAGGCGGAACCTGGTACGAAGCTGTTGACCTACCAACTGGCGAATTAGCACCCGGACAGACCATAAGCCTCGCGCTGGACAAGCCCATCAACAAACCAGGCCTTTGAGACCGCAATAATCCAGATACGGCCCGGCAGGTGGACGTGTCAGGACGGTACCCGAACAGCCCCATTCCGGGCTACTCCCCTCAATTTAAAGAGCCAATAATTGCGATTTTGTAAAGCTGTGGTCAGCAGGTGGAGCTGCTGACGGAACCATGAGGCTCGAAGCAGCGTGGGCGAGGGGTGCCAGATAAGCCGTATGCTCCTGCAGTCTAAGCGCACGAAGCTGATGCTTCTCAACCGCAATTGTCCAACAGCCTGTTGGACAATTTGCTGCGGCTTGTCTTGTCCGAGTAGATAAATCGCTCGTCAGCAGCCCACACATTGCGTGGCCGAACCACCCGGCTGCGGGGCTCGTTGATTCTCTGCCCTCCCTGGAGGGCTAGTCGAAGGGTAATGCTCTAAAGGCGGTGTTTTTGTTCATGTTCCAGCCGGCGACGATGCCGGAGCCGATCATTTGGTCGCTGAGGCATGCGAGGCGGTAGGCGGGGTCGGTGTCGAGGGCGAGTTGGAGGAATTGGTGTGCTTTGCTGCCTCTGCCTTCCCACCAGTTGATGTAGCCAATGGTCGTGAGGACCGGGGCTGCGTGTTCTGCGCTGGTGCGGGTGTAGGCGTGCAGGAGCAGTTGTTGTGCCCATTCGATGCGTGGCCATTTGGGGGCTTGGTCCGTTTGGGCGAACAGGATCTGCTGCATGGGTTCGTCCACTCCTGGGATGTCGGCGATGAGCCGGTCCCGGATCGCCGGGAACTGCAGGTTCGCGACCAGGGCGTGGCAGTCATCGTCGCTGGGGAAAGTGTCGGCGTCGAGCATGTCTGCCCAGAGTTTGCGGCCTTGCTGGAGCGCGGTGCCGGTTGGTTGGGAGGCGATGCCTTCTATGTGGTGTTCGACGGCGGCCGCTTTGGCTGCTTCCTGGCCGCTTGGGAGGGTGACGCGGTCGGTGGGTTCGATATAGCTGCCGCGGTAGATGAATTCGGCGTTGATTGCGCTGGTCTGGGTGGAGTTGACGGGTAGGGCGAGGCTGGTGCCGGGGTCGCCGTCGTAGGGGGAGAAGGTTTGATCTCCGACGAAGAGTCCGTCCCGGATGGTGATGCCCTGTTCGGCGAGGACCCCGGTGAGCGCGGCGATGGTGCCGGCGTATGGCCTGGCCTGTCCGGGGCGGGCGGTTTCGCTGGTGTAGATGGCGAAGAGGATGGATGTGGCGGTGGTGTCGCTGGTGAGGTAGTGGGCGACGGTGCGTGCGTAGGGGAGTTCCTGACCGGGTTGGCGGGGCAGATCGATGCGCAGGGTCGCGCCGATGCTGTTCTCGTTCAACGTAATGCACACCAGGCTCTCCTGAGGCCAAAAGCCCAGGGTGTGCCCGACGAAACTGAGCACATCTGATGGTGTTGTGATCGTGAGCTTTTCCATGATCCGTGTTCCCTTCACCCATTTTGTTGCTGTGTTTTTCGCGGTTGTTGGTTGTGGGCGTCGTTCTGGTAGGGGACCACCCGCTGGGGTAAGGGGCCGGAGTGCAACTTGGGGGACCGGCGCCGGGGCGAAAACTTCATATGGCGGTAGTGCTCCGCTGTTCTGGTGGTGAAGTTTTCGGTTCCGGGGTCGGCGCGGTAGCGCCCTGGTTGCGCGGAGGTCCCGCCCAGCGATCATTGGACATACCAGAATGACAAGCAGAGGTAATGCTCTCGTCTGTTCATTGAAGTCAGGGAATCAGTCGGCATGACTTCGACAGATGCAGGGGTTCTTACTGCTCTTGATTGGGTTTATATAGATAATTCGAGCTTCTGGAACTGTCCCCATTTATATGGCGCCGACGCATAGAATCTCTCGTACGAGGAGAACTGGCTTTTCGTGTGCCAAATTTGGGGGTGCGGGTTGGGGTTTCGTTACCGCAAGTCGAAGAGCTTTGGGCCTGTACGGATCACGGCATCGAAGCGGGGCTTGGGCGCAAGTGTTGGGGCTGGCCCGTTCCGGGTCACGAAGTCCGCGACAGGCCGGACCACAAGTACAGTGAGGATCCCCAAAACAGGGATCTCCCATGTGACCAGCAGCTCGAACCACCGCCGTACAGGGAAGCCCGCTGCACGGGGATCCAGTCCTGCTCGCGGCCAGACCGGTCGACAGATCATCAGCGACGAGACATGGCGCCAGCTCCTGGCCCCCGATGGCACTGCTGCAGCATCGAAGTTCCAACGTAACTTCGTGCGCGCGGCTGTCGCCCGCGTAACGGGCACGCGTCCTAGCCTCTTGCACCTGACTCTGGGCCAGGCAGCGAACATCCTGAACTACGTTGGTGAGAACCCTGCAAAGCTGAGCGGCGGCGGTCGCGGAGTGCCGCAGCTGGAGAAGGCTGGGACAGCTGCTCAGTGGGCCCTGTTCGGACTGCTGTTGCTGATCGTTACGGTGTCCTCGCCTGCAGGGGTTCTGCTGGCTGCGGCAATTGTCGGGTTGGTGTTGCTGATGCGAAACCGCCGCCGTGGCCGTCAGTCGTGGGAGGATGCGACATGGTCAGGCAGTTTCGAACCTCCTGTCCCTGGTGCCGGCGTTGAAGCTTTGGCCAATTTCGCTTCGCGTCCCCAGGATTCTTCAGGGGTGGTGGAACTTACTGCGCCGGTCGATCAGCGTGTTTCCCCTGTCAAAGGGTTTTATCCTGTTTCGCTTGGTCGCTCGGAATGGCCGAATGTCGAAGTCGTGGGTGAGCACGCGTACGGCGAGGGGATCAGGGCCACGCTGCGCGCCAATGGGGCCTTGACCGCTGGAAGGAGCGAGGGTGAAGTTGAAGGTCTTCAGGTGGAATTGGTGGCTGAACCGGACAACCCCTATGACTCAAATGCCATCAGTGTGCGTTGGAGTGGGCATGTCCTCGGTTATTTCAGCCGCGAGGATGCGCTTCGTTACGAACAACCGGTCAGGAGAATTATTGCAAGCGGGTTCACGGCGGCAGCCACGGCTCGAATCTGGGCCTACGACGAGGGGGATCGGCTTCGCGCCCGCGTCACCGTTGCAATGCCTGAACCGGGTCTGATGGCTCCGCTCAACGAGGTCCCCACGGGCGAGAACACGCTTGTACCGTGGGGATCAGCAATTCAGGTCCTGAAGGAAGAGAACCATTTCGACGTTCTTTTCAGTCACGTGCCCTCTGATGGTGTCGGACTCCTGTTAGTCAGTCTTCACAAAGAGATTTACACGTTGAAGAACGGTACCCAGCGCCCGTTTGTCGAGGTTCGACTCGACGGCAAACGGGTCGGGGAACTCAGCCAAGTCACCTCTGCACACCTGCTCCCACTTCTCGAACATACCGAGGCTGTCGGTGAAACGGCCTTGGCCTACGCAAGGATCACCGGCTCCGCCCTCGCGGCCCAGCTCGTTCTGCACGCCGCTAAAGCCATCGAGATCGGCAACGATTGGCTTTCCAGTGGGCCACACACGGCCCCGAAGCTCCTCCCGTTGGCCCCGCGATATGACGTTCCGCCCGCCTACGGAAAGTAGGGACCAGCCACGCAAGAAAACGCGAAAAAGGAGTGTGGACAATGTCCACACTCCTGGCCTCGGAGTAGCTTGTACTGCCGCAGGACGGGCCCGGACTCCGCATGTTTTCGCGAGTTCCCAGTGTTTGCAAGGCCTGGAAGACAGTTCGAGTCCCAGCTCGGGCACGACTTATCCCCTCGTCAGAGGGGTTTTTGCTTTAACGTGTTGACATGGCTTGTGGTGTTGTCCCTCTGACGCTAGGTGGGCGGGCTGGGGCCTGGCCGCCGCGGTGGCCTATTTCAGGTGTGGGGTGGCGGGTTCAAGTCCCTGGCTGGTGGGCCTTCCGCCTGCTGTGGTGGGGCTGAGCGCTTCCTCGTTCCGGATCTGTCGGGTTGGGCGTGGTTGTCCAACACCTATTCATGGTCCAAGGTTGCGGGGACGACATGACGACACCGACATTGGTGCGGCTTTGCTGCAAAAGCTCCTTCTATTTACCGCTCAGACGCTGAGGGCGCTCGATTTGTCCTGCCAAAGAGGTGTTGACATTGTCCACACTTATGTCTGCTTTGTTTTCGATCGGCACCGAGTCTCTGCTATGGGTAGGGTGTCGTTCGGATAGCGGAACGACCTCTGGGCTGCACGACGGGCTTGTCAAAACCTGCGGGCGCGCTGCAGCGAGCCCGGTCTACGCGAGACCACCCGCCAAGACCTCAGTGGGCCATCAGAATGAACAAGCGGCGACGGAGCGCCTGTGGGTTCATCACCTTCGGGGAATCAAACGGCATGACCTACATGGGCAGGCATTCACAACATGGGCGTCTGCAGGGACAGTTGGCTATACTTCAGAACAGGATCTGAAGTAGTGTAAGTGTATGAGCGCATTAGCCACTTCCCGAACGACGTTCCAGTCTTCCGAACTAAGCCGCGCCTCCGCTGAGGCCTTTGCCGCTGCAGCGGATCACCCGATTCAAATCACTCGACGCGACGGCGAGCATCTGGTGCTCATGTCCGAGAGCGCAGACCGGGCACGTGCGTCACTGCTGGAACTGGCCGCGCAGCTAATCGCTGTCACCACCAGTACAGAGGGGACGCTCGCGAACCGCATGAGTGATCGATTTCCCTGGATGCTTGCCCTGAGCCAGATCGACCGGGAAACATGCGCCTCGGAGATCGTGTCGGCAGCACGAGCCTCTTTCGCAACCAACCAGCCTCATCTGGCCATCGCGGAACTCAATGCCTGGCGTGAGACTGCAACTGCCATCGCCGCCGGCCTCGGCAAGGAAACGATCGAATGGCTTGATGACGCCGAAACTGTTGAGCGTCCTTAAGGGATGGCCAAGAGCGAAAAGGTCGAGCGGCCGACAAAGAAGAGTGAGTACCAGCTACGTTTCGCATCGGTGCAGGCTAAACGCGGTTGGACGGATCTGAAAGCCACGATCAGGAACTCACTGGTGGATTCATGGGACTTTCTTACCCGCACTCCGCAAGTGACGACACCAACGAACTACAGACTGCGTGGTGATCTGGGCAGCGTGTCACGAGGCGGCGTTACCCACGACAGATGGCAGCACAAGCCCACCTTAAAGGGTGATGCACGCATCTGGTTTTACGTTGTGGACCAGGTTGTCTACCTAGAGCAGGTCCATACAAGCCACCCAAACGAAACAAAGTCATAACAGAACATGGACAGTCCCCGGCCTTCAGCGCTGAGATGCAGCGAACGCTGATACCAAGGATTCCGCCACTTTGTAAGCCTCGTCCAAAATAGCCTGCAGGGTCTCTTGTTGAGTGCTCCGATGCCGGGATAGGGTCCAAAAGAAAGTGTGGATGTGTCCACACTTTTCGTCGTCCCGGACGTTCACGCAGCCCAAGACTGCCGCGGATTCCGCATGTTTCCGTGGTGCCCTGCCGGCTGTGAGAATTGGAACCGTGATTGAAGACACTCCTGAAGTTGGTGCGCAAACTGCATTGCCGGGCCTTTCCAGTGCGGCAGACAGGGCGTTAAGACGTGAGCTCGAGGAGCTTCGCCTGGACAACGCCAGACTGCGGAAGCTCTTGGAACTCACGGAAGCGGAGTCAAAGGCAGCCCACTTGGCTCAGGCTGTACTTCCTTCAGTGGTGCACCATGGTCCGGTCACCATGGATTCGTCTCCGGAAGCGAAAGTCCGGCTATTCCAGGATCTGTTCAGGGCGCGCAATGATGTGTACGCAGTCCGGTGGGAAAACTCGCGGGACGGCCGCTCCGGCTGGGTCCCGGCCATCGCCGGTGGCTGGCGTAAAGGCACAAACATCGCTGGTGCTAGATTCCTGCCGCTTACTCCATTAGTCATTGCCGACCATTTGCGCGGAGAGCAGCACATTGGCCTCTATCCCCTGACTGAACAGGACACCTGCTGGTGGGTCGCCGCGGACTTTGACGGCGGCGCCGCAATGCTCGATGCACTTGCGTACGCCAAGGCTGCTCGCTTTCGAGGTATTCCCGCGGCCCTGGAAGTGTCCCAGTCTGGGCGCGGCGCCCATGTGTGGATCTTCTTCAGCACCGCCATACTGGCGTCCGCAGCTCGCCAGCTTGGCAGCGGCCTCATTCATGAGGCGATGGCGCTGCGCGGCAGCATGAGCCTGGCAAGTTACGACAGGCTTTTTCCCGCCCAAGACGTTCACTCGGGCAAGGGTATGGGGAACCTGATAGCCGCACCGCTGAACGGTAAGCGCCGCCAGCATGGCACCACCCTGTTCCTCGACACAACGACCCTCGAACCATATGAGGACCAATGGGCATACCTGTCCAGTCTGGATCGGATCTCCGACCGTGAAGTTCGCGACCACATCCGCAGACTGCCGGAAGTTAGGCTGGGAAATGAAGTTCGCCGGCTGGAATTGCCCCAATCGTCCAAAATCGTTCCGCGCCCCGCACTGATTGTCCGCGCAGGTTTTGCGTCACGTCTGACGATCAAAGCCGCGGACCTTGGACCAGCAATGATCTCGGCCGTAAAGCATGCCGCGTCCATGCCGAACCCGGAGTTCTATGAGCGCCAACGCCAGAGGCGGTCCACCTGGAACATTCCTCGATACCTGCGCAACTACGACGAAACGTTTGACGGCGACCTTATCTTGCCCCGTGGTTTGTTGCCCCTGTTACAGCAACTCGTCGAATCGAGTGGCAGCTCGCTGCGCATTGATGATCAACGGGCGCAAGGCACCGCTCAAAGCTTCGAGTTCTCGGCCAGCCTGCGCTCCGAACAACAAAGCGGCTTGGAGGCCGCCACTGCCTCCGAGCACGGAGTCCTGGTAGCCCCGCCCGGTACCGGAAAGACTGTGATGGCGTGTGCTGCAATGGCACTGCGCGGCGTCTCGACGCTCATTCTGGTTGATCGTAAAGCCCTCGCAGAGCAATGGCGCAGCCGCATCCACCAATTCATGGACGAGCAGTGCGGCCAAATCGGAGGTGGCCGTGCCAAGACGACGGAGCGGGTTGATGTCGCGCTGTTGCCTACCCTGGCCCGGCGGGAAAATGTAGCCGAGCTGACCGCCGGCTACGGTTTTGTCATCGTCGACGAATGTCACCACGCCCCGGCGGCAGCGTTCACCCACGTCATGAACCAGATCCAGGCCCGGTACTGGCTGGGGCTGACGGCCACGCCATACCGCCGCGACAAGTTGGACTCGCTGATCTATCACCAGCTCGGCCAAATCTCCCACACGATTTCCCCAGCTGTTTCGCATCAGCTTCCGACGCACGCCCACGAGATTGCCGAACCGGTGCTGACTTTGGAACTGCACCGGACCTCCTATGCGTATGACGGCGCAGCAGACCCCAGCGAACCAGGTGGGATCTCTGCCATCTACAAGGACTTGATCGCCAACGAGGAACGTCTGCAGCAAATTTACGATGACGTCATTGAAGCCTACGAACGGAACTCCCGAATCCTTGTACTGACGACGTGGAAAGCCCATCTTGAGTCCCTGAGGTCCCGGTTCGAGGGGGCTGGTCTGGAACCTGTGGTTTTCACTGGGGCGATGAAGGCCAAGGAACGACAGACCGCCGTCGACCTCCTCGCCAGTACGGAAGATGCGCAGCCTCTGCTGGTCTTGGGCACCGGCTCATACATTGGAGAAGGCTTTGACTGCCCTAAACTGGATACCCTGTTCCTTGCAGCGCCTGTGTCGTTCAAGGGCAGATTGGTGCAGTACGTCGGCCGGGTAATCCGGCCGTATCCGGGTAAAACTGTGGCGACCGTTCACGACTACTATGACGAATCGACACCCGTACTGGCCGCGTCCCTGAACAAGCGAGCTCCGGGGTATGTCTCGCTCGGGTTCCGTGATCCGCGCAAGCTCATAGGTAGGTGACATCGTCCCCAGGAATGAACGCGGCGGTGTCTGCGTTGCCGCAGCTGCTCGGAACCGTTTTGTCGAGAGGGCACCTTCGGGCAGCCGAGTACATCTCACGCCAGTGAACTACCTGATACCGCTCACTATCATCGAATTATGGACATGAACCTCCGTGTTTCAGAAGACGGTGACCGCGGTCCGGGTGCGCCTACTGTCAAAGCGCACACCTCCGAGTCGGTGCTTTATGGCCCAGTTGCCGGTTCGGACGTCCAATGTCACCGGCACAGGCAAGAAATTAGCGAGGGCCTTGAGTTCGTGATGAGCCATGACGTCGAGCTGCTGAAGCGTCTCGAGGATGCCTGAGGTTTCGCCGCGACTACGACGACCGCATCGCCCTGCCAGGTGTTCGATGATCATCTGAGGATCCATTGGGAGAAGTACAGTGGCGAAGTCCATGGAAGAACTACAGGTTAAGCGTCCGGTGGACCGGATTGCTGTGGATGCCCTCAAGAAGCGGATGCTCGATGAGGTCCGGGCTTACCGGCTTGGGAGCTCCGTGAAGCCTCTGACCTCACGCAGGTCGAGCTGGCTGTGCGCCTGCATGTCAGCCAGAACCGGGTCTCCCGCATCGAGCACGGTGACATTGATCGTGCTCAGGTCGATACCTTGCGGAGATACGTGGAGGCGCTCGGCGGCCGGCTTCGTGTCGAGGTAGAGCTAGGCGACGAACGAATCCAGATCACCTGACGGAGTTACTGGCAGGTACGCATCGTCTATCGAATCGCCGCTATCAATGACTGGGAAACGTAGAGCAGGGGCGCAGGGCACGACGGATGGGTTCCCTGTCTCGCCGACGACCCTGCCTACTGCGCAGAAGTCGCCCGCTTTCTGCGGCGGGCAGCACGCCGTAGGTTTAAAATATGACAAACTTCCATCGCTTGCCTGATTCTCGACCTCAGTTTGCTAGGAATCAGCTGCGAGGAAACTTTGAGGAGCGATTCGGCATCCTTTCCAAGTACTCCGGAGTCTGCGGTGTTTGCGGAGCTTCTTGGATCCCCGGGGACAGGATTTTCAAGTTGCCAGAATCCCGCCGTTCCACTCAGAACCCGTGGGTCTGCCGCGGCTGTCGCTTCCCGGAGAACCGCCCCGAGCCAACACTTGAGGATGTATTCGTCAAGTTAAACCACCGCAATCACACGGGCCGTACACCCGGGCTCAACCGGCACGACGTCCAACACTTGCTTGCTCTGCACAGATCGCTCACCGGAGAAGCCGCGCTCGCGATGGATGATCGGCCAGCAATGAATAAGCTTCGGGGAGCGCACGAAAAACGAGTTTCGGCAAACCTCAATCGCGTTGAACTCCTGGATCTTTTGGAAGGCTTTGTCCGTGGCGGGCTAGTTAAGCGCGTGGGGCGGAGTCGTTACTACTGCATCCCCTCGAAGCTTGAGTCGGCGGGCTCGTAGACTGTGGCTCTAGTTCTTGTGCGGTGTATTAGGGCTGAGCGCATTTCCTAGACGGTCCTTGGGTGCGTGAAGCGAATTTTCTTCTTGGGGGTACCGTCTTACGGTGCTGGTGAGGGAGAGGATCGCTTCGAAAAAACGTGACCTGGCTGACCACGCGCGCGTGAGTACCGTACTGCTTTCTTGCGATGGAGAGAGGCGCTTCCTTGTTCTATACAAGTAACTTGACTTGTACCGCCGACGAGAGAGTCGCGCGTGGATGCTTGCGTCATCGGGGTCGGTACAGACTTGTCGCACTTGACTTGCACATCGTTTTTAAAGCCCCTAGGTTGTCCCGGACAGGGTTTCTAACAGATTTGTGGGCCCTGACGCCTGCTCAGCAGGGCGGGTGACATCTAGTTATTTGGGGGTTTCTAGAGTGGTTTATTCATCTACGTCTTGGTCGAGAGTTTCTTGGATATTAACGACCATTGTTGCGGTAATTGGGCTTGTTTTTGTTTCGGTGGCGCCCGCTGACGCTTCGGGGAATAAAACGATAAACGCGGGCGGATCTGGAGTTGTGTTGCACGAGCCCACGGCAGCTCAAAAGGCAGAGGCCATGAGGCGTTTGGATCAGGCGCAAAAAGCAGACCCCGAGGGCTTCGACTAGCGGCTCCGCCTGATCAAGAATTCCAAGGAGCTTATGACTTACCTCTCCTCGGATAGTCGTTTCGACGCCGGACTCCAACAGAAGTTCCTTGCTGCTTCCATGCCTACTGAAGTTCTTCAGTCGCTGGTTTCATTGACAGAAACAGGGTACTTAACTCTTGAGGTAAAAGACGGTCCTAACAACACCAAGGTGGCCAAGTTCAGCAAGGCTGAGCCGACCATGGTAGGCGGCGGCAAGGGAAGCATGGCCATGAAGCCCATGTTCCCACAGTGCCCCTCGGCCTGGGCGGCTATGTGGGCTTGGTGGGGAACAAATGCAGCTTTCTGTGGCGCTATGGGCTTCTTCGGGCCGGGTGCGGCTATCGCCTGCTCCGGCTTCATGATGCTTGCCGGCTCCGCTATCGATTTCAACAAAGGGTGCTAATGACGACTACTTCTAAATCAACCGAGCGCAACTACTGGCTGGCGTTGTCGGCCCTGTTCGGAGTGACGGTTAGTGTTGTGGCCATGACGGACCCGCCGTGGTCCGTGGCGATGGTCCTAGCCTTCGTTCTGTTCGTGGTTCTGCAGAGCATCCACTACAGACAAATCGGTCACCACGTACAAGGGAAACTTGCTACTGCCAATCCAGGGGTTGGCATCCTTGGGGCTGTCTTTGGAGGCGCAGCAGTTCTCATCCATGGCAGCCCGATAGCCCTATGGGCAGGGCCCGTCCTCGGCCTCGTGACCTTTGTCGGTATGTTCCTGTTCCTCCAGCGGTTTGGCCGATTCCACCACAGTCACAACACGAACTCCATCTGAACCAACTAGCCTGTGTTGAGGGCCGTACGAGCGGGCATTACCAGCCCCGTACGGCCCTCAACTCGTTTCCCGTTGAAGTGGCAGTTCATCCCTATCACCGTGAAACCTGCTGGTTAAAGAAAGAGAGCCTTCCAAGACTGAGCAGCAGCGGCTCGTGGACGTACGCCACGGAGGCCCAGTACAGGGTGGCCGGTTCCACCAACGTCTGGACCCGCAAGGCACCCCAGGCCAGCGTCTACTGCTGAGTGTTGCCCTGAAATGTCCGCTTCACTCGGACGAGCTTGACGATATGGAAAGGAGCCGGAGCTGCCCCGGCCGTCACCAACGCTGCATCGCCCCAGTGGAGTGGTTCGCGGATCTGCCTGGATTCGGTCACACCGAGGTCCCGGACGGGTTCGTCTAGTCGGGTCAACGGCAACGTCTATTAACAACTGGTGAAGTCGGATGGCCTTGGAGAGTAATTCAAAGGTGGCGTTCCCAAGCATCAGCTCGGGGGTAAAGGAGTGTGGACAATGTCCACACTCCTGGCCTCGGAGTAGCCCGTAAAGCCGCCGGACTGCTTCGGATTCCCTGTGTTTCCGCGGGCTCCCAGTCTTTGCAAGGCCCGGAAGACAGTTCGAGTCCCACCTCGGGCACGGCATATCCCCTCGACAGAGGGGTTTTTGCTTTAACGTGTTGACATGGCTAGTGGTGGCGTCCCTCTGACGCTAGATTTGCCGGCTGTGGCCTGGCTGCCGCTGAGCCTGTTCAGGTGTGTGGGGTGGCGGGGACAGGACCCTGGCTGGTGGGCCCTCCGTCATGCTGTGACTGAATTTGCGCGGTCCTCTTTCCAGTGCTGTCGGGTTGGTCCGTGGTGGCCGACACCTATTCATGGTCTTAGGGGGAGGACACAACATGACGTCGCCGACTTTGTACGAGGTTCTTCTTGGAGGGCTCCTCGAAGACGTTACGGGACATGCGGCTGGACGTTTTGTCCTGCCTAATAGGGTGTGGACGTTCTCCACGCTTACGTCTGCTTTATGGAGTCTCTTTGTGACGGCGGGCCTGGAAGAGAATCTGGATCACCATGGAATGAAGCCCTGATGGCGCAGGGGAGCCGCCCAGGGACCATGAAGTTCGATGTAACTGTTCGCTACCTGCGTCTACTTCTGGTCGCAGCACCGATCAAGAGCCTTCTTAGCCTGATGTCAGAGATGACCCAGGTGCCGGCTTGACGTCGGGTTTGGATGTGTCCTATGGACGAGCTCGCGGGCTCGTGTGCAATTTGGGTCTTAGGACAGGACCATCGGCACCACGGTGCTGGCCTTGCCAGTCCTCAATTCTGGACGCGCTGCCGAAACTGGCGCGGTGTTTCGCCGGCGTCGTTGAGGAAATGCCTGTTGAAGTTGGACAGGTTGGAAAACCCCACTTCGTAGCAGATGTCGGAGATCGCTTTATCACTGCGTTCCAGCAGGCGCCGTGCGTGGGCCAGGCGCAGCTTGCGGACCAGGTCGCTGAAGTTCTGGCCGGTGGCGCGTTTGAAGTATTTTGAGAACGTGGGTTCCGGCATGCCCACCAGGGCCGCGGCCTCGGACAACGTGACACTGCCGGCGTGGTTGCTGAACACATACTCCAAAACGAGGTCGACGACGGCGGCGGCCTGGCCGTCCAGCTGCGGCCTGAACCATTCCTCGGCCAGGTAGCGCCGGTCCTCCAGCGGCGCCCTGGTGAGGATCGCGAATAGCGCGAACAGATGCTGGAGCCGGTCCAGCCCGGTGACGGCCCCCATCGCCTCGATGGCTACAGCCGCCTGCCGTGCCGATTCGCCGAGGAACTCGATTCCCCGCGCAGACTGCTCCAGCAGCGGCTTCACCTCGGCCAGCTCCGGAACCAGGGCGGCCGCCTGCTCAACCCACTTACCGTCGAACTGGATGACGGCGTCCCGGTTCTCGAGCACTTCGCCGGGCTCAAGGTCGCTGACCCAGTCGTGCGGCAGCCCTGATCCCACGAGGGATACGTGGCCAGCCTCGAAGGTGCCGATGTGGTCACCCACGATGAACTTTCCGGTGCCCTTCCGGATGAGGTGGATCTCGTACTCGGGGTGGTAGTTCCAACGCGCCACCGGGCTGGGATAGCTGTGCTGGTGCCATCGGACCGAGTGGTTGGGGTCAGGCGGAATAACTTCCCGGTTGGCCCTCATCCCCAACAGCCGTTCCGCCAGCCGGGCGGTCGCTTCACCCGCGGTGTCCGTGGGGACCATCCGGTACTCCATCCGTTGGTTTCTATGAAATGTGGACGACGGTTGAGGCGTCCTACCCCAGAGTAGCGCGTGCCGCTGGATGACCGCCGGAAAATAAGTATCAGAAATTGGCAACCACGGCGCTAGTTGTGATGTATCCCGCACACCTAATCTTGAGGAACATCAGCGCGGCACATCGGATTCGATGAGAGACCACGCCCCCGCCGGAGCACGTGGACGCAGCAGTCGACGTGGCCCGGTCCTGCATCTTCCTGAAGAACAAAGGAGTCCTTAATGCGCCTGAAAACGCGCGCTGCCGTCCTGTCCGCCGGAGCCCTCTGCATAGTCTTGAGTGCCTCGGCCTGTGCAGGTGCCGGCGGTGGCAATTCCGCCGGAGACCGGAACAGCATCAGTGTCCTGATGGTGAACAATCCCCAGATGGAGGATCTGCAGCGGCTTACGGCAGAGAACTTCACCAGGGAAACCGGGATCAGGGTCAATTACACGATCCTGCCCGAGAACGATGTGCGGGCCAAGATCAGCCAGGAGTTCTCTAGCCAGGCCGGCCAGTACGACGTCGCTTCACTGTCCAACTACGAGATCCCGTTCTATTCCGCCAACGGCTGGCTGGCCCCGCTGGATGATGTTGCCCAGGACCCTGAGTTTGACCAAAACGACATCTTGCCCGCCTACACGGCATCCCTCACCGGTGAGGACGGCAAGCTCTACGGCGAGCCGTTCTACGGGGAGTCTTCGTTCCTGATGTACCGCAAGGACATCCTGGAGGCCGAGGGTCTGACCCTGTCGGCGAAGCCGACCTGGGACGAAGTTGCAGACATCGCCGCAAAGGTTGATGGGGCGGAACCGGGCATGAAGGGCATCTGCCTGCGCGGCCAGCCCGGCTGGGGCCAGGTCTTCGCACCGCTCACAACCGTCGTGAACACCTTCGGTGGGACCTGGTTCGACAAAGACTGGAACGCCCAGGTCAACAGCCCCGAATTCACCGAAGCCGTGGAGTTTTACACCAAACTGGTCCGCGAACACGGCGAAGCAGGAGCCGCGCAAGCCGGGTTCACCGAGTGCCTGAACAACATGAGCCAGGGCAACGTGGCCATGTGGTACGACGCGACCTCCGCCGCCGGCGCCTTGGAAGCCGAAGATTCCCCGGTGAAGGGCAAGATCGGCTACGCCCAGGCACCGGTGAAGGAAACCGCCTCTTCCGGCTGGCTGTGGACCTGGTCCTGGGCCATGCAGGCCGCGTCCAAGAAACAGGACGCTGCCGAAAAGTTCATCGCCTGGGCCAGCTCCAAGGACTACGAGGAACTCGTCGCCTCCGAGCTTGGCTGGGCCAAGGTCCCCTCCGGCAAGCGAATCTCCACCTACGAAAACGCCGAGTTCCAGAAGGCCGCCCCGTTCTTTGAAGCTGAACGCTTCGCCATCGAGAACGCCGACCCGAAGAACCCCGGTGCGCAGGAACGCCCCGCCGTCGGCATTCAGTTTGTCGGCATCCCCGAATTCGCTGCCCTGGGCACCAACGTCTCCCAAGGCGTCAGCTCCGCCATCGCCGGCCAAGGCACTGTGGCTGACGCGCTGGCCAAGGGCCAGGAAGCCGCCCAAAAGGTCGGCAACAAGTACAAGCAGCCCTAACCGAAACGCAGGAGAACATCATGACTACCGCAACGGCGCGCATCTCCCGCACGGGACACAATGCAGCCAAACCTTCACGAGACGCCAAGTCGCGCGAACGAGCCCTGGCCTGGGCACGGCGTGCACCGCTGCTCCCGGCCCTGGTCTTCCTCATCCTGGTCACCCAGCTTCCGTTCGTGGTGACGCTGGTCATCTCGTTCACGAACTGGAACAGCCTCAGCCCGGACAAAACAGCCTTCGCCGGCCTGGAAAACTACGTCACCGTCCTTACCGACCCTGACCTGCGCCAGGCGATCTTCACCACCATCCTCCTCACCGTGTCCGTGGTGCTGATCAGCCTGCTCATCGGCCTGGGACTGGCCCTGCTGCTGGACAAGAAGTTCATCGGCCGAGGCCTGGCCCGGACCCTGCTGATCGCCCCGTTCCTGGTGGTTCCCGTGGCAGCGGCCCTGATCTGGAAGCACGCCCTGCTCAACCCCACATACGGGCTGATCAACGGCGTCCTTACCTGGGTATGGTCCCTCTTCGGCAGCGCCCCGGCGCCGCAACTGGACCTGCTCTCACAGGCACCCATGATGGCCGTGATCCTCTCCCTGGTGTGGCAGTGGACGCCGTTCATGATGCTCATCCTGCTGGCCGGCCTGCAGTCCCGCCCCATGGACACCGTCGAGGCCGCCCAGATGGACGGCGCCACCCCCTGGGGGATCTTCCGCCACCTCACGCTGCCCCACCTGCGCCAGTACCTGGAACTCGGCGGACTGCTGGGCGCCATCTACATCGTGCAGAACTTCGACGCCGTCTTCACCCTGACAGCAGGCGGACTGGGCACAGCTAACCTGCCCTACGCCATCTACCAGACGTTCTACTTCGCCAACGAATACGGCCTGGCATCCGCCGCCGGCGTCGTCGTAGTCATCGGCACCATCATCGTGGCGACCTTCGCCCTCCGCACCGTCTTTTCACTCTTCAAGAAGGAGGCAGCACGATGAGAACCCTCACCCCCGCTGCACCACAGAGCACACCTCCCGGCCCCACCGCGCTGAACGCCGGCCGCACTCCTCGTCGTCGCGGCAAAGCACGCATGGACCCCACCCGCAACAACACCGCCGCCGGCATCGCCGCCTGGCTGCTCGCCCTGCTCTTCGCCGTCCCGGTCCTGTGGATGCTCCTGACCTCGTTCCACTCCGAGACCGACGCGGCAACGAACCCTCCCTCGATCGCCGCGAACCTGACCCTGGACGCGTACCGGGAGTTCTTCGGCGAAACATCCGGCGTCAGCCCGTGGCCGTCCCTGATCAACTCCGCCACCGCCTCGATCCTGTCCACGGTCCTGGTGCTGCTCCTGGCCTTCCCCGCCGCCTATGCGCTGTCCATCCGGCCGGTGAAGAAGTGGACCGACGTGATGTTTTTCTTCCTCTCCACCAAGATGATGCCCGTCGTGGCAGCGATCCTGCCGCTGTACCTCTTCGCACGGACCGTCGGGGCTTTGGACAACATCTGGTTCCTGATCCTGATGTACACGTCCATGAACCTGCCCATCGCCGTCTGGATGATGCGCTCCTTCCTCGCCGAAGTGCCCGAGGAAATGCTCGAAGCAGCCCAGATCGACGGCGCCAACCTGCTGCTCATCCTGCGCAAGATCATCGCCCCCGTGGCGATGCCCGGCATCGCCGCGACCGCCCTGATCTGCTTCATCTTCAGCTGGAACGAACTGCTTTTGGCCCGCGTCCTCACCGGCGTCGTGGCAGGCACCGCCCCTGTGTTCCTCACCGGCTTCGTCTCCGGCCAGGGCCTCTTCCTCGCCCAGGTCTGCGCGGCCGCCGTCGTGATCTCCCTGCCGGTGCTGTTCGCTGGCTTCGCCGCCCAGGACAAGCTGGTCCAGGGTCTGTCCCTCGGCGCCGTGAAATAACCCTCCGGTCCCCATCACACTCGTTCAAGGAACAACTTCGATGACAACAACAACCGCACAATCACCTGCCACCGGTTCCGGACTGCCCGCCACCATGCGCGCCAATATCCTCAAGAGCCAAGGCGACATGGCCATGGAAACCCTGCCCCTCCCGCAGCTCGACGCCGACCAGGTCCTGGTGCAGGTTGCCGCCGTCGGTGTCTGCGGCAGCGACGTCCACTACTACGAGCACGGCCGGATCGGCCCCTACGTGGTGGACCACCCGCTGATCCTGGGCCACGAACTCTCCGGCCGGATCGCCGCCGTCGGCAGCGCCGTGGACCCCGCCCGCACCGGCAAGCGCGTCGCCGTCGAACCCCAGCGCCCCTGCCGGAAGTGCAAGCAGTGCAAGGCCGGCCGCTACAACCTCTGCCCGGACATCGAGTTCTACGCCACCCCGCCGATCGACGGCGCCTTCGCCGAATACGTCACCATCCAGTCCGACTTCGCCTACGACATACCGGACAGCGTCAGCGACGAAGCCGCCGCCCTGATCGAACCGCTCTCCGTGGGCCTGTGGGCCTGCGAGCGGGCGGAGATCAGGCCCGGCGGCAGGGTCCTGATTGCCGGCGCCGGGCCCATCGGCATCATCGCCGCCCAGGCCGCACGGGCCTTCGGCGCCACCGAAATCTACATCAGTGACATCGCCGAAGACCGCCTCGCCTTCGCCCTGGAACACGGCGCCACCCACGCACTCAACGCCAGGACCGACACGGTGGAAGGGCTCGACGTCGACGCGTTCATCGACGCATCCGGCGCACCGCAGGCAGTCCGCTCCGGCATCAAGGCCGTAGCCCCTGCCGGGAGGGTTATCCTCGTCGGTCTGGGCGCGGACGACGTCGAACTTCCCGTCTCGTTCATCCAGAACCGGGAGATCTGGCTCTCCGGGGTCTTCCGCTACACCAACACCTGGCCGCTGGCCATCCAGCTGATCGCCGACGGGAAGGTGGACCTCGACATCCTTGTCACCGGCAAGTTCAGACTGTCCGAGTCGGAGGAGGCACTGAAGGCAGGCAAGCAGCCCGGCCAGCTCAAAGCCGTCGTCTACCCGGGCCGCTGAACCGGCAGCCCGCAAGCAGTACCCAGCCACATCAAGCACCGACCTGCGAGGAAGCAGCCATGTCATCACAAGGGACCGGCACCGGACCGAATCTCTCCGACAGCAAAGCCCTGGTCACTGTCATCGGGGAAGCACTCGTCGACATCATCGAAGACCCCCGCCAAGGGAGCACAGGACGAAAGACGCACCCGGGCGGCAGCCCGCTGAATGTGGCCGTCGGCTGCGCCCGGCTGGGCCTGCACACCAAACTCGTCACCCACTTCGCCGAGGACCCGTACGGCCAGTTGATCGCCCGGCACCTCGAGAACAACGCTGTCGAGACCATCGTCGGGGGATCCCAACCCACCTCAACAGCTGTGGCGACTTTAGATGACACTGGAGCCGCCCGGTACACCTTCGCCATCAGCTGGGACATCAACGGGGCCTCCATCCCGGCCCTGGCAGCGGCGGAAAGCTCCCTGCACGTCCACACCGGATCCATCGCCACGGTTCTGCATCCGGGCAGCAAATCGGTGATGGGCCTGCTCGACGGTGCCCGCCATCACGCCACCATCAGCTTCGACCCCAACTGCAGGCCGGCAATCAGCCCGGACAAAGCAGCCGCCAGGGAGCAGGCAGAGGACTTTGTTGCCGCCAGCGACATCGTCAAGGCCAGCGACGAGGACCTGCTCTGGCTTTACCCCGACAGGACCCTGGAGGAATCAATGAACGCATGGCTGGCTCTGGGCCCCGCCTTGGTGGCATTGACCCGCGGCGCCAACGGACCCGTCCTCCTCAGCCGGTCCGGAAGGGTGGACATCCCCGGCGAAACGGTCACCGTAGCGGACACCGTCGGAGCAGGAGACTCCTTCATGGCCGCACTGATCTCCGGGCTGGCGCAGCTGGACGCACTTGGCGCAGCTGGCCGGGAGCGACTCCACAGGATTAGCCAGGACGAGCTCCATGCCCTGGCCCGCCACGCGAACAAAGCAGCCGGCATCACCTGCTCCCGGGCGGGCGCCAACCCACCGGGACCGGCCGAGCTCGGCCCGCTGGCAATCCCATCGCCCTTCCTCGAAGCGTAGGCGCACCCATGCCATCCCTGAAAAACTACACCCTGCCCGATGTTCCCGGCCCGGTCAGCCAACCTGCATACAACAGGTCACAACTGACAGGGGGCATCGTCCACTTCGGAGTCGGCGGCTTTCACCGCGCGCATCAGGCCATGTACCTGGACCGGCTCATGAATGCCGGAAAAGCTCTGGACTGGGCCATCTGCGGAGTAGGGGTCCTGCCCGGCGACGCTCACATGAAGAAGGTCATGGACAGCCAGGACTGCCTTTACACCCTCACCGTGAAGCACGCCGACGGCATCAGACATGGCAGGATCATTGGCTCCATCATCAACTACCTCTTCGCCCCGGACGACCCGGAAGCAGTGATTGAGAAGATGGCCTCGCCCGCCATCCGCATCGTTTCGCTGACCGTGACCGAAGGCGGCTACAACTTCCACCACGTCACCGGAGAATTCGACGCGGACAACCCCGACGTGGTCCATGACCTTCAACCGGGAGCCACGCCCCGGACGACTTTCGGTCTCATCACAGCAGCCCTCGCCCGCCGAAGGCAGCGTGGACTTGCCCCCTTCACCGTGATGTCCTGCGACAACATCCAGGGCAACGGCAACGTTGCCCGCGAGATGTTCACCGCCTTTGCTGCCCTCAAAGACCCGGAACTTGGCGCGTGGGTACGGCAAAATGTCCCATTCCCCAACAGCATGGTTGACCGCATCACCCCCGCCACCACCGGCGAGGACCGGCAAGCCGCATCACTCGAATATGGTGTCGAGGACGCCTGGCCGGTCGTCTGCGAACCGTTCGAACAATGGGTCCTCGAGGACCATTTCAGTCTCGGCCGGCCCCCGTTGGAGGATGCCGGTGTCCAACTCGTTGCCGACGTAGAACCCTACGAGCTCATGAAACTCCGCCTGCTCAACGCCAGCCACCAAGGCATGTGCTACTTCGGCCACCTCGCCGGCTACACCTACGCCCACGAAGCTGCCCAAGACCCGTTGTTTGCCCGCTTCCTGCTGGACTACATGTACAAGGAAGCAACCCCGACCCTGGAGCCCGTGCCGGGAATAGACCTCGACAGCTACAAGCAAACCCTTATTGACCGCTTCTCCAATGAGCACATTCGGGACACCCTCGCCCGTCTGTGCGCCGAAAGTTCCGACCGCATCCCCAAATGGCTGCTGCCTGTGATCAACACAAACCTGGAACGGGGCGGGGACATACACCGCTCGGCCGCGATAGTGGCCAGCTGGGCCCGATACGCCGAAGGTGTTGACGAGCAGGGAAACAGCATCGACGTCGTCGACCGGCTCAAAGAACCGCTGATGGCAGCGGCTGCCCGCCAGCGCAAGGAGCCCCTGGCGTTCATCTCCAACCGCCAAATCTTTGGAGACCTGATCGACAACCAGCTGTTCGTCCAGGCCTACACCGAAGCGCTGAACACACTCCACAAGGCCGGGGCCAGGGCCACCCTTGAATCTCTTACCTCTCAGCCCTAACCCGAAGACACCAGGCGTTCCTGCCGGTCGACGAGGAAGTGGGCAACAATGAGCCACACGAGAAGCAGTCGGTCCCATCTTGAGGCGCAGTATGCCACCCAAAATCGGTCGGGACTTCGCGTCGGCGACGACGTGGACGTCAAATACCCCGACGGGCACGTCGACAAAGCAAAAATCGACGCTAAGTCGCCCGACTCAAGAATGGTCTGGTTACTCTCGTATGCCGGGCAGGGCCGCAAAATGTACGGCGACTGGGAAGGCGTGTGCCTTAGTTCGGCGCCGCGAGACCATGATGGTGACGAGTGACAACCGGTATGTGGCCGGAGTGCCGACGCCGGTTGTTGCCGGCTCTCGTCTTCCTCAACGTGTTCCTGATTCCCCTGTGGCTGGCGTGGCAGGCAGATGCGCGGCCCGGAACTGTGTACTGGGATCTGCTCTGGGGGAACCTGCCACTCTTCTGCGGATTGTTCCTTTTCGTTCTGGTTCCCTCACCGATTTTGAAGCCTGCCTCTGCGCTGTCGGAAGACCAAATGCGCTGTTTGCGGTATGCCGTCCAGACAGGGACTCTTCCCCTTGCCAGTCTATTCAGTGACTGGACAACGGAACTGTTCGAGCGGCGGCGCGGCCTGGAAAGAGCACTCCACGCTGTTCCATCAATCATCCTGATCTCCGCTGGAAGCACTGTTTACGTGGCTGCGGCGCTACCCGGGAGCTACGGATACTTCCTGACGAACGCTGCAATGGCCGTATTCCTCGGCCTGGTCCTCACGGAACACACCAGAGCCCGCCTCAAAAGCATCCGTTCATTGGAGGAACAGCTCCAACTCCAGAACCTCTACCTGAGGACCTCCATCACCAAGCTTTAGCCGCCCCTTCCTCATGCAAACCCCAAACCCGAAGTTAGGAAAGCAGCCACACTGCTTTGAACGGGAGCTCTCACAGCCACTTCCGCTAGCGGACTTAAGCCGGCATGCGCGGGTATTCATGAGACGGGAGTACTGCCCGAAATGTTCACGCTTACGAGGAATCTGGTGCTTCCAGGAAGCACCTAAGCGCTGGCCCCTAAACATCGGGGAGGGGCCGCCACTGGGGGAGGTGCGCATGGCCTGCTCGGGCACGCTTCGCTGGCCCGGCTCCGTTGGCGAAAGTTTCCATTGGGCGAAAGTGGTGCTCCAAACGGTTGCCGAAGACGGCAAGACTGGTGTCCGGTGCACGCCGGCCGGGTGCCCGGACGCGGTGAGCCGCCAAGCCGACGAAGGGAACGCAAATGCCCGTTGAACAACTCCGCCTTGAGGACATTCGGATGCGTGATCCGTTCATCCTGGAGCCGTCTCCAGGTGAGTTCGTCCTTTTCGGGACGACCGACAAGAACGTCTGGGGAGGCCCCGCGACCGGTTTCGACTGCTACATCAGCGATGATCTCGAGCGCTGGAACGGCCCCATTGCCGCGTTCCGCCCTCCGCAAGGCTTCTGGGCGGACACCCAGTACTGGGCGCCGGAAGTCCACTCCCTTAACGGGCGGTTCTTCATGTTTGCCACATTTGCCACCGCCACCGGCGCACGCCCCCGCGGAGTCTCAGTCCTGGTCGCGGACCACCCCACAGGCCCTTACGAGCCGTGGAGCGATGGACCCGTGACGTCGGCGTCTGAGCCAAGCCTCGACGGAACACTCTTCATTGCTGAGGACTCTGCCCCCTGGTTGGTCTACAGCCGCGGCGCGGAGGGGACAGCTGACAAGCCAGGGATCTCTGACGGCGAGATGTACGCGCTCCGCCTGACACAGGACCTGAAAGCTGGCATCGGTGAGCCAATCCTGTTGTTCGCAGCTTCATCGGCAGCCTGGAGCAGGCCACTGCAGTTCCCGAAGGGGGTCGAACCACCAGCGGGCCTGAACCTTGCCAAGGACCCCTTGTTCACCGACGGTCCATTTCTCATCCGATCGCCCGAGGGCTCGCTGCTGATGCTGTGGTCGAGCCACGGCGAGGCCGGATACGCGATGGGCGTCGCCGAATCCGAAAGTGGATCCATTACGGGGCCCTGGCTTCAGCACGACCGGCCCCTGTGGACCAGCAACGGCGGCCACGGCATGATCCTCCGTACCGCCAAAGGACAGGACTACCTGGTCTTCCACTGGCCAAACAACACCCCTGACGAACGTGTCAAGCTCATCGAAGTGGAGATCAAGGGGCCGCGGGTCCGTATCCTGTGATGAATGCGTGTGAGTCTTGAACCAAGATCCAGGGTTCCCAAGACTGATTCCGTGGTCCCTGTTCCTAATCGCATGTCTGGTTCTGGCTTGTGCGCGCCCAGCCATCCAGCATGGGCCGTGTAACTCGCGCGTCAGCCCGGATCCACCAGCACCAGAAACGAAACCCGGAACCGCACCCACTTCCTACAACCCCTAAATTCTCGCAGCTACTTCTACTGCCGTTGTTTGAATACCGATAATGGATATTCGATCAAGTATCGGGTTATGCGAGAGCAAAAATGTCGCCGCCGCCGACATCATTGCAGCCTGCCAGGGCAACGCGTCAGGGGACCTGCCGGAAAACGTTGCCGACTGGGTAACCGCTCACGGGGCCGAGCTCACCGCCGAGGACGTGGAGCTGGCACTGGAGGCGGTAGGCCGGGTGGCAGGGGAGGAATCCGAGCTGGCCGAGCTGTGGGATGACGCCGACGAACCAAAATGGCGCGAATCCCTCGAAGACCTCTCCGAAAGGCTGCGCGCGGCCTTGCGGTAGGGGCGCAGCGCCGGCGCACCAGGTTACGTCTAAGCCGCCCTTTCATCGACGCTTTGGACCTCCGCACTATGGACTGCGCGCCTGACTTCGCCGGGCGGCCGGCGCCGGGCTTTGACCAGAACAATCAGCGTGGTCAGGACGGTGACCGTCCAGGCAATCGCGGCGAGGAACACCAGGCCGATTGCCACTAAGGGGTGCATGCCGAAAGTCTAGGACCGTGCCGCCAAGATTCCCGGACGCAACTCCGCAGCATCAGAGCGGAATTTACACAAGCAGGGGTCGGTAGCCGGCTGACACGCGTGAGGGCACGAAAAAGGTGCGCCCAGTTCGCTGAGCGCACCTTTTCGACTCCCCTCACAGCCAAATCCCCATTCGACTGAACCCATAATAAGCATGCTTAGGAGTGTGTTCGCAAGCCTATGTGTACTTGGCGAAAGCGAACCGAGCCAAGGGACCTGGACGACCGGCCCGTGGTTGAGACTCAGACGCGGGAGCGGCGGGGGATGCCCCTGGCCCAGAGTGGGATCATGAGTCCTGCTGCAGCTGCCCGCCGGCATAGATCCAGGGCGGCTCCATGACGCTTCAGGGTGGGAATGGCAAAGGCCACCACGGCGGGGACCCCAGTTCTGAAGCTACCTGAGTTGTAAAAGAAGGTGTTCCCCAGGGCGGGCCCATGCCGTTAGGGTGATCACGGGCGGTGCCCATGAAGGATCGCCCGGTTGGGTAATCAGGTGCCAGTAACGGAGCTGATTCTAGCGATTCGATTCTCGGGAGGAAGCATGACCAGTCCAGAGCAGGATCCAAACCAGCAGGAAGGGCCCGCGGACGGTGGCGCGGCCGGCGTCCCCGGCATGCATGATGGGGGTGCCGACGGAGGAGCTGACAGCGGTGCCGACGGGGGTGCCGACGGGGGAGCTGACAGCGGAGCCGACGGCGGGGCTGACAGCGGTGCCGACGGCGGGGCTGACAGCGGTGCCGACGGCGGGGCTGACAGCGGTGCCGATGGTGGAGCTGACAGCGGTGCCGACGGCGGAGCCGATGGGGGAGCCGCAGAACGGGGCATCTGAATCTTGAGCACCACCCGTACGGACTTTCAGGACCCCGACGCCTTGGAAAGCGGCGGGGTCCTGGAGACACGCCTGATTGAGATTGGCCGTAGAAGGTTCGCCGACGACGTTTGGGGGCGCACAGCCCTGCTCACCCGTGGCGCAAGCGACTTCGCCGATCTGTTCTCTGCCGCGGCCGTCGACGAACTGGTCTCGCGCCGTGGACTGCGCACACCCTTTCTCCGCGTCGCCAAGGGCGGCACGACATTTCCCGACTCATCATTCACCGCACCCGCCGGCGTCGGCGCCACTATCTCTGACCAGCTGGACGACACAGCGCTGTGGCGCAAATTCGCGGACGGTGCCACGCTCGTGCTGCAGGCACTGCACCGCACATGGGAACCTGTATCGGACTTCAGCAGCAGGCTGAGCACCGAGCTCGGACATCCGGTGCAGGCCAATGCCTACATCACGCCGCCTCAAAACCGGGGTTTCGACGATCACTATGACGTGCACGACGTCTTCGTTCTGCAGATCGAAGGTACAAAGCGCTGGATCATTCACGAGCCGGTTTACACGGACCCGCTGCGTGACCAACCCTGGACTGATCGCCGGTCCACCGTGGCCGAGGCAGCGAAAGGGGAGGCCTATATCGATACGGTGCTGGAGCCCGGGGATGTCCTCTACCTGCCGCGTGGCTGGTTGCATGCTGCCCAGGCGCAGGGCGAGGTCTCCATCCACCTCACGCTTGGAATCCACAGCTGGACCCGCTACGCATTGGCCGAACAGCTCGCACAGGCCGCGCTCGCAGCGTTGTGCAACGATCCCGAGATGCGCCGTACATTGCCCTTGGGCGTGAACGGGCCAAACAGGGAGATCGACGTCGTCCGTGGGCGACTGGCGGCTGCCCTCGCTGAGGCTGATACCACTGCATTGTTCCACCGCACCCGGCGAGGACAGGGACGCCCCGCGCCGCTGGGACCGCTGGCCCAGCTCGCGGCCGTCGAAGGCTTAAGCCCCAAGTCTGCGGTGCGGCTTCGCGATGCACTGGAAGCACGGCTGGAGGGATTGCGCCTGACCACGCGCGTGGGTTGGCTCGACTTCCCGGAAGCCGATTTGCCGTCTGTGATGTGCGCGCTGGACGGCGAGGTCCACAGCGCGGGTGATCTCGGCGTCGGACTTGTTGAAAGGCTGTTGCGCGCGGGGGTCCTCGTTCCCGTTGAACAGTGACCCAGACAGTGAGTTCGCCGCAGTGGCGGCCACGGAGCGCTTCTTCTGCTCTGAAAGCGCCCGGTTGCGCAGCGATCCGATTGCAGGCACAGCGTCGCATGGCGTCGTCTGGGTCCTCATCGAGTACCGTGGCGGGTGGCCTCTGAATGGCTTCGAAGGGCTTGATCTCGAGCCTGAGACCAAAGCTATTGTGCTCTCCGCCGCGAAAGCGGCGCGGGCGCGGGTGCTGCTGGTGAGACGCCCCGGCCCCCGCCGCCGTGAGGGGCAGAGCCATTGGGCAGTACTGCACCATCAGGAATCGGGCGAGTATCGTCAGCGATGGGGAACGTGGGACAAGGATGAGGATCTCGCGGAGATTGCCACAGCCCTCAGCCTCCCCGGAACGCTCGGCCATCCGCCCGTCATCCTGGTCTGCACCCACAGTCAACATGACCAATGCTGTGCCGTATGGGGACGGCCCGTGGGACGTGCGCTGAGTGAGCGGTGGCCGGAGCTGGTGTGGGAATGCTCGCATGTAGGCGGTGACAGGTTCGCAGGCAATGTCGTTTTCGTGCCCGACGGTGTGTACTACGGGAATCTGGACGCTGAGTCGTCCGTCGCCACGATCGAAGAACACCTCGCCGGCCGTATCCACGCCGAATATTTGCGCGGTTATACTGATCTCTTCCCAGCACAGCAGGCCGCTGTCGCGGCCACGCTCGGACGTTTCGGCCCGGCCGGCCGGAATGACTACAGGGTTGTCGAGACCTCCCGCGACGGCGATCACTGGCGGATCCGCATCACCGGCCGACCGCCGCACCCGGCGCGTGTCGACGTCGAACTGCAGGCCCAGCCCGCCCCGCCGCGCCAACTGACCTGCCGCGGGCCGGCGATGAGCTCGGCCACGGTCTACGAGCTCATTTCGATCCGCGCAGTCTAAAGGCCGGGTTTGCCGAAGGCGGTTTCGTTGCTGGGGAAGTCGACGATGGCTGCGCTCGTCGCGGCGACCCAGGCCTCGCTCGTGGTGCGCTGCGAAGCCACAACGGCTGGTAGCGCCGAGCGAAAAGCGCGTTCGGCACAACGATGAACTGCCGCGCCCCCTGAAGTGAGGGCACGGCAGTCGACCATGCTCAGACTTCGGTGAGCTCCTCAACGGGGGCGCTCTTGACGGGTTCTTTGGACCGGATCATTCCGACGGCGGCGGCGCTGATGAGTACGACGACACCGACGGCGAGGTAGAGCTGTACGGCGGACCAGGATGCATCGAGGAGGGCGCCGGTGATCAGCGGGGCAATGATGGCTCCGATTCGTCCGATGCCGATACCCCATCCGACGCCCGTGCTGCGGACCGATGCGGGGTAGAGGGCAGGAGCAAGCGTGTAGAGCCCGGCGATGCAGCCGTTGATCAGCATCCCGACGAGGACCCCTGCACCCAGGGCGAGCAGGATCACTGACGCGGAAGAGATGAAGACGACGATCATGACGGCGGAGAGCACCGTGAAGGCCACGAGGACCATCTTGCTGTTCCACTTGGTGGCGAGGACGCCGTAGAGGACCGAGCCAAAGATGCCGCCCAGGGTCAGCATCAGGCCTCCGGTAATGCCTTGGCTTTCCGTCATGCCTGCGGTGACCAGGAGACGCGGGGTCCAGCTGTTGACGAAGTAGAAACCAAACATGGTGGTGAAAAACGCTACCCAGAGAAGAAGGGTGGAACGCCGGTTGGCGGGGGTCAGCAGGTCGGAAATGGGGTTGGTTTTTGCCTTGACGACGGTTTGGGCGTTTTGGAGGGCGTCGACTTCGGGATGACCGGTCTTGCGTGCGATCCGGTTGAGGCGGTCCAGGACGTTGCGGGGCCGCTTCGTTACGAGGAAGTCAACGGATTCGGGCAGGAGGAACAGCAGGACGGCCAGGATACTGAGCGTGCAGATGCCGCCGAAAACAAAGACGGAGCGCCAGCCGTATTGGCTTTGGAGGGAAACTGCTGCGGCGCCTCCAAGCGTCGCTCCGATGCCGTATCCGGCCGTGTAGATGCTGATGGTCAATCCCCGGCGTTTTTTGGAGGAGTATTCGCTGGCAATGACGTTGGTGCAGGCAAGGATGCAACCAACACCCAGTCCTGTCAGGAAACGCCAGATGCCCAGCTGTGCCATGTTGTTCGCCGTTGCTGCCAGCAGCATGCCGGCACCTGCCGCGCCCACTGAGGCGATGATCATCGGGCGCCGTCCGACGATGTCAGCCAGTGGTGCGAGGCAAAGGGAACCAATGGCCATACCCACGAGCCCCGCGCTGAGCAGGACGCCTAGTTCGGAGCCGGTAAGACCAAACTCTTTGGTGACGCCGTTCGCGGTGAAGGCCATTGCGAGTACGTCAAAGCCATCGAGAGCATTGAGCAGGACACACAGGCCGATGATGGCCCACTGGTATGGCGACATTTTTGAGTTGTTGATGCGTTCACGCAGATCCATGGCGTCTTCCTTGAAACCTAGGAGGCTCCCTCGGGAGCTTTAGCTGTTGTGGCTGCACGAGGTGCGCAGCCCTGATGGGGAGATCAGAGTGTGTCTAGGACACGTCGATGGTGACAACGGCAGGGGTGGCAGAAGAATTGGCGTCTGTACGGGAACCTGTGGGGGAGCTGACGGCCCGTGAAACGCAGCAGCACATCTTTTCTGCAGCGTGTTGCTGCCGTTCGCTGTAGAAAACGTCGCGGTGGTCGACGGCGGCGCCGTCCAAGTTCAGGATGCGCACCTCGCACAGGCCGCACTCGCCCTTGCGGCAGTCGAACATCATGTCCACGCCGGCGTCCTCGAGTGCTTCGAGCATGGAGCGGCCCTGCCCGACTTTTGCTTCGATGCCAAGCCGTGGAATGCGGACGAGGAACTCCTCCGGGTCGTACCAGCCGGAGTTTCCGAACGTCTCGTAGCGCAAGTCGGGCAGCACCAGTTCGCGCTCGGTCCAGCTGCGGCGGACTGCATCCATCAGCCGGATAGGTCCGCACATGTAGAGTTCGGTGCCCGGGTCGATTCCCCCCACCAAGGCGTTCACGTCCAAGCTGCTTCCCTCGTCGTCGACGTGGACCTGCAGCCGGGCCCCGTGGATCTTCTGCAGGTCCTGCAGATAGGCCATAGCAGCGCGGGTCCGCCCCGCGTAGACCAGGGTGTAGTCGGCCTTGACGTTGCGAAGTACCGCCGCCATGTTCATGATCGCGGTGATGCCGATGCCGCCGGCCAACAGAACGTACCGCTCTGCCCCGACCCGCAGCGGGAAGTTTTGCAGGGGCTGCGTGATGCGGAGTGTGTCACCCGGCTTGAGCGTGTGCATGTAGACAGATCCGCCCCGCGAAACGGGTGCCTTGAAGACGCTGATGACCAAGGTCTTCCCGAGGTCCTTGGATTCCACTATTGAGTAGGAGCGTTTCTCCTGCCCGCCGTCGATAGTGGCCAGGAGGTCGATGTGGGATCCGGGCTCTGCATGCTTCGGTGCTGACGGTTCCAGTTCAATGCGCCGGATGCCCACGGCCACGTCCGAGATGGCCACCACCGTTGCGGACTGCCAGACTTCGTTGTTGGTTGCTGCCATAGTCTTTTTCCTTGAGTCCTTGGCTGTTCAGAGGGCCGCTGCCAGGCGGCCCTCTGCCTGGAGCATGCGCTCGATCAGCCGACGGACCCACATGCCGCCGGCGTCGATGTTCAGGTTGTAAAACTCGTAATCGGGATTGGCGTCGATGGCTTCCTGCTGGGCCTTCAACATCGCCTCGTCCTCCCCGAACACGCCGTGCACGCCGTTGCGAAGTTGGGTGGTGATGAGCTGGCTGTCCAGCCGATAGTTGCGCATGAAGGCCCAGAAGTAGTGGCAGGTCTTGGCAGTTTCCGGGCTGATCGTGTTCATGACGTAGCCGTTGACACCTTGGCTGCGGTCGCCGTCGGGCGCGCCGGTGCCGGCTTTGGCGACGCCGACGTCAATGCGGATAGTAGAGGGCGCCTCGAAGCGGATAATCTGCCAGCGGTCCACTTTGCCTTCGAACCCGGGGAACTTGTCCCGCATGTTCTTGAGCCAGAACGGAGGGGCGTCGATGTTGAGCATCCACCGGGACACGGTGACTGTTCGGTCATCGTGCGTGACCACGAAGTCGGATTCACTGAGCTCGTCTTGGCCGATGCTGGAGGCGTGAACGAATTCTTCATGCGTAAGGTCCATCAGGTTGTCCAGGACCAACTGGTAATTGCAGGGAGCGAAAATGGTCTCCCCGTCGCCGGCCCATTCCTGGCTGTCCATCTGATGCATGTCGGGGACAAGATCGGGGTCGGCCTGGGTCGGGTCCCCCAGCCACACCCACACAAACCGATGGCGTTCCACGACGGGGAAGGAGGGGACAGTGGCTGAGGGATTGATGGTCTCCTGCGCCGGCATGGACGCGCAGCGGCCGGCAGAGTTGTAGACGATGCCGTGGTACGGACACTGGATGCCGTCCTTGCCAACTGTTTTCCCCATGGACAATGGCGCCAGACGGTGCCAGCACGCGTCCGCGAGAGCAACGGCCTTGCCGTCCTCTGTGCGGTAAAGCGCGAGCGGCCGGTCAGCAATCGTGCGGGCCATGGGTTTGCGGGTGACCTCGTGGTCCCAAGCAGCGACGTACCACGCATTCAGCGGGTGGCCGAGGACTTTAGCGGTGGTGGAACTATTGGACTGGAGCACAGTCATCTTTGACCTCTTTCCGGTGCCGGCGGACGTGTCTTACGCATGCCAGGCGAACGAAGATTCTTTGGGGAACGCCGCAACTATCTATGTCCATAGTTGGTGGCTTGGGTCACAGACTATCTATCGATATAGTTATTAGCAAGACCTTGAAGGGAACCTACTGTGAGTTTGCGTTACGCGCTTTTGGCTTTGCTTTCCGTCGAGCCAATGACCGGTTACGACCTGGCAAAACGATTCGAGTCTTCGGTTGCCTTCGTCTGGCATGCGCCTGATTCGCAGATCTATCCTGAGCTGCGGAAGATGGCCAAGGAAGGTCTGCTGCAAGCGGAGGAGGTGTCGTGGGGCCCCCGGGGAAAGAAGACGCAGTACCGCATCACTGAAGAAGGGCGGGCCGCGTTCCGGGCATGGATGCGTGAGCCGGTGGAGTATTCCCGTGAGCGCGACCCCGTGCACCTTAAGGCTGCCTACCTGGAGTGGGCTGAACCCAAGGCGGCACGGGAGCATATGCAGGCCCACATTGACTATCACACGATGCGCCGCGATCAATGGGCGGAGATGATCGACCAGTTGCGGGCAGGAACAAACGAGATGTTGAGCAAACGCTTGGCTGCCACTGCTGAGGCTGACCGCCAGCGGACTGTTGAATACAAGGTCTTCACGTATGAAGGCCTGATTGCCCGGGCGGAGACGGAGATCGAGTGGGGCAAACGGGGACTCAAACTCATCGATGCACTCTCGGGACCCGTAGGGGAGGATAGCTGACTAGACTTCGCTGACAACGCTTTCCTTCCCGGTCCACTCTGTGACGCCAGGGATACTTCGAGGGTCCGGCGCCCTTGGACATGGTGTTCAGCGCCTCCGGAACCGGTGCAGCGGAAGGGTCAGGCCAGCCAGCGCCACCAACGTGACTGGACCGGTTCCGGCGTCGGTTCCGGCTCCGGCTCCGGTTCCTCGCCCAAGGCCAGCGCGGCCTGGACGATGTCGTCCGCGGTAAGCGTCATGACGGCTTCACGATCGAGCGCGTCGAGACTTTGTTCCTCATCGAGCGACAGCCGCAGTGCCTGGCGGTTGAGCGCCTGCTCGAACAGTGTGCGGGCGAACCGTGCGTTGCCGGAGTCTTCGCCCGCGTGGAGCCCGGTGAGGATGCGGCGCAGCATTTGGTCGGCACCCGGCTCCAGCATGTACTCGTGCTGGGCCAGCATCTGGTGGAAGATCGTCTGAAGTGCGTCGACGGAGTAGTCGGGGAACGTGATCTCGCGGGCGAACCGGGAGCGGAGCCCGGGGTTCGAGAGCAGGAAGGACTCCATCAGCCGCGGGTACCCGGCCACGATCACGACCAGGCGGTGGCGGTGGTCCTCCATCCGCTTCAGCAGGACCTCGATCGCCTCCGGGCCGAAGTCCATCCGGCCGTCCTCCGGTGCCAGCGCGTAGGCCTCGTCGATGAACAGGACGCCGTCCAGGGCACGCCGGATCACCCGGTCCGTCTTGATGGCGGTCGCGCCGACGTACTGCCCCACCAGCCCGGAACGGTCGACTTCGACCAGGTGGCCTTTCTGCAGCAGTCCGACCGCGCGGTACATCTCGGCCAGGAGCCGCGCCACCGTGGTTTTGCCCGTGCCCGGGTTTCCGAGGAACACCAGATGCTGTGATGTGGCCACCTCCGGCAGGCCGTGCGCCTTACGGCGGGCCTGGACCTGGAGCAGTGCCACGAGGGCCCGCACCTGTTCCTTCACGGTTTCCAGTCCGACCAGCGCGTCGAGCTCGGCCTGCACTTCGGACAGCGGCCGGGCCGGCCCGGGCCTCGCGCCGATGAGATCGCCGACCAGGTCGTCGACGCGCTCCGAACTGGGCAGCTTGAGCTGATCGGCCAGATGGCCGATGGTTTCGCGCAGGTCGTCAAGAGGATGGCGGCTGGGAGCCATGCATCAACTGTAGTACTAGATTCCCGACCCACGTGGGGTTGGCCTCACCAGTAGCCTGGGAGTCATGGTTCAGCCTTGGCCTCCTCCTCGTGCGTGAGCCGCCGCTCATCGGCCTGCAGGATGCCGTCGCGGACGGCGGCGCGGATGACGCCGTAGAGGACGTAGAAGAAGACCCCCGAGATGACCACGGTCAGGACAAAGCTGTCGAGGGCTCTCACCCTTGTTCGCCCTCCGCCGGCCAGTATTTTTGGGCGCCTGATGCGGCCGCCCGGAGCTGGCCGCCGTCGATCGTGATCGAAGTTTCATCAACTCCTAGCTCTGCCCATTGGGCCACCAGCCGGAGGTCCCCGTCCGGCGGCAACGGCCAAAGCCACAGGGTGCCCTTGCCGGCCATCTCGTCGTCGCCTCCGTTGCCACCGTTGCCTCGCAGGATGAGGATCGGCGGGTCGGGCTGCTTCGCAGTTCCCGGAGGATAGCGGGAGTGCAGCATTGAATCGGCCCGGGCCTTGGTCCCGTCGGCCAATTGGACACCGAAGAGCAGGGCTGCGAAGGGACGTCGTTCTATGGCCTGCATGCTGTGAGGGTGACCGAAGAATGCCCCATTCAGCTGGGCCCAGGCTTCATCGTCTTCCTCAGCCCGTCGGAGCGTCCATGTCAGATCGAGGGAGCAGCCGGTCGAATAGACCTTTGCGAGCTCGACGGCGAGTACAAAGCTGCGGCTGCGATGCAGGAACTGCCCGATATGAACAACTGCCGGCAGCTCATGGGCTGGTGCACCAGCCCAAGCCGGGGAAACGTACCTGACGGTCCTGCCGCGGCGTGGTTCTTCGGGTATGGGCAGGTCATTGAAGACGGTCATGGACATCCTTGGTTCGCTGGCGGCGACCGACCAGCGGGACGACGGCGTGAGCCGCCTGGATCCCCCAATCCGTCCTTACCCGGCTCAGTCTAGCTCTGGCAAGCTTTTTCACCCTTCCCGGGTAGGCGCAGGCTGGTCACAGCCTTACTGATCGCCTCTTCACCTGGTGCTTCCGTAAGGCCATGATTAGCCTTATGGCCACGTTGTGCGGCCAGCCAAATCACAGCTGGGCAAGCCCCAGAAAAGACATCACCATGATCCGGAAACTGCTTTGCAGATGGGGAATCGGCCATCACTGGCTGGCCCGAATGAACGACGGCGAGTATCGCCGCCAATGCAGCTACTGCGGGAAGGAAGATTCCCACAGTGCCCGGTGGTCGGGGAGGCTCGCTAATGGGGACCACCCTGAACATCCACACACTCACGACTACTACTAGGCGCTATCTCGCTGAGCGTAGGCTCCGCAAGCCCCATGTGGGTCCATCATCCCAGGTACAGAGAGCTGCGATGCGAGGAGGATGCCATGATCCAGGCCCTGTTGTGCAAGCTGAACATTCGGCACGATTGGCACATTGAGCATGCCGAAGACGGGGGCGTATATAAACGCTGTCGCAGATGTGGCAAGGACGACGACAGCGGCGGGGGAGGAACAGGAGGCAACTACAGCGCGTGGATAGGTCCGACAGCGGGAGGGTAGCGCCACTCAGCCAACCTACAGAGTGCGCCTCCATGAGGCTTCCTGTCACGGAGCCCAACTACCTTGGCCCGTGGACGTCGGCGCCGGTCGCGTTCCATCACTAGCTGCTGGAGGTATGCAAACAGGGGGATCGGAACTGTTTACATCCGGCTGAGCCGGGGATCACAATGAGTCAGAATCAGGGCCTCCGTTCTGGGAGAGGGTGGCACCGGCTGCTCGCCGCGGCCTTCAAAATGGAGGAGATCCCATGACCATCTTAAGAATGACCACTGAAGCTGAAGCAACAGGCCTCACCGCTCAAATTTACGACGACGATCGCCGGTCACTCGGCTACGTGCCGAGCCACACAAAGGCCATGAGCTTGAACCCGGAGGCCTTTCTGGCATGGGAGTCGCTCACCAAGGCCATCAGCAGCTCCTTAGGGCTACGTAGGTACGAACTGGTGACCTTGGCCGCAGCTCAAGCCATCGGCTCATCACACTGCAGGTTGGCCCACGGGAAAAAGACGCTCAGCATCATGAGTGAAGAGGAACTGCTTGCCATCGCAAGAGACTTTCACGATGCCGGTCTGTCCGAGGCGGAAGTAGCAATGATGGACTATGCAGTTGAACTCTGCACGGACGCGGCCGCCATGACGGACGCGGACACGCAGCGGCTCCGGGACTTGGGCTACAGCGACCGTGAAATTGTGGACATCACCATGGCGGCCGCTGCACGAAACTTCATCAGCCGGTCGGTCCTGGCTATGGCAGTTGACCTCGACGTTCCAAGGGAGATGAGCGAAGAGCTGAAGAGTGCGCTACTGACCCCCCTGTTCCCGCTGAAAGTGCCTGGACTCGGCAGCATCACGTAGAAGGATCTAGGCACGCATGTTGCCGAACTGACGCCTCAATCAATACGGCGGAGGGCAGTCATGAAGACTCCGGCTCTCGAACAACAAACGATTAGCCGCCTCGTCCAAAAGGCGACGAAGGCAGCGCATGAAGTCGACGTATCTGGCTGGACAATCACGACAATCAGCACGGGAGGGGGAGAAGCGGCCGGCATCTACAGGCTCAGTGGGCATGGTTCAAATTGAACTTAGCCCTTGTTTACAGATGTCGCACGCGGGGAACTCAAAGGGGCGCTGAGGTCGGCAGTGCCGTACGCGGTCTTGGTGGCATAGTTGTAAATCACCACGCTCAAGACCGGCTCCGGCATGGTGTCCCACGCCTGGGGGTCCATCACAAAGCGCTGGGTGGCGCCAGCTCGGAACGGGCCGACCTCCAGCATTTTGGTCGATGACAACACAGACACCCCGCCGGCACCGGGAGTCAGAGTACCGGGACTTAGCATGACGCGGAGATCATCGCCGGGGCCCGTCGCCATATTCTCGAGCTGCAGGATTGCGCCGGACTCGTTTACCTCGATGGTGGCTGTACCAGTGGTAGCGACAGCCTGGGACTGAAATGTCCCCACCAACGTCTTGGACCTAGCTGAGGGAGTGCTAGGAGTCGCGGGGGACTCGGCTTGCCGGACTTCTTGCTCTTGCCCGGGGTCGGCATACGTACAGCCAGTGAGTCCCGCGGCAAGAATTCCAGCCAGCACCGCAACTGCGATCCGTTTCATCATCCCCCCTGATTCTTGTCCTAGGCACCCTACCTGACTCGCTGGAACGGCAGTGCCTTCATTCACCGAAATGGCTGGATGGCTCCTGGCCGGCCAGTACTCCTATGCACAAGTTCCCTTTCCTGGGCGTATCGAAGTGCACCGGCAGTCCTCAGACCTCGAAAAGAGCTTGCGCTAAGCGAGGCGATTCTCGAAACTCGAGACTAGGCGGCTTTGGGCGGATCCGATATTGGGGGCGAAGTAATCATTGGATATGAAACCGGAAGTTGGCGAACCCGCTGCGGGGCCGTGGCGAGCCGAAGCGCTGGAAGGCTTGGTGCGGCGGCTGCTGCCGGCGGCGGGACAACGCGCGGACCGCCCCTGGATTGTGGCGGTTGATGGAAGGAGCGGGGCAGGGAAGACCAGCTTGGTTGATCGTTTACTGGCTCAAGTGCCGGCCTCAGCCGTCGTTCACACGGACGATGTAGCGTGGCATCTCTCATTTTTTGACTGGGCCGATGAGCTCCGTACCGGTGTCCTCGAACCCCTGCATAGGGGCGAGGAAGTCCATTATCGTCCGCCGGGCTGGGTGGCCCGTGAGCGACCGGGTGCAATAGCTCTACCCGCCGGGCGTTCCGTGGTGTGGGTGGAGGGGAGCGGATCATCCCGCCAGGCGCTGACGGACCTCATTGACGCTTCGATCTGGGTGCAGTGTGACAACCTTGAAGCCCGACGCCGCCTCAGGGCTCGAGATGGGCAGGAAGAAGAAGAGCTGCACAGGGAGTGGGAAGAACAGGAAATTCCCTTCCTGCTTCAAGACCGGCCATGGGAGCGGGCGACAGTGATCGTGGCCGGAAGGCCGTTGATGGAGCACGATCCGAATACGCAGGTAGTAACCGCGCAGCCGGCACCAGCACGCGCGGAAGTCATCTAACGCACGAACTTACTAATTTCGCCTCCACTCCGACGTGACAACGGGAGAGGTTTAAAGACAACGCGGTTGGTGCACCACCTCCACTATCTGGGTGGTGCACCAACCGCTCTGGCCTGCCTGCAGGGAACCCTGCCTTGCCTGGGACTTAGTTGCTGAGGTAGCCGTTCGGGTCCAGGACATACTTTGTAGCGGCTCCGGCATCGAATTCCGCATACCCCTGCGGAGCATCCTCGAGCTTGATGGCCGTGGCGTTGACCGCCTTGGCGATCTGGATCCTGTCATGCAGGATCGCCATCATCAGCTGCCGGTTGTACTTCATGACCGGGCACTGGCCGGTCGCGAAGGACAGGGATTTTGCCCAGCCGGTGCCAAGGGACAGGGACAGGCTGCCCTTCTGGGCCGCCTCGTCCACGGCACCCGGATCCCCGGTGACGTACAGGCCGGGAATGCCGACGGAGCCGCCGGCGGCGGTGAGGTCCATCAGCGAATTGAGCACGGTGGCCGGTGCCTCCTGGGCCCCGGCGCCGTGTCCGTGACCGCGGGCCTCGAAACCTACTGCGTCGATGCCGGCATCGACTTCCCGGACGCCGAGCAGCTGCTCAATTTGGTCAGCCGGGTCACCGTTGGCCACGTTGACGGTTTCGCAGCCAAAGGAACGCGCCTGGGCCAGGCGATCCTCATTGAGATCCCCCACGATGACCACCGCGGCCCCCAGCAGTTGGGCACTTGCCGCCGCGGCAAGCCCCACTGGACCGGCGCCGGCAACGTAAACGGTGGACCCGACGCCGACACCTGCCGTGACAGCCCCGTGGAAACCGGTGGGGAGGATGTCCGAGAGCATGGTCAGGTCCATGATCTTCTCCAGGGCCTGATCGCGGTCCGGGAACTTCAGAAGGTTCCAGTCTGCGTACGGGACCAGGACGTATTCGGCCTGGCCGCCGACCCATCCGCCCATGTCAACGTAGCCGTAGGCGGACCCGGGACGGTCCGGGTTCACGTTCAGGCAGATCCCGGTCTTGCGCTCCTTGCAGTTGCGGCAGCGCCCGCAGGAGATGTTGAAGGGGACAGAAACGATGTCCCCGACCTTGATGAACTCGACGTCGGGCCCGGTCTCGATGACTTCCCCGGTAATCTCGTGCCCCAGGACGAGGCCGGCCGGGGCGGTGGTGCGGCCACGAACCATGTGCTGGTCGGAGCCACAGATGTTGGTGCTCACGGTGCGCAGTATGACGCCGTGGGGGACCTTCCGGCCGACATTGACGGGATTAACGCCAGGGCCGGCCTGCAGTTCGAAGGTGGGATACGGAGTGTCGATGATTTCCACGATTCCCGGTTCCTTGTACGCAACGGCTTTGTTACCTGACAATGGATGGCTCCTATGGGTTGTGTATCGAACCCTCACGTGATTCTGCTTGCAGCAGACTGTCCGTGAGGTAGTTTGTCGTCGGTTTTGGTGAAGGAAGTTCCTAGCGAAGCTGGAACCGGCTAGGCGTCGATTACCATGTCAGTCTTCGCGGTGGAGCAGCAGGGCAGGAACTTGCCTGCAGCGATTTCCCGTGCCCGGATGCCGCCCTGGTGGTTCATCTCAACGTCCCCGGAAAGCTTGACGACCTTGCAGGAGCCGCACATGCCTTCCTTGCAGTTCGCGCCGATTCTGACACCGGCCCGTTGTGCCGCCTCGAGGATGTGCTCGGCGGGGTCGATGCGTACGTTAATGCCGGTGCGCATGAAGGACAGGGTGAGGCTTCCCGTTCCGACTGTGTCGAAGCTGGAGGCATCTGGGGTCGCGGCCTCGGGCCGCGCGTCGGGAGAAGGCGTGTCCGGGTCCACGGTTTCCAGCGGCAGCCCCGTGGCCTTCAGGGTTCCCTCGGCGTCGTAGCCGGGCTCGTAGAGCCCGAACGCGGCGGGCTGGCTTTCATAGTAGTCCTCGGCGGAATCGGCGATTTCCTCGGCGATTTCCTCCGCAATATCTACTGCAAGCGCGAGCTCCGCCTGGTATTCGAGGAGCGTCTGGCGGTCTCCAGAGAAGAATTCCATGTAGATGGAGGTGTCGTCGACGCCCACCTTTTGCAGGAGCTCGGTGGCAGTATTCAGGTAGCCTTCCGGGCCGCAGGCATAGACCTGGCGGCCGTTGGCATCGGGGGCCACCTCGTCGAGCATGGCCGCCGTCAGCCTTCCACTGAGCCCTTCCCAGCCCTCGGGTTTGCTGCGGTCACCCAGGGAGTAGAAGACCTTGATCCGCGAGTCCACGGAGGCGATGTAGGCCAGCTCCTTGTGGAAGGCAAAGCCTCCGGCCTCCGCTCCGTGGTAAAGGACCACGACGTCGGCCTGTCCGGGCAGGGAGTGAATGGTCCGCACCATCGACATGATGGGAGTGATACCTGCGCCGGCTGCCAGCAGGAGGTACCGTGCCCGCCGGTCGGCGTCGGGCAGGTGGAATGCCCCGACCGGTCCCAGCATCTCGAGGACGGTGCCGGGTTTGACGTTCTCGTGCACCCATGGTGAGACCAGTCCCGTGGGATCACATTTGACGGTGATGTCGAAGGTCCACGGTTGGGTGGGTGAACTGGACAGCGAGTAGCTGCGGTCCGCCGGGTCCTGGTCCTCGCCGTTTACGGGAAATGCGACGTTCACGTACTGGCCCGGACGGAACGCCAGCGGCGCACCGTCGCAGCGGCGGAATACGAAGGTCATCATGCCGCCGGCCTCGGGCACGGTCTCGACACATTCGGCCATGAACTCCTGCGGATGCCAGGGGCCCAAGGCGCGGGCGGCACTGGCGGGTCCTTCGGTGCTGCCCATGACCCTGTTCCACGGCATCTCAAGACCGCGGATGCGCTGTGGTTCCTGGGTTGCCGTCTCAGTGAGGAGTTCAATCATGCCAAGTGCTCCTGCACGCGCTGCACGTACCAGTTGATGAAGGCCTCCACCTGGTACTCGCTCTTCATGTAAGGGCCGGGCTCGTAGGCGGGGCTTCCGGCGCCCGTCTGGCACAGCTCCACGAACGCCTTGTCCTGCAGATTGGTCTGCTTCCAGGTGTAGGTGAGTTTGTCCAGGTCGTAGTCGACGCCTTCCTCGGCGTCGTCAGCTACCAGCCAAGTGGTGCGCACGAGGGTCTGGTGTTCGTTGATGGGGAAGACGCCGAAGGTGATGACGTGGTCTCCCAGGAAGTGGAACCAGCTGTTGGGCTGCAGGTGCATCGAGCAGCGGCCAAGGCGGAAGTCCCGCAAGTCACCGAGCAGCTTCTTGGAAAGCCGGCGCCCGTCGGGCGAGAACGATTCCCCTTCGCCGTCCAGCGATTCCCGTGAGATGCGGATTCCTGCGATGCGCGTGTCAAGCTCCTCGACCACCTCGTAGGGGAGGCCATAGCGGCGGCAACGCTCCTCGAGCGAGGACTGTGCTTCCTTGTTGCGGTCCCACACTTCCTCGAGATGGGCCGGGATCAGGCCCTCCGTCAGGCCCCAGGTGGGAAAGAGGGAACAGGCGAGCTCGGGGTGGCCGTCGCAGTGGTAGCACTCACGGTTGTTCTCCATGACGAGCTTCCAGTTGCCTTCCTCAACGATGTTCTGCTGGTAGGCGATTTTCGTCTTCGACAGATCGTGGGGAGCAAGGTAAGGCTCGAAGATCTTAGAAGTTTCGTCAAAGTCGGCCGGCGGCTCGTCCGCAATGCAGACGAAGATGAGTCCGGCAACCTCGCGGCTGTGGGCGCGCTTGAGGCCGAAGCAGCTCTTGTCGAATTTCGTTTCCCCGGGTGCCGAGGCGTGGATCAGATTGCCCTCGGGGGAGTACGTCCAGGAGTGGTAGCCGCAGACCAGGTTTCCTGTTGACCCCGCAGTCTCGGTCAGGACGCGGGCGCCGCGGTGGCGGCATACGTTGTGCAGGACGTTCACGCCGCCGTCGTCGTTGCGCAGCACGATCAGGGAGTAGGGACCATAGTCGACGGTGACGTAGTCGCCCGGCTCCGGGAGTTCGGCAATGCTGGCGGCAAAAATCCAGTGCTGGCCAAAAATGGCTTCCATGTCGATTTTGAAAATCGTGGAATCGGTGTAGAAGGGTGCATCGAGGGAATACCCTGCGCGCCGGAAAGCGAACAACTCGGTGATTTCCGCCAGCTGCTCAGCAGGCAATGATGAGGCGAGTTTTCCGCGTGAATTGAGGGGCAGGTGCACTGGAGCAGTCATGGGTTTCCTCCCGGGAGGCGTGGGTACTTGTGAGATCTGTCGAGACCGCGGATGCGTGGTGCAACCGTTGCCAAAAGTCGTTGTTCCACGAGATTAGGGCTGACTGGGCTGCAATAAAAGCGCAAGATTCCGGAGATAACAGTGCACAATGGGTGCATGATCGATCCACGCCTCACAACACTTCGGGTGTTTGCCCGATGCGGCACTGTCGGCGCCACCGCAGAGCTCTTGGGTTACTCTCCTTCCGCCGTCTCCGCACAACTGCGGGAGCTCCAGCGCGTCCTTGGAATGCAGCTGCTGACGAAGGACGGCCGGGGTGTGCGGCTGACCGCCACGGGCCGCTTTCTGGTGAAGGGCTCGGACGCCCTTGTTGCTGAATGGGAGAGCCTGCGGGCTGCTGCCATGGAGGCAGGCGACCAGGTGCAGTCCCGTTTTGGCCTCGGCGGATTCTCGACGGCGGCCGCCCAGTTACTCGCGCCCTTGGCCGCTGCCTTGCGCTCAACACGCCCCCTGCTGGAGGTGCAGGTTCTGGAAGCCGACCCGGACCGCTGTTTCGACTTGTTGGTTGCCGAGCGAATCGATCTCGCGGTCATCGTTGCCATGCAGTCCCACACCTATGTTGAGGACGATCCCCGCTTCGAGCAGACCGTTCTGCTTGATGACCCCCTGGACGTGATCATTCCCTCCGACCATCCGCTGGCATCGCGGGAAACGGTGACGCTCGAAGAGCTGGCGTCTGAACCCTGGATCACCGAGGCAGCCGGATCCACCTACCATTCCCTGTTCACCGCGGCGTTCACGGCAGTCGGGGTGACGCCCCGTATTGCCCATGAGGCCGTTGAATGGGAAACCCAGATCGCCTTCGTTGGTGCCGGGCTGGGCGTAGGCCTGCTGCCGCGGCTGGCGCCCCTGCGCAGCGCCGAAAACGTGGTTCGACTGCGCATTACAGGCAAGGGGAAGCCTGCGCGCCGGATTGTCGCTGCGGTGCGCAGCGGCAGCATCGCATCGCCCCTGATCCAGGAATCGCTCGGCATTCTTCAGGACAGGGCCCATCGGATCCTCACGGCACGGCCCGAAGACGATCACTGAAGCAGCACGGTCACGGTTAGTTGCTGACGGGCAGGCAGGTCCACCCGCAATAAAGGCGGGACGTTGAGGGGCAGCTCAGAGTCCCTCAAACAGGTCGGTCAGCAGCGGACTGTTCGGCAGCCTGGCCGGCCACGCGATGATCGAAGACTCCCGGGAAACGATTCTGGCCCACCGGCGCTCGTTCACGCCGGGGTCGACAATGACATGTCGCTGGGATTTGTGCTCCAAAAGGCCCGCGACGATCCGGTGCGCCACCGTACTCGTGTCCACGTCAATGTCGATCCACTCATCCGGAACCGGGCGCAGATGGTACTCACGGGCAGGGTCCCAAGGCTCCAGGCCCTGTTGTTGCCGCCTCTGGTTCCAGCGTTCAAAGGTGGACGCGCGCAGGGCGCCGTGAACGAGCCGTTTCAATCCAGGGCCCGGAACCTGGCGTGCCCGTGTGAAGGCTTCGTCCGTGGCCCTGCCTATTGCGATGTGGTCGCGGTGCCCTGTGATCCCGTCGGGCCCGAAAGTCGCCACTACCTGCGGGCGCTCCTGGAGCAGGATGGCCAGGATCCTCCTAACCAGCTCCTCGAAATCCACTTCCGGGACGTGCCCGTCGTCGTAGTCCAGCCATTCGTGCCGGTCCGGAATGGTGCCGTGGGCCCGCCAGGCATTGACGCTTTCCTTTCGCCGCCAAGTGCCCAGCTCCTGCGGCGTAGTGGGGACGCCCTCTGCGATCTGCCCGGCCCCGCCGTCGGTCGCAAGGACCAGGCAGAACCGGAACCCGGGGTCGTTCTCGTGCAGGGCAATGGAGCCCGCGCAACCATAGGCATCATCGTCGGGATGCGCAACCACAACGGCCAGTGAACGGGCTTCGTCCATAGGACAGAGGCTAAACCCCGCGGATCCAGAAATACAGACTGCCAAGATGTGCTCGACGACGACCTGCCGCCTTACCAACGGAAGGCGTTGCTCTTATATCTTTTTTCAGCTATTGATATATGAGTCCTATACTAGGGCTGCATCTGCGAAAGATGGATCGTCAACTCAATGAGGAGTGGAACAGCATGCAGCAACTCGCGCACCGGCTCGAACGTCTGGGCACCGAAACTGCCTTCAGCGTCGCCCAAGCCGCGGCCGCCTGGAAGGCGAAGGGTAATCCCGTGTTCCCCTTCCATCTTGGGGACATCAACATCCCCACGGCCCCGCATATCGTTGAAGCAATGAACCGGGCCATCGCCGACGGCCATACGGGTTACTGCCCCGGCCCCGGCATCCCGCAGCTTCGCGAAGCCCTCGCCGAGGATATTGGCGCCCGCCGGGGAATCCAGTTCTCACCCGACAACGTCGTGGTGATGACGGGCGGCAAACCCGTCATCACCAAGTTCCTGCAGGCGGTCATGAACCCCGGCCAGGAAGTGCTCTATCCCAACCCCGGCTTTCCGATCTACGAATCGCAAATCGAATACCTCGGCGGCACGGCCGTGCCGTACCGCTACGTGCCCACAAGCCAGGGCTTCGCCATCGACCTCGACCAGGTGCGTGCATCGATCACCCCGAACACTGTCGCAATCATCTACAACGACCTGCAGAACCCCATCTCGGCCGAGTCGACGAGTGCGGAGCGGGAGGCAATCGCGCAGCTCGCGCAGGAGCACGACCTCTGGGTCCTCTCCGATGAGGCGTACTTCGAGACGCGCTATGAGGGTGTCTCGAGCTCCATCGCGTCGCTTCCCGGCATGGCCGAGCGCACCGTGATCCTCTACACCTTCAGCAAGAAGTTCGCCATGACCGGATCCCGCCTGGGCTGCGCCGTCGCCCCGATCCAGATTGCCAAAATCCTCAGCACACTCAACACCAACGACGAGTCGTGCACCACGCACTACGTGCAATGGGCCGGCATCGAAGCGCTCCGGGGCACCCAGGAGCCTGTACGGGAGATGCTCGACATCCTGCGAGGGCGCAGGGATGCCGCCTGCGAACTCGTGAACGACATTACCGGCGTGCATGTCGCTGTCCCGCAGTCCACGTTCTACCTGTTCCCTGACGTTACCGACGCCATGCAGCGCATGGGTTACACGGCAGTGGGCGATTTCGCCTCAGCAGCCCTGTACGAGACCGGCGTCTCCTTCTGCACCCGCGAGCACTTCGGCCGCCGCCAGCCCGGTGAAGAGCGGCAGTACATCCGGCTCGCCTACTCGGGCATTGACGTCGCCGATATCCGCGACGGCCTCGGACGCCTCCGCAAGTGGATCGAGACCGCATGAGCCGGGTGGTCGTTACGGGACGTGTACCCGAAACCGCACTCGAGAAGCTGCGCGCAGAGCACGACGTCGATGCCTGGTCCGGCCCGGAGTCCATTGGCCGCGAGGAGCTCCTGCGCCGGGTAGCCGGGGCCGATGCCGTGCTGAGCCTGCTCACCGAACGCATCGACGCTGAGCTGCTGGACGCTGCGGGCCCGCAGCTCAAAGTGGTCGCGAACGTCGCCGTCGGTTATGACAACATCGACGTGCCGGCCTGCACCGCACGGGGCATCGTGGCCACCAACACGCCGGGCGTGCTCACGGAGGCCACCGCCGACATCGCGTTTGGCCTCATCCTCTCGGCAACGCGTCGGCTGGGCGAGGGGGAACGGCTCATCCGCTCCGGCCAGGCCTGGAAGTGGGGCATGTTCTTCCTGCTCGGCAGCAGCCTGCAAGGCAAGACCCTCGGCATCGTCGGGATGGGCGGCATCGGCCAGGCCACCGCACGCCGTGCCAAGGCCTTCGGCATGGAGATCGTCTACCAGTCGCGCAGTGAGATCGATCCAAGGGTGGCAGCCGAGCTGGGCGCCCGGCGGCTCGAACTCGATGAGTTGCTGGCTACCTCGGACATCGTCTCGCTGCACTGCCCCTACGGGCCTGCCACCCATCACCTGATCGGCGCGGGGCAATTTGCGGCGATGAAGGATTCGGCATACCTCATCAATACGGCGCGGGGCCCGATTGTCGATGAAGCAGCACTCGTCGCTGCCCTTCGCGACGGGCAGATTGCAGGCGCCGGGCTCGACGTTTTCGAAAAAGAGCCCAGCGTGCACCCAGGATTGCTCGAGCTCGACAATGTGGTGCTCGTGCCGCACCTGGGCTCCGCCACTGTGGAGACGCGAACCGCAATGGCCATGCTTGCCGCCGACAATGCCCTCGCCGTGCTCTCAGGTGAACGGCCGCCTGCACCTATCGCCTAGGACAAACCAGCTGCCCCGAGCGACACAACAACGCGGCCAAGTAAGGCCCCTGTCCATTGGACGGCGGCAGCAATGACCGGGCATCACATCTTAGAGAGAAGAAATAGTGACACGTATTGGCATTGTGGCCGAGTTGGGCCGCGAAACACGGGTGGCGGCGACGCCTGTCACCGTGAAGCAGTTGTTGGGGTTGGGCTACGAGGTTGTGGTCGAGAAAGGTGCGGGGGAGTCGGCATCCTTCCGTGATGAGGCTTACGCCGAAGCGGGTGCCCTGGTTGTGGGTGCTGATGAGGCGTGGGGCAGCGAGGTGGTGTTGCGGATCAATCCGCCTACTGAGGATGAGATCACCCGTCTCACCGAGGGTGCCACGCTGATCGGGTCGTTGAGCCCTGGATTGCGGCCTGAGCTGGTGGAGGCGCTGGCTTCGCGTCCGATCACGGCGCTGGCGTTGGATGCGGTGCCGCGGATCTCCCGGGCCCAGTCGATGGACGTGCTCAGCTCGATGGCAAACATTGCCGGGTACCGTGCCGTGATCGAGGCGGCGCACGAGTTCGGCCGGTTCTTCACGGGACAGGTGACCGCGGCGGGCAAGGTCCCGCCCGCGAAGGTGCTGGTTGCCGGGGCCGGTGTCGCCGGGTTGGCGGCGATCGGCGCTGCGTCCAGCCTGGGCGCTATTGTCCGGGCGACTGATCCGCGGCCGGAGGTTGCCGACCAGGTGAAATCCATCGGCGGTACCTATCTTAAGGTCGAGGTCGCGGAAGAGATGAAGTCCACGGACGGGTACGCGAAGGCCACGTCTGAGGCGTATAACGCCAGGGCTGCGGAAATTTACTCGGAGCAGGCAGCGGATGTGGACATCATCATCACCACTGCCCTGATCCCGGGGCGTCCGGCACCGAAGCTGCTCACCGCCGAGGATGTGGCAAGCATGAAGGCCGGCAGCGTGATCGTGGACATGGCAGCGGGCCAGGGCGGAAACGTCGAAGGCTCCGTCGCCGGGGAACGGATCGTGACGGACAACGGGGTGGTGATCCTGGGCTACACGGATCTGCCGGCCCGTTTGCCGGCCCAGGCGTCCCAGCTGTACGGGACGAACATGGTGAATCTGCTCAAGCTCCTGACCCCGGACAAGGACGGTCAGCTTCGGATCGATTTCGACGACGTGGTGCAGCGTTCGGTGACGGTGGTGCGTGAGGGTGAGAAGACGTGGCCGCCGCCCCCGGTCCAGGTCTCCGCCGCACCGGCGGCCAAGACCCAGGCTGATGTTGCCGAAAGCACGGCGCCGAAGAAGAAACAGGGCCTCAGCAACGCCGGTAAAGCCGGGCTCTTTGCCGCGGGGATCGCGGTGCTGTTCGGGATCAATGCGGTGGCTCCGGCGCCGCTGCCGCAGCACTTCACGGTCCTCATGCTCTCGATCGTGGTCGGGTTCTATGTGATCGGGAAAGTCCACCACGCCCTGCACACGCCGCTGATGTCCGTGACGAACGCGATCTCCGGGATCATCGTCGTCGGGGCCCTGCTGCAGGTCACTTCCGAGAACCTCGTGATGCAGGTCCTCGCCGCCGTCGCGGTGCTGCTGGCCAGCATTAACATTTTCGGCGGGTTCGCTGTCACCCGGCGCATGCTCGCGATGTTCTCCGCCGGAAAGGTCCGTTCATGAGCGCCGTCCCCGAAACAGCAGCAGGATTTATCTCAAGGAGCTTTACCGTGTCTGACACTGTCTCCGGTCCGTTGACGGCCGACTCCATCGCGGGGGCGGCCTACATCGTCGCGGCCCTGCTGTTTATCCTCAGCCTCGCCGGGCTGAGCAAGCACGAGAAAGCCCGCGCCGGGGTCGCCTACGGCATCACCGGCATGGTCATCGCCCTCGCCGCCACGATCTGGCTGACCCTGCAGGACGCCTGGGGCACGGGCCACGCCCTGACCGGCCTGGGCCTGCTGGTCGCCGCGGTCGCCGTCGGCGGTGCGATCGGGCTCTGGCGCGCCCGGGTGGTCGAGATGACCGGCATGCCCGAACTGATCGCCCTGCTGCACAGCTTCGTGGGCCTCGCGGCGGTCCTGGTGGGCTGGAACGGCCATCTCGAAGCTCCCGCGTTGTCTTCTGAGCTGATGGCGATCCACCATGCCGAGGTGTTCATCGGCGTGTTCATCGGCGCGGTGACCTTCACCGGCTCGATCGTGGCGTTCCTGAAACTCTCAGCCCGGATGAAGTCCTCACCCCTGATGCTGCCGGGTAAAAACGGGATCAACCTCGGGGCGCTGGCCGCGTTCATTGCCCTGACCGTCTGGTACGTCAACGATTCCCAGCTCTGGCTGCTCATCGTCGTCACCGTCCTGGCCCTGGGGCTGGGCTGGCACCTGGTGGCCTCCATCGGCGGCGGCGACATGCCCGTGGTCGTGTCCATGCTCAACAGCTACTCCGGCTGGGCCGCCGCCGCGGCCGGCTTCCTGCTCAACAACGACCTGCTCATCATCACCGGCGCCCTGGTCGGCTCCTCCGGCGCCTACCTGTCCTACATCATGTGCAAGGCCATGAACCGGTCCTTCATCTCCGTGATCGCCGGCGGGTTCGGCATCGCCGCCCCCGCCAGCAAAGGGGACACGGACCAGGGCGAGCACCGCGAAATCACGGCCGAGGCCACAGCGGAAATGCTCACCAACGCCTCGTCCGTCGTGATCACCCCCGGCTACGGCATGGCCGTTGCCCAGGCCCAGTACCCTGTGGCTGAACTGGCCCACCAGCTCCGTGAGAAGGGTGTGAACGTCCGGTTCGGGATCCACCCGGTCGCCGGGCGCCTGCCCGGACACATGAACGTCCTCCTTGCCGAAGCCAAAGTCCCCTACGACATCGTCCTGGAAATGGACGAAATCAACGACGACCTCGGCGACACCTCCGTGGTCCTGGTCATCGGCGCGAACGACACCGTCAACCCCGCCGCCGCCGAAGACCCAGGCAGCCCCATCGCCGGCATGCCCGTCCTCAAAGTCTGGGAAGCCGAAAACGTTGTGGTGTTCAAACGCTCCATGGCCGCCGGCTACGCAGGAGTCCAAAACCCGCTGTTCTTCCGCGACAACTCCCAAATGCTCTTCGGCGACGCCAAACAGCGAGTCGAAGACATCCTCCGGGCGTTCTGATTACGAGACGAGAGACCATGACCCTGTCCCGAATATTTCGTAACTGCACTCCCAGCATGGCGACGCGGCTCAGTAAACCGGAGCCAATCATCAACACCGAACAAGCACAAGCACCAGCGCAGCTTGTCAGTTTCATCGACGAATTCCATGCATCAGCGTGGGTAGGACTCCACCACAGACACGAGTTTTTGCTCCATTACAAGCACGAGCTTTTGGAGCACCAGCATCCAGTGGCCGGTGGGCGTTGGTGACCTGACAGGTCACACGTAGGAGCAACTGGCTGCCCGAGCGATGCAACAAAAACGAGTACGAGCCCCGTCCCGGAGGGACAGGGCTCGTACCCGTTTAAGTAGCGGGGCCGGCGGCGGCTGGGGGAGGTGCACGTGGTCTCAGCCGTACACCTTCGCCGCCGGCTCCGCTGTCAACAGTACGGATGCGACCCGAGGGTTACCCGGGTAACGGGTACCCGATTCCCGTGGAAGCCTTACTTGCCCGAGCCTGCCGGGACCGTGCCCGGACTAATGCGTCGACTTGATTTCGTGGATGGTCAGGTCACGGAAAGTGGCGGCTCCTTCGTGGGCGTACAGGCGGATCCCGCTGTCGCCTTCAAGAGGGAAGACCCGGTGCGAGTGCACCACCCGTCCGTCTCCGACGAACATCTCCACGCTCGTGCGGTCCACGAGGATGCGGATGGTGAGCCTTCCCGTCGAGGGGTCAATCGGCGTCCGGGTTTCACCGCCGGTTGGGTTGATAGTTGGGCGCCTGTTCACGTAAACGAAGGGACCCCGCAGGAATGCGCCGGCGGCGACATGCCGGCCGCCGCCCGGTGCACGGCATACTTCCAGCCCCACGTTGGCAGGCGGGGAAGCGGGGTCCCACATCAGCTCGCAGGTAAGGTCGTAAGCGGCTGTGCGAACGTCGAGGTCCCGGGTGCCCCGTACAACGACGTCGCCCAGGAGATGGGTGCGCTTCACATGGTTTTGCAGCGCCGCCGTGGGGGCGGAAACGAGGTGGTACACACCGTTCGTGTGTTTGAGGCGGACGTCGCGCACGATCATGTCATCGCCGTTGTAGCCGTCGGTCTCGAGGGTGGGTGTGTTGTGGGGGTAGTCCCAGAAGTTGGCCCACCCGATCGCCCGGCGGAGGGTCTGATCTTCCGCACCCGAGGCGTCGTGATGCGGATATGTAACTGCTCCATAAAAGTCGTAGCCATAGTCGAGCCATTCGGGCTCGGGATGATCAGGCGTGAAAGACGTGCCGTCGAAGGTGCCTGTCCAGTACGCGTAGGTGGCGGGCAGGCCGCGGCCTTTGCCGTTGGCGCTCGTGCCGAGGATCCAATGCGGGCTGCCGTCGTCGGCGGTCATTTGGAAGATATCAGGACATTCCAGCAGCCCAAGATCGGTACGCACGAATTCGCCGATGCGCTCCCAGGACCGCAGGTCGGCCGATGTGTAGAAGCCGAGCTTTTGCCCTTCCGCGTTCATCATGAACCATCGCCCGCGGTCAGCGTCCCAGATCACTTTGGGATCGCGGAAGTCATGCACTCCGGGGTTCGGCAACACGGGGGCTGTACCCGCGGGCTGGAACGAGCGTCCCCGGTCGGTTGAGTACCAGAGGTACTGAGCCTGGCGGCCATTCGGCGCCTGCGTGACGAGGGCTATTACCGCACCCTCGCCATACCCGGCGGTATTCCGCTCGTCGACCACAAGGGATCCTGACCAGCAGTCGCCGTTGCCGTCGCTGAATTTGGGGATCGCGACGCCGCGGTCGGTGAATGCCACGTGATCCGTGGTGGTGGCGCGGCGCCACGACGTGCCTCCGCCGCCCTGCAGGTAGTCGGCGTTGTACAGGTAGTAGTAGTGGTATTCCCCGTCCAGGTAGATGGGGCGCTGGGGGTCGTTCTTCCAGTTGTCGGGGACGCTGAAGTGATAGGTCGGGCGCATCCGGCGTGATCCTTTTGACAGTGAGCCTTTTGATCCGGGGTCAGGCGTCTTCGCCGGCGCGGCTGCAGCGGGTTCGGCGAAGGAGGCTGAAAGTGCAAGCGATCCGCTGAGTGCAGCCACCCCGCTTCCGCTAAGGATTGCACGGCGGGAGACCGGGGGTGGCAGTTCAGTCATGCGGTTGCCGTTTCTTGAACGTTCGACGGCGGGACGTTGGGTTGGGCCGGTTCGCCCGTCAGGGCGTGGCCGTCGGCACCAGCCCAGGGCCGGTAGAGGTGGCAGCGCACCCAGTGGCGGTTTGCAGGGTCACCAACCTGATGGCGCACGGGTTCCTCGGCCGAACAGGGCTGGTTCGTGTCGCCGTCGTAAGCGCACGTGGTTGAAGCCATGACCGCTTGCCGCAGTTCGGCGCGGCGGACGGGATCGTATGAGCCTGCCCGCGCGGGATCCGGGACAGCCGACACCAGGAGTTGCGTGTAGGGGTGCGCGGGGTTTGCCAGCAGGTCCACGGACTCGCCCTCCTCAACAACTTCACCGGCGAACATCACGGCCGTCCGGTCCGCCAGGTAGCGGGCGGACGCGAGGTCGTGGGTGATGTAGAGCATCGAGATGCCCTGCTCGTCGCGGAGCTTGCGCATCAGGTTCAGCACGCCGATGCGGACGGACACATCCAGCATCGAGGTGGGCTCGTCAGCCAGGATGACTTGTGGTTCGACGGCGAGGGCCCGGGCAATCGCAACGCGTTGGCGCTGGCCGCCGGAGAGCTCGTGCGGGTACGAGTTCAGCATGTCAGCCTGCAGGCCAACAGTGGTCATGAGGTCTTCGAGACGCCGCCGGGTCTCGTCCTCGGTGCCGCCACTTTTCCCGTGGATCGCCAGCGAACGCCGCAGGAAATGCTCGATCCTGTGGGCAGGGTTCAACGAACCGAAGGGGTCCTGGAAGACCATCTGCAGCTGGGACCGAAACGCACGAGACGCCTGGAAACGATCGCGTTTGAGGATGTCGACGCCGTCGATCAGGATCGCGCCGGAGTTCGGCTTCTCGAGCCGGGCCACACAGCGGGCCAGCGTGCTCTTGCCGGAACCGGACTCGCCAACAAGCGCCACGATTTCGCCGCGGTCCAGGGTCAGGTCGACACCGTGCAGGGCGCGGACCGACGAGCGGGTGAACAGTCCTCCGATGGGGAAGGACTTGCCGAGGCCACGGATTTCAAGGGCGGGTGTGCTGGTGGTGGACCCAGCCGCCGGGAACGTCAGGGAGTGGCTCATCGTGCGGCTCCTTCCAGGTTTGCGGAATCAATGACTGAAGCGTCGGCACCAAACGGGGCCACGAAATGGCCGGGCGCAGCCTCGCCCAGGTCCGGGATGTTCCGGAACTTCACGCCGTCGGGCAGTCCCGTCAGCGGAACCCGCGGGCCGGTGAGCGGCGGGAACGCACCCATCAGCGCCTGCGTGTAGGGGTGAAGGGGGTTGGCGTAGACGTCCTGGGCTTTCGCGGTCTCCACGATCCTGCCGCCGTACATCACGGCCATGCGGTGGGAAAGTTCCACCATGAGTGACATGTCGTGCGTGATGAACAGGACTGAGAATCCAAGCTCGCGCTGGAGGTCCTTGATCTGCGCCATGATCTCCTGCTGCACCACCACGTCCAGCGCGGTGGTGGGTTCGTCGAGGATCAACAGCGACGGCTTGAGTGCCACGGCCATCGCTATGACAGCGCGTTGACGCATGCCGCCCGAGAGTTGGTGCGGGTAGGACTTGAGGCGCGCGGGGTCTATCCTCACGAGTTCCAGCAGTTCAGCGGCGCGCCGCAGGGATTCCTTGCGGGAGTAACCGGCGTGGGTAGTAAAGATGTCCACGATCTGTTCGCCGATGGTCAGCACCGGGTTGAGCGAGTTCATGGCCGACTGGAAGACCATGGCCACGTCCTGCCAGCGGAAGCGCCGCAGCTCCTCCGGGCTCATGGCCAGGACGTCCTTGCCGCCGAAGGAAATGCTGCCGCCTGCGATCTTCGCAGGATCCTTCAGGAGCCGCATGATCGAATTGGCGATGGTTGACTTCCCGCAGCCGGATTCCCCTGCGAGACCGAACACCTCACCGGTGCCGATGCTGAAGGAAACACGGTCCACGGCGGTGGTGGAGCGGGTGTCGCCGATGTACTTGACGGTGAGGTCCTTGACGTCCAGGACAGGTTCGTGGGAGCCGAAGGACACTTGGGAGATGGTCATTTGGCGGCGCTCCTTTCGGTGTCTTTCGGGGTTTTGATCTTCCGCAGCCGCGGGTTGGTGACCTCGTCCACGGCGTAGTTGATGAGGGCAAGGGCGAAGGCGACCAGCGCGATGCAGACGCCCGAGGGAACGAACACCCACCAGCTGCCGGTCAGCAGGGCGCCTTCGTTGCCTGCCCAGAAGAGGTTGTTGCCCCACGAGACCGTGCTGGCATCGCCCAGGCCCAGGAACTCCAGGCCTGCTTGGGCACCGATGCCATAGATGACGCAGGCCAGCAGCGTGCCCATCACGATCGAGGCCATGTTGGGCAGGATTTCGCGGAACATGATCCGGCCGGCCCGTTCACCGGACACCACGGCCGCGGCCACAAAGTCCTTCGAGCGGATGGACAGGGCCTGCGAGCGCAGGACGCGCGCTGAGCCTGCCCACCCGGTGACCACCAGGACGAGAATCACTGTGCCCAGTCCCGGAGGGAGGAACGCGGCCAGGATGACCAGCAGCGGCAGGCCGGGAAGGAGCAGGAAGACGTTGGTTACCAGGGACAGCGCTTCGTCGATGAACTTGCCGAAGTACGCCGAGGCAAGTCCCACCAGGATGCCGACGAAGGTGGACGCGAAGCCCACGGTGAGCCCCACGAACAGCGAACTCCGGGAGCCGTGGACCGTCAGCGCGAGCACGTCCTGACCCTTGGCTGTAGTTCCCAGCCAGTGCTCGGCCGATGGTTCCATGGATGCCATGGCGGTGATCCGCGACGGGTCTCCGGGGAAGAGTACCGGTGCCAGCAGGGCCAGTGCGATGAAGACGAGCATCACGGCCATGCCTGTGAGGGCTTTTTTGTTGGTGAGGATGCCGTGGACGAAGCTGCGGTTGGGCTTGCGGGCCGCCGGGGTTTTGGCGGCCGTTGTGCCGGGTTGCTTCAGGATTGCGGTTGTCATGATCGCTCCCTCTAGTTACTGCGCACGCGCGGGTCGAGGCGGACGTAGAGGATGTCCACCAGGAAGTTGGCCAGCAGCACGGCGGCGGTGATTGTCAGGAACAGGCCCTGCATGAGCGGGTAGTCGAGGCCCTGGACGGCGTTGAGGAGCTGGTAGCCGACGCCGGGGTAGGCGAACACCACCTCGGTGAGCAGCGCGCCGCCCACCACGAATCCCAGCCCCATGCCGAAGCTTGTGACGGACGGGAGCATGGCGTTGCGGGCTGCGTAGCGGAGCATGATGCGGCCCGGGCGGAGTCCCTTGGCCTCGGCCATGGTGATGTAGTCCTCGGAGTTGGTGGCGATCATGGTGTTCCGCATGCCCAGCATCCAGCCCCCGATGGAGACCAGCACGATGGTCAATGCCGGAAGCACCAGGTGGGCGCCGACGTCGCCAATGAACTCCCACGTGAACCCTGGCTCCAGGCCGGCAGTGAAGGCGTGCCGGATGGGGAACCAGTTCAGGACCACCCCGAACAGGTACAGTGCACCCATCGCGAGCCAGAAGTAGGGGAACGAGCCGATGAACACGAGCAGCGGCGGAAGCGCGGAGTCGACCGCGCCGCCGCGGCGCCAGGCTGCAAGGACACCCAGCAGGTTACCCACGACGGCGGCAATCACCAGGGCGGTTCCGCCGAGCAGGAGGGTCCACCCGATCTGGGACGAGATGACTTCGGTGACCGGGGTGGGGAACCGGGAGATGGAAACGCCCATTTGCCCTGTGAAGATGTTGGTCATGTAGCCGATGTACTGCTCCCAGAGGGGCCGGTCATCGACACCCAGCAGCTTTCGCAGGGCCTCAATCTGTTCGGGCTGCATTCTGTCCTGGGAGCGGGCGAACATACGGGAGACGGGGTCTCCCGGCATGAAGCGGGGGAGCAGGAAATTCAGGGTGATGGATGCCCAGAAGGCAATCAAGTAGAAACCCAGGCGGCGCAGGATGAAGCGCACGGTTTCCCTCCATTCGGGAAATACGGAAAGTTTGGGGGCTGGCCGCCGGATGATCCGGCGGCCAGCTAATGCGGGCGGCATGGGCCCACGCCGCCCGGGTTCCCTGGCCGAAGCGAAGCGAGGCCAGGGAGGCGGTGGGGTGTTATTTGCGCGGTTCCAGCGTGGTCAGCACCAGCACCGTAGAAGGTGAGCGGACTGAAAGGGTTGCGTAAGGGTTGTCCTCAGTGGGCCAGCCGGTGAAGCGGGTGTCATTGAACGCGCCCCACTCCGGACCGGAGAACAGCGGCACCAGCGGTGCGGAGTCGTCGTATTCTTCCTGCAGCTTGTTGGCGATGTCCTTCTGTTTGGACTCGTCGGCCTCGGCAGCGAACTCCGCCAGCAGGGCGTCGGCGGTGGTGTCGCCGAAGCGGTGGTAGTTGTCGAACGTCTTGGTGCCCACGGGCTTGACCGTCGCAGTGCCCATGGCGGCGTTGAAGTACTTGTACGGGCTGGGATCGTTGGCGCTCCAGACGATGCCGGAGTCGAAGTCGCCCGTCTCGTAGCCGGCAACCACGGCAGCCCAGTCCGGTGACTCCACCTTTGCCGTGACGCCGACTTCTGCCAGGTTCTGCGCAATCACATTGGCCACGGACAGCCAGTCGGAAGAAGACGCTCCCACAGAGATCTTGAATTCGAACGGCTTGCCGTCCTTGAGCGTCCGCTTGCCGTCGGCACCCTTCGGGTAGCCCGCCTTGTCCAGCAGCTCATTGGCCTTCTGGACGTCCAGCTTGGTCCAGGTGCAGTTCTCCTTGACCTCGTTGTTCTTCCAGGTCTCGTAGTTACCGGACAATCCGGTGCAGTCTGCAGGCTCGGCGTAACCGCCCATGCCGATCGTGGTGACCTGCTCCCGGTCCACGGCCATGCTCAGGGCCTTACGGACATCAACATCGTTGAAGGGGGCCTTGGTGGTGTTGAGCTGCCAGTTGATCATGGCGCCGGTGGCCGGGAACCAGTAGTGGCGGTGTTCCTTGTCCTTGGAAACGAACGTCTTTTCGATGTTCGGGATGTACTGCGGGGCCCAGTCCACGTCGCCGTTCGCGGCGGCGAGGTTGGCGCCGTCGTTCCCTGCAAAAGCGAGCATCTTGATACCGGCAATCTTCTGCTTGTCCGGCTGCCAGTAGTTGGGGTTCTTCTTGAGCACAAACGACTGGGCCTGGAAACTGTCAACCTCGGTGTAAGGGCCTGTGCCGACGGGCTTGGCATTGGCGTCCTTCTCCGGATCGGCAAGGGCGGACCATACGTGCTTGGGCAGGATGGTGAGGTGCCCGACGTCGTAGAGGGCCGGCGACCAGGGCTTGTTGAAGGTGAACGTGACCTTATTGCCTTCGGCGCTCACGGTGTCAAGGTACTCGAAGCCGCCCTTGATCTTTTTCTGGAGCTCGAAGGTGTAAGCGACGTCCTCGGCCACGAAGGGCTGGCCGTCGGACCACTTAACGCCGTCGCGCAGGGTGAAGGTGATCGACTTGCCGTCGTCGGCGGCCTTCCATTCAGTGGCCAGCCACGGCACAGTGTCACCCTTGGCCGGGTTGAAGATCAGCAGCGATTCGTAGATGGACTGCTGGACCATTGGGTTGACGGTGGGGGCGAACGGGTTGAAGTTCTGCACGAACGTGCCCATGTCCTCACGCGGAATGGTGAGGAAGGCGCTGGCGTTCGCCGCGGCATCGGTGCTGGCAGCCTTGTTGCCGCTGGCTGCACAGCCGGTCAGCAGCAGTGCGCCTGCCGCCAGGCCGGCCGCCGTGATGCGGGCAGCCCTCAGGAATCGGGGTTGTGTCATGATGGTTGTCTCTTTCCTATCTTCATCTGCAAGGTGAAGGGGTGGGGGAGGGGTTGCTCTTCGAAAGTGATTTCGCGGTCAGACCGAAGAGCGTTCTAGCAGCGGACAGCCGACTAATTGCTGGTCGGCAATTATCGGCTGTCCTGCTGTAAGGGCTGCGAGCGTCTGGACTCCCAGGGCGCCCATTTTTTCGAACGGCAACGCAACCGTGGTCAGCTTGGGCCTGAGGTAGGCCGCAATCAGTTCCTGGTTGTCGAAGCCGATCACGGCGATGTCTCCGGGGATGGTCAGGCCCCGTTCCTTGATGGCGTCGTAAGCGCCCATCGCCATGCGGTCGTTGAGGCAGAACAGCGCGCTTGGCCTGTCCTCCTGTGGGTAGCGGTCCAGGATGCGGCACGCGGCCTCGTACCCGCCGTCCGCCGTTGCGTATCCGGGCACCACGAGCTCGGGATCCAGCTCGAGTCCGGCTTCGGCGAGTGCTTCGCGTGCACCCGCCAAACGCCCGACTGCAGCTGGAATGACCGGGTCAAGGTTGATGACTCCGATCCGGGTGTGGCCCGCCTGGAGCAAACGTTCGACGGCGACGCGTCCGCCCGCACGCTCGTCGGGGACGATCGAGGGCAGCTTTCCATCCGCGTCGAAGCAGTTGATCAAGACGGTGGGTACTTCATTGGCGCTCTCCGGAACGTGGACGCCGCGGTGAAAAGTTGCTGCGTACAGAAGTCCTTCCACCCGCTGCTCCAGCAGCTTTTCGGTTGCGGCATCTTCCAGGCCCTGGTTGGGTCCCACGGCATCGGCCTGGTCGGAGGGCGCGATGAGCAGGAACTTGCGGTCGAGCCAGGCTTGGTCTTGTGCACCCTTGATGATGTCGACGGCGAATGGGGCCGTCACGATCTCGGTGACAATCCCGTACCAATCACTTCGCTGCGATGCCAGTGCCCGTGCTCCGGCATTCGGGCGGTAGCCCAACGCCTGAACAGCTTCGATGATCCGGGAGCGGGTTTCCTCGGAGATGCTGGCATTTTCGCGGTTGCTCAGCACGAACGAGACGGCAGTCCGGGAAACGCCGGCGTGCTTGGCCACATCATTCATGGTGACACCCCGCTGCCGCGCAGCCGCAGCATGATTTGAGGTGGTGGTCTTCGCCATTGAATGCTCCGGAGATCGTGGTGATGTTGCTTAAGAGTAACGCGCGTTACTAGTGCGTGTGATCGAGGTTACGCGCGTTACTCTCGCACTGTCAAGGGGAATTTTTCTTGGCTGTGGGGGTCAGCGCCGCACTGTCCCATGGCGCCGCGGGGAGGGCTGGTGCTACGGGCGGGACTGCAGCTGGGGCTGATGCTGGAGGCTGGCGCGAAGTTCATCTTCAGTTGGAAGCCGGGCGCCGGCCTGGGATACGGTGATCGCGGCCGCAGCGGCCGCCATGCATCCCAGCTGGTCAAGGACTGCAGGCGCCAGGCCCCCGGCACCGCGGGTGAGGAGTCCCAGGATCAGGGCCGCCATGTATGAGTCACCGGCGCCGATGGTGTCAACAACGGACGTCTTCACTGCAGGGACGGTAAGGGACGCGGCGGGTGTGGCGAGCAATGAACCTGATGGACCCGCGGTGATGACGGCCAGGTCCGCCCCCAGGCCCAGGATGTGCGTCGCGGTTTCCTCGAGGCCCTTTTCCGGGTACAGCCATCCGGCGTCCTCATCGCTGAGTTTGACGACGCCGGTGAGGTGCACCAGTTCCTCGAACGTGCGCCGTGCTTCGGCATGGGTTCCGAGCAGGGCTGGCCTGATGTTGGGGTCGTAGGTGATGATGCACTGGCTGCGGAGCTCCTGGAGGACGGCCTTGACTCCACCTGCGCCCGGTGGCAGGAAACTTGCGATCGAACCGGTGTGGAGGACCTTGGGTGGGGTGAGAGCAAGGTCCGGCGCTTTCACATCCCAGGTGATGTCGAAGGCGTAGCCCGCCGAGCCGTCGCCGGCGATGGTGGCGGTCGCCGTCGACGTTCTCTTCTGGGAGCGGGAGCCGGGCAAGAGCGCCACCCCGGCGCCGGTGAGGTGCTCCTCGAGAGCATCACCGCGGCGGTCAGCGCCCATGGAGGTGAGCAGCCCGGTACTGACTCCCAGCCGGGCCAGGCCGTAGGCGACATTCGCCGGCGACCCGCCGGGGTGTTCGTTGGTGCCCTCTGGCGTGGTGACGACGTCGATGAGGGCTTCCCCGATAACGACGACGTCCAGCACCTGCCGCGGAGGGTGCGGCTTGCCGTTGTTGTGCACGTCTGTTTTTCCTTGCTGTGGGTGCCGCCCTACGCGAGCTGCGTGACCTGAAGGCTGTTGATGGTGGCCCCGCCGCCGACGGCGTAAACGGCGAGGTCGGTGCTGGTCTCGGCCGGGAAGATCAGTTCGGTCATGGTGACCTGGCCGCCTTGGGCAAAGACTTCAACGGAGCAGCGGTCAACGTAGATGGTGAGGTCGTAGGACCCGTGCTTCGGCAGGACAGGAGCGGTGTCGATGGAGAGGAAGGATGCGTGGAAGTCTGTCTTTCCGGATTCCCGCCGGTCCACGAACAATTGGGCTTGGCCGGGCCGAATGCCCACACGGGTTCCCTTCGAGCCGTCCCCGCGCAGGATGAGCCCGAATTCGTCTGCACTTCCCGGCGTGAAGCTGGCGTCAATGCGCTGGACCGTGCCGGCCGCGCCGGCCAGAACCTGCACGCCGTCGTGGATGGTAGTTTCGGAAAGGCGGAAAGACTCCGGCTGGGCCAGGGCAGCCAGGTCACCCGCGGGCTGCTGGACCAGGCACAGTTTTCCGTCACTGGTCTGGAGTGAGATTTCGCGGGCGAGGCTCATCGGGCTGCGCCAGGGTGTGGTGGGGATGTGGTTGGCGTAGTCCCAGTTGTTCATCCAGGCGATCATGAGGCGGCGGTTGTCCGGGGCGTCGCTGAAGGAGACGGCAGCATAGTAGTCCCGGCCCCAGTCCAGCCACCGGTATTCGCCAAGCCGGTCAGCATCCTGGAGGCCTTCGGTGATGGTGCTGGCGGAGGTGAAGGTGGTTCCGTCGAAGTCTCCGATGAAGTATTGGCCGGCTGAGCCGTTGTTGGGCCCGCCGGGGTTGAGGTTGACGGTAAGGACCCACTTGAGGTTGGCCGGGTCACCGTCCACGGGGAGGGGGAAGAGGTCCGGGCATTCCCAGACGCCGCCGGTGGCGTTTGCGGGACCGAAAGTGCTCAGCAGTTCCCAGTTCTTCAGGTCGTCGGATTTGTAGAGGACCACCTGGAAGTCTTTGGCTTCGACGGCGACCATCACCCAGTAGCTGCCTGCGTCGCCGTCGTACCGGATGACTTTGGGATCACGGAACTCGGCGGACCCGCGGTTCAGGACGGGGTTGCCTGTGTGTTTTGTCCAGGTGTAGCCCCCGTCCAGGCTGTAGGCCAGGGACTGGGCCTGGACTCCCTCATGCACGGAGCCCGGTTTGTAGGCGCTGGTGTAGATCGCCACGAGAGGGGCAACGGACCCGTTGCCGAATCCGCTGGTGTTCTGACGGTCATAGACGATGCTGCCGGAAAAGATGTCTTCGTTCTCGTCGCAGGCGATGGCTACGGGGTGTTCGGTCCAGGCCAGCAGGTCGGTAGAGGTGGCGTGGCCCCAGGACATGTTGCCCCACACGTTTCCCAGCGGGTTGTTCTGGTAGTAGAGGTGATAGACGCCGTCGTGAAAAATCAGGCCGTTGGGGTCATTGAGCCAGGTGTCTTTTGCGGTGTAGTGCAGGGCCGGGCGGTAGGAGTCTGTGGTGGCCGTGCTGATCGGGGTGAGTGTATCCATGGGGTTCCTTTCGAAAGTGTGTGCTATTTGCTCGCGCCGGCCGTGAGGCCTTCGCGCAGGGTGCGTTGGCCGAAGATAAAGACGACCAGTGCGGGCAGCATGGACAGGATCACGCCGGCGAGGACCACCGATATGCTCCCGGTGCCGAGGTTGCCTTGGAGCGTGACCAGGCCGAGGGGAAGCGTGAAGTTCTGCTCGCTGATGGTGAGGATCAGTGGCCGGAAGAACTCGTTCCAGTGGAAGTTGAAGGCAAGGATCCCGACGATGGCCATGCCCGGGACCGCCAACGGCGCGTAAACGGAACGGAAGATCCGCCACGGCCCGGCACCATCAAGGGCGGCCGCTTCCGCGAAATCATTGGGCAGGCCCAGGAAGTATTGGCGCATCAGGAAGGTGCCGAAGGCGGTGGGAATGGCCGGCAGGATCAGGGCCAGCAGCGTATCGGACAGGCCCATCCCACGGATGAGCATGAACACCGGGACGATGGTGACCTGCACCGGGACCATCATGGTGGCCAGCACCAACGAAAAGATGGCCTTCTTGCCGCGGAAGTCCAGGCGGGCGAACGCGTAGCCCGCAAGGGTGGCCGAAGCCATCTGGCCAAGCGCGATCAGCCCGGTCACCAGGGCGCTGTTCAGGACCAGGAGGCCAACGTTGATCTGCCTGAACACCTCCTGGTAGGCGGTGAAGTCAGGATTGATGGGCAGGAAGGACGGGGGCAGGTTGAATGATTCCGACGGCGCCCGCAGCGACGTGGACAGGGTCCACAGGACCGGGCCGAGGGTCAGCGCGGCCGCCACGGCCAAAGCGGTGTACCGGCCCACGGCTCCGGCAGCGGGCAGGCCGCGCTTACGGGAGCGCCTGTGGGTGGCCGGCGTGCCGGTAGTGGAACCGGAATCCTTGTCGGTCCCGGTATGCAGGGTCTGGCTGGACATGAGGGACCTCACTGGTAGAAGACGAAGCGGCGGCTGAGGCGGAACTGCAGGGCGGTGACGGCAAGGATCAGCACGGTGAGGACCAGGCCGATGGCCGAGGCTTCGCCGAACTCCAGTTGCTGGAATGCGGATTCAAAGATCACCATGACAGCAGTCCGGGTGGAATCCCCGGGGCCACCGTTGGTCAGGACGTAGGGCTGGTCGAAGACCTGCAGGGCACTGATGATGGCCATGACGGAGGCGACGAGCACCGTGGGACTGATCAGCGGAAGGGTGACATTGCTGAACTGTTTCCAGCCTGTGGCGCCGTCCAGGTTCGCTGCCTCGTGCAGTTCCTTGGGAATGTTCGTCAGGGCGCCGAGGAAGAGCAGAAAGGAGAACCCGAAGTTCTGCCACACATAGACCAGAACCACCACGGCTGCCGATGCCACGGGACTGGTCAGCCATGGCACTGCGGGAACGCCGATCAGGGACAGGAGCCAGTTCACCACGCCGAACTGTTCGTTGAACATGTACCGCATGAAGATGGACACCGACGCGGCGGAGAGGACCAGGGGAAAGAAGAAGGTGGAACGGAGGAACACCCTCAGCCAGGACGGCATCCTGCCCTGCAGCATGGAAGCCAGGCCAAGGGCGATGCCCAGTTGGAGGATCACCGCGACGATGACGAACATGATGGTGTTCAGGAAGGACACGCGGACGGTGGGGTCCTCTGCCAGTGAGGCGAAGTTGGCGAAACCGACAAACTGTGGTGCCGAAATGATGTCCCAGCGGAAGAAGGCCAGGACCAGCGAGCCGATGATCGGCAGGAAGGTGAACAGGGCCATCCCCAGCAGCGTGGGGGCCAGGAAAATCATGGCCAGCCATCGCTCGACGAACGAGCGGCGCGCGGCCGGCGGTTTTGCGGTCTGGCGCGGGGCGGTGGAAGTGGTGGTCATGGGTTCCTCCTCAGAGCCAGTTCGAGATCACGCTGCAGGGTGCCCATCGCGGTCCGTACATCAGCGGAGCTGCCGCTGACAGCGGTGGAAACATTTTTCATCAGGGCAGTTTCGACGGCGGCCTGCTGGGGCGGCGCGGGGATGGGGCCGGAGGTGGGGAACCGGTCGAGGGTGTCGTAGAACACTTTCCAATGCCGGGGCCCGGTGGCCGCGTAAAAGGACTCGTTGACCATTGACCGGCGGGTCGGAGTGGTGTTCGGCTTGGGAATGGCCAACTGCATCGCTTCCCGGCTGGAGCAGAACTTCACCCATTCCCAGGCTGCGTCCTTGTCCTTCGCCGTGCGCATGATGGCGTAGCCGGCTGCGCCGAACTGGTGCCGCTGCGTCCGCCAGCGGGGGAAGAACTGCACATCGAACTGGTCGGCGGTCATTCCGGCGTCGTGCAGGCCCTGCGCCCAGTAGCCGCCGGCCGGCGTGGTGCCGATGCGGTTGTTGCCGAACAAGCCGACCAGGGCGTTGCCGCCGCCTGATTCAGGACGGACGCCAAGTCCTTCGGCAACCAGTTCGCGCAGGTAGTCGAAGGTCTCGATAACCCGCCCGTCTTCCGCGTTGGGGGCCAGCCATTGATAGCCGCCGCCACGCGTGGCGCGGGCGGGGTCGTTCGGGTAAAAACGGTCCCACATCCAATCCCCGCCGGAAGCCTTGGTTTCGGTGAGAAAGCTGGTGTCGTTGGCGTACAGCCAGGGCACAACCCCGCCGAAAAGCCGGTTGGTCCAGTAATACGGGGTGAAGTCGGCCGGGCGGGCCTTCCGAAGGGCGCGGAGGGTGGCGCTGAAGTCGTCCTGCGTCCAGTCGTCCTTGGGCCGGTCAAGCCCTGCCTGGGCGAAGGTGGTGGTATTCAGATACATGTTCGCCGCGTTCCAGTCCAGCGGAAGCTGGTACAGGCTGCCTTGGTACATGAAGGCTTCCAGCAGGCTCGGATGAACGTCATCGAAGTAGTCGCTCATGTCGGCGGCGTCCCGGCGGACATAGTCATCCAGCGGCTCGGCGAGCTTGTCGGCGAACAGTTGGGCGCCCTCGGTGGCCACGTAGACGACGTCCGGCGGTGTTCCGGCGGCCACCATGGTGAGGATTTTGGAAAAGAAGTCCTTCCAGTCGGCGCCCTGGATGGCCTGTACCTGGACCGGAATATCAGGGTGGGCGGCGGTGAAGGCGTGAATCAGACCCTGCCGGGCGGCCGCATCGGCTGCCGTTCCAAGGATGGCGATGCTCAGGGCCTTGCTGCCGCGGCCCGGAATGTCTGTGCCTGTCAGTCGAGGCCAGGCTCCCACGGTGGCTCCCGCTACAGCAAGTCCCGTAAGGCCGAGCATGGAACGTCGCGTGAGTTGTGATATTCCGCTGCCGGACTGCGGGGCATGCGAGGGGGCTGGTTGCCCCGGTGTCTTTTCAGACGTCATTGTCGGCTCCTCCTAACACGTGTTAAGCAGAGTAGATACGCCACCTAACACGTGTCAAGTAGATGGCTCGATTGTTCGTTCGGGCCTGCTGTGAGGTTTAGAAACCGCAGCGGCTGAAGGTCCCCTGGTCAGCGGGCCGGAACCGCTGCGGTTGAAGCCCGCGGGATGATCCGGCAGGGCATGTAGAGGGTTCCTGCTTCCGGGTTCCCCGCTGCCGGGGTTTGTCCTTCCACCGCATCCAGCAGTATGGACATGGCCGATGCTCCGATTTCGGCGTGCGGAAGTGCCACGGTGGTCAGGGCGGGAACAAGGTTGGCGGCAAGGTTCTGCTGGTCGTCGTAGCCCACCACGGAGAGATCCTGGGGTACGCGCAGTCCCGCGCTGGCTGCATACAGCAAAACACCGGTGGCAACCCTGTCGTTGGAACAAATGATTGCCGTCGGCCGGTCTCTTCCGCCCAGCACAGCGGAAGCGGCCCGGTATCCTTCATCGATGTCCCATCCGGTCGCATGGACGTGCTGCTGTTCACTGCCCAGCCCTGCCTCTTCCATGGCCTCGCGGTATCCCTGTTCGCGTTGCGGGGCGGCAGGTGAGCTGAGGGTTCCGGTCAACAGGGTGATGCGGCGGTGGCCCAGGTCGATCAGCAGCTGTGCCGCGGCGCGCCCGCCGTCGACCTCTGCCGGTATGACCGACTGGAGCCGGGAGCCGGCATCGGTGCAATTGGCCAAAATCGCGGGCAAGGTGAGCATTGCCGGCGGGGCGGTAATTTCGCGCAGGCTGCCGGTGGCGTACATGATCCCGTCTACCTGCCGGTGCACGAGTTGCTGTGCCGCGGCGCTCTCGCGGGACGTGTCGTGTTCTGAATCGACCACCAGGACCATGTACCCGCGGGCCAGGGCCGTGCGTGAGGCGCCGCTGATCAGCCGGCCGGCGAAGGGGCTGGTGACGATGTCATCCGTAATGATGCCGATCGTCGATGTCTGCTGGTTGCGCAGGCTGAGGGCAACGGAGTTGGGCGTGTAATCAAGCTCCGCCGCGGCGCGGAGGACGCGCTCCTGGCGTTCTGCGGTGACGTTGCCGTTTGCCCTGCCGTTGAGCACCAGTGATACTGCACTGCGGGACACGCCTGCCCGTCGTGCCACATCCAGTGCGGTAGCTTTTCGTTTCACCATGCCGATCTCCTCGCTTTGAGTTCAGCATACCTAACTCGTGTGAGGTCCGGGCGGCGAGGTGGCCATGGGACTCAGCCGGGGGTTCTCAGCCGGTGAAGGCAGTCATCCGGATCGAAACGAGTATTCCCGGAAGGTCGACGCCGAGCTTGGCGACGTAGCGTGTCGGAGGGTCGTGCGGGAACCACCTCGCATACTCCTCATTCAATCCCGCGAAGTCCGAGGGAGCACTGAGCAGCACGCCGACCTCAACGACGTCTCCCAGCCCTGCCCCCGCTGCTTCAAGGATGGCCTCGCAGTTTGCAAGAGCCTGGCGCGTCTGGTCCTGGATGCTGTTGCCCGCAAGCTGGCCGCTGACCGGATCGGTGCCAACCGTCCCGGAGACAAAAACGAATGGTCCCGCTTTGACGCCCTGGCTGAAAAACTGTGAACCAGGCGCCTTGTCCGCCCTGACGATCTCCCTCGGCATGACCGATCCTTTCCTGGAGCCCGGTGGATGCTGGCAGCAGAATGGCAGTCATCGCTGGATACCGCAACCCCTGGGCCGCCTCGATACCCGCCGGGTCATCCAGGTATGCGGGTTGCGGGCGGTGGCGCAGGATCTCGTGGCGGTGGGCGTTAACTACTGTCGCAAACTCGCTGGGTGAAGGCCGCCGGGGGTTTGACCTGCGGAAATACCGGGTGGTCCCGGCGCGGTTCCACCGCTACAGAGGGCCGTGAGTGTTTACTGAAGCGGGGGTGGGCAGTGCCATGTCCGGCTCCGCATCCATGGCACCATCCTTCACCGCCCCAAGGAAAGCAGAACCATGCCCGAGAAAACCAGGCCCTTTTCACTTGCCCTGGCGGTGATCGCCGTCATGGGAAGTGCCTTTGCCGGTGTCAGCAGCGCACAAGCCGCGTCTCAGGTCTACAACCCGTGCCAGCGCCTGTCCGCCGGTCAGGTCAAATACTCAAGCTTCGGCGCCAACCGGGTGACGTTTGCAACCGCAGACAGCCGCGACTCGAACAGGGTCACCATCACCGGATGCGTACGCTCCGGCAACCAATACATCCAGGAATGGCAGGACTGGGGCTATGCCGGACTGAAGGGCTTCGCCCCTCCCGGCCTGACCTGGGAAGACACCTACAAGTCTCCCTCCGGGTCCTACAGTGTGACCGAGGCCCTCGGCCGTTCCAACCCGGGAACCGCGCTCGCCTATCACACCGTCAATTCGAACTCCCGCTGGGGCGGCGAATTCGGGCCCACCTACAACCAGTATTTTGAAGGCCGCGGCGGTCCTTCAGACGAGAACCTCTACACCTACATGAACCAGGGCTACTACGAGCAGGCCGCGGTCATCAACTACAACCGCCAGCCTGACATGCCGGTAACCCAGGGCGCCTCCTACGCGATCTTCCTGCACGCCGGCCGCACCACCTCCGCCGGCTGCATCTCCACCAGCCTTGAGGTCGTGAACCGTTTCCTTCGCAGCAACCGCCCCGGAGACCGCATCATTATGGGTGCCGTGGACGACGTCTTCACACCCCACTCCAGCGATCCGTTCGGCGCCGTCACGGAGAAATACGCTCAGTCGGGTGGACCGGCGGGCAGGCTCGGAAGTCCCACGTCCAGCGAAACAGGCGGACTGAAAGACGGGGGTGCCTTCCAGAATTTCCAGGGCGGTGCGATCATCTGGTCACCTGGAACCGGCGCACGGTTCTCCTGGGGAGCAACCCGCGACAAGTGGGCTTCCACCGGCTTCGAGAATGGTCCCCTCGGATACCCGATCACTGATGAAGTGGGCGGGCTCAAGGGCGGCGGCGTGTATCAGGTGTACCAGGGCGGCGTCATCATGTACTCGCCCGCATCCGGCGCGCGGCTGTCCTCGTTTGGCCCGATCCGCGACAAGTGGGCCGACACCGGGTTTGAGAACGGGGTCCTTGGCTACCCAGTCAGCGACGTCATCACCGGCCTGAGGAACGGCGGCTCCTACCAGGCGTACCAGCACGGCGGAATCTTTTCCTCGGCGGCAACGGGAACGCACGCGATCACCCATGGGATTAACGGCAAGTGGCGGGCACAGGGAGCCGAGAACGGCCCTCTGGGCTATCCGACTGCTGACGAAGTGCATGGAATCAAGGACGGCGGATCGTGGCAGGGTTTCGAGGGCGGGGCGATCATGTTCTCTCCCGCGTCAGGCGCCGCCATCAGCACAGGGGTCATCCGTGACAAGTGGGCTTCCACCGGCTTCGAGAACGGCCGTATGGGCTATCCGACCACTGACGTTGTCACTGGCCTGAAGGAAGGCGGCTCGTTCCAGAACTATCAGGGCGGATCCATCCTTCATACGCCTGCCCATGGTGCTCACCTTTCCATAGGAGCTATCCGCACCATCTGGGCTTCGCTTGGCTTCGAGCACGGCAGGATGGGCTACCTCACAACTGACGAATATCTGGTCCCGGGCGGGGTGGCCCAGGACTACCAGGGCGGCGTGATAACGGCTGGCCGGTGGGGCGTTTTCCCGGTTTCGGGAGCCACCGCTGACGAGTTCAAGGCCAACACGTGGCTTGGCACTGCAACCACCGGGGCCAACCCTGGTAAGAATGGCGGCACCTGGCAAGGCTTTGAAAAGGGCGTCATCATGTGGTCCCCGGCATCGGGCGCCCACATCTCCTTTGGACCCCTCCGGGACGTCTGGGCCCAGCACGGGTATGAAAACGGTGCATTGGGCTACCCGACGTCAAACGCACTCGACATGAACAGCGGCGTGTACCAGACCTACCAGGGCGGCATCATATTCTGGTCTCCCTCCACAGCAGGGCATGCCCTGCTTGCCGACTACACGAAGAAGTACAACGACGTCGACGGAGGGGGCATCCTCGGCTTCCCCACCTCGGGCAGGGTCAACGGTTTGAAGGAAGGCGGCTCGTACCAGAACTTCCAGTGGGGCGCGTTGATCTCCAACCCCGTCGTCGGCGTTCGTGTCTCCGTCGGAAAGACCCGCGAAGCGTGGGCCGCTACCGGGTTCGAACATGGAAAGCTCGGCTACCCGACCACCGACAACTATGTCACTGCCGATGGGAGCACCGTCCAGGACTACCAGGGCGGGCGGATCACGGTGACCAGGGACGGCACCACGAAGATTGAATATGGGGTGCCGGCACCAGCGGCCACGGTGGCCCCGGAAGCAGCTGGCCCCACTCCAACTTCCGGCACTCAAGCTCCCTCAACGGAAACCAGCCCTGCTCCAACGGCAATTCCTACTCCTGACCGGAGCAGCCCTGCTCCGACGGCAATCCCGACTCCTGACCCGAGCAGCCCGACTCCGACGGCGACCTCCACCAAGGATCCATAGGCAGGGCCCATAGAGGGTGTCGGGCTGTCAGCCGCTCGGTCCGCGCTGCCTGTGACGTAGCCGGCGGCGATGGTGGCCGGGGTGGAGCGCTGTCAGCCCTCTTTCGGTGCAACGAATCCCGGCTCTCCCGGGAAAGGGTAGGTGCTGTACGGGAAGTTCTCCCTGGTGATGTCAAGGATCCCTGGATTCTTCTCAAACCACCGACGGGCCTTGTCATCGGTGACCTCGTACATGGGCTTTGGCAGCCCCTTGGGTTTACGGAGCTTGCGGGCCCGCCATTCCTTGCGGAGTACTGCGGTGCTGGCCAACCAGCCGCCGGTACATATGAGGGTGAGGAATGCGAAGAACAGGGTCAGGACACGCCCATGCCCATGTCACCCAGATCGGGGAAGGACATGATGACCGTGAGGATCCCGAAGGGAATTCCGAATGGGGCCAGGATGGCAGGGACCGTCATGATCAGGGCGACCAAACTCTGGCCGATAACGCTGTTGGCCATGTTGGAGGATTCTGTGGCACTGTGACCTCCGAGGCCCCATTCTTCCTGCGTGTAGGCGTAGACCACGTACTCCTTGTTCCACCCGCCAGTCCCGTACCGGTACTTCGGCACATGCTCCTTGACGTACTCCTCCATGCGCCTCTGCCTCGCAGCCTTGCGCAACTGCCTCTCGGCTTTGCTTCTCATGGTTGAGGGATGCCCGTGGGGCCAATAACGGCGAAGCGAAGGAACAGTGGAGAAGCGCGATTACTGCGGTGAGGGTGGTGAAAGGGCTTGTTCAAGGTTGTCCAATGGGCCGGAGGGCGCGCGGAGGCGGCGCGCCCCCGGCACGATGCAATCCCAGGTACCGGTGAACCACCGGCCCCTGTTGCTCACATAGTCTTCACCCAGCGAAGAACGACCGGTAAGTGCCGGGGATCAATCCATGCGGCTCACGCGAACGCCGCCAACCGCTCCCGTCCACGGCGTATCGCCCGGGCTGGGCAGGGTCAGATGCGCGAAAACGTACCCCTGCTGAAGTTCAAGGACGTGCGACGTGCTCCCGGCACAGTCCAATGCGAGCACTAACGGCCGGAAAGGCGCGCCGGGGTGCTCCTGTCCGACGGATATTTCCGCTCCGGAGGCACCAACACAGGCTGCGGTGACGGTGTACCGCCCGGCCGCCGGTACCCTCGCAGTTTTGCCGAACCCCCTGACCGGTCCGTCCATTGGCCCAACCTCGGAAAGGAGGACTGGCTCCGGCAATTCCCCCAGGAGCCGGTCCAGCTGAGCGTAGTTCCTGGCCTCCAGTTCGAGAATCCGCCGATCGTTGTAAGGTTTCGGGGCCGTCGACGTTGGGCCGGCTGTTGGCATACGCCCCTGTTCGTAGGCGGGTACCGGTGTGTGCACAGGCTCCGAGTATTCATAGGCGCATCCCGCCGTTCCGCTGACCGGGATCAGCAGGCACAGGGCAAACGCGAGCCGGCGCAGCCTGTCCTTCATTTCCACCCTTCAATGGTGGGCAACCCTGCCGCCCAAAACAACCACAAGCATGACCAGTGAAGCCCGCAAGCAAATTGCTAATGATAATGATTTGCATCTAGGGTGTTGCGTCGGACTACTAACGCTTGGCGATCAGAAGGAAAGAACAAATGGGTTGGCAAAAGATGAGGGTGGCTGGCGCGTCCGCCGTCGCACTGTTGATGATCGCGGGGTGCGCCGCGGGCGGCAACGACGCCCCGGCACTTACGCAGCCGCTGAGGGTGGTGGGGCAGTTTGAGTTCCACAGCCTTGACCCCTCCACGGCCGGCGGCTTCTTCACCCGGCTGCAGGTGGCAGAAACCCTGGTGGACGCGGACGTCCAGGGCAACCTCCAGCCCGGACTGGCCGAAAGCTGGAACGCCTCCGCAGACGGACTGTCCTGGACGTTCGCGCTCCGTCCGGATGCCCTCTTCCATGACGGCACGGCTGTCACTGCCGAGGTGGCAGCGGCCGCGCTGACCACGGCACAGGGCAAGGCCGGCACCCCGCTGGCAACGGTTCCCCTCAAGGCGATCTCTGCAGAGGGCAATGCTGTCCGCGTGGAACTGGCGGAGCCGTTTGCACCCTTGCCGGCGGTGCTGGCCCACACGAGCACCCAAATCCTCGCCCCCAGTTCCTACGGTCCTGATCAGGCAGTCACCAAAGTGGTGGGCTCTGGGCCATACCAGGTGTCGCACATCGAGCCGCCGGCCAAGGTTGAACTTGCGGCCTTCGAGCAGTGGCATGGCGAGAAGCCGGACATCTCCGAGGTTACTTATCAGGCCGTCGGAAGGGCCGAAAGCCGGGCCTTGATGGCCGAAAGCGGCCAGGCGGACATTACCTTCGGCATGGACCCCACCAGCCTCCAGAAGATCAGGCAGGCAGGCAAGCTGGATATCGCCGCCGTGACCCTGCCCAGGAGCATCCTGCTGAAGGCCAACTCCGGCCACGAAATCCTCGGCGACGTCCAGGTGCGCCGCGCCCTCAGCTTGGCACTGGACCGCGAATCGATGGCAACGGCATTGTTGCGTGATCCGGAGATGGCGGCCACCCAGCTCTTCCCGCCATCCCTGCCGGACTGGCACCAGGCATCGGCCAAGCCCCTGGAGCACGATCCCGTCGCCGCCCGGAAACTGCTGGCCGACGCCGGCTGGGCCCCCGGTAGCGACGGCATCCTGGAACGAGACGGCAGGAAATTCACCGTCACCCTGCGGACCTTCCCTGACCGCCCGGAACTTCCCATCCTCGCCACGGCGATCCAGGCCAAGCTGAAGGAACTGGGAATCGCCGTGGACGTGAAGGTGGGCAACTCCAGCGAAATCCCGGCCGGGCATAAGGACGGATCCCTCGAGCTGGCGCTGTACTCCCGCAACTACGCACTGGTACCGGACGCACTGGTGACCCTGAGCGACGATTTCGCCCCCGAAGGTGGAGACTACGGTTCCATGGGGTGGAACGATCCCGCCCTCACCTCGGCTTTGCACCACCTGGCCAGCGGCAACGACGCCGGGAAGGCAGCAGAGTCCCGCGGAAAAGTCACGGACATCCTGCAGGCCCAGTTGCCCGTCATTCCGGTGGCCTGGTACCGGCAGAGCGCCGTGGTCAGCCCCCGCGTCGACGGCGTGACGCTGGACCCGCTGGAGCGTTCATGGCGCCTGAGCGACCTGGCCTGGAAAAAGTAGGAGGGGACATCATGACCTTATCCACCGCAGAGCCCCGTACCTTATCCAGGCCCGCTGTTCCTCCCGCCGTGGCCACCACGGCAAGGGTCCTGGGCCGCCGCGCCCTCCAGGCGGCCGGGGTAGTCCTCGTCGTCTCCACCGCCTGCTTCGCCATTGTCCAAAACCTCCCAGGAGATATCGCTTTCCGGATTGCCGCCGGCCGCTACGGCTATGACCAGGTCACCGCTGCGTCCGCCGACAGCGTCCGTGCTGAACTGGGGCTTGACCAGCCGGTCTGGCTCCAGCTCATGGACTGGCTGGCCGGCCTGGCGTCCTTTGACCTGGGCAATTCGCTGGTCACGGGGGCAAGCGTGGCCGGGGAACTTGGCCTTCACCTCTCGAGCAGCCTGCAGCTGGCGGCTGCCGCGCTGGTTCTTGCCTTGATTGTCGGGACCACCGTGGGAGCCCTCGCAGCGGCGCGGCCGGGCGGCCTCCTTGACCGGCTCACCACAGTCTGGGTGTCCGCCGCGCGGGCCTTGCCGCCCTTCCTGCTCGGGCTGCTCCTGATCCTGCTGTTTTCCGTCCACCTGGGCGTGCTGCCGGCCGCCGGCCATGGGGAAGCGAACAACATCGTGCTCCCGGCGGCGACACTCGCCGTCGGCCTCTCCGGGCTGTTCGCCCGGGTAACCCGGGATGCGATGGCGCAGATCCGCCAATCAGACTATGTCCGCTTCGCTGCCACCAAGGGGCTGGGCGGCTGGCTCGTGTTCCTTCGGCACATCTGCAGGAACACCGGCGTGACCCTGATCGCCTACGTCGGCGTGCAGGTCCTGGTTCTCATCGAAGGCGTTGTGGTGGTGGAAAGCCTTTTCGCCTGGCCCGGCCTGGGGCACGCCCTGGTCCATGCAATCTTTTGGCGGGACATCCCCATGATCCAGGCCGCGGCACTGGCGCTGGCGCTCATGGTGGTCGCCATGAATACGCTGGTTGACCTCGCCACAGCAGCTGTTGATCCCCGGCCCCGCCACAAGGAGGCAGTACTGTGACCAACGCCGTCGCCATGCACGAACTTTCCCCGGCACCAACCCAAAGCGCCAACCGGCCGCACTGGGTGGCTGGCCGGACAAAAACACAACTCGTTTCCGCAGCCCTGCTGGCCGCCCTGGCCGTCTTCGCCATAGCCGGGCCCCTGGCCTGGCCGGACCACGCGCTCCAGGACCTGTCCAGGTTCCTGGAGGCACCAAGCCCCGGAGAGCCGCTGGGCCGTGACCACCTGGGCCGCAGCGTCATCGCGCGGCTGGCCCACGCCACCCAGCTCTCCCTCGTGATGGCGGTGCTGTGCGTCAGCGCCGCCCTGCTCTTCGGCACCCTGGCCGGCATAGCGGCAGCATGGCGGGGTGGCTGGGCCGATTCTGTACTCCACGGCCTGTCCGAAGTCTTCATCGCGCTGCCTGCCCTGCTGGTGGTACTCGTCGTCTCAGCCATCGCCAACGGTGACCTCTGGACGCTCTGCCTGGGACTCGCCATGGCGCAGTGGGTGGAGTATTTCCGCATGGTCCGCGCCCGCAGTGGCCTGGTCCTGGCCGGCCCGGCGGTGGAGGCCGCGGGCCTGCTCCGGCTCGGACCCGCACACATCATGCGCCGGCACCTCTTCCCCGAACTGCGGCCGCTGCTGAGCACCATGGCGACCTTCGGCGTCGGCTCCTCCATCCTTGCGCTGTCCACGCTCGGCTTCGTGGGCATCGGCGTCCGGCCGCCCACACCCGAGCTGGGACTGATGATCACCGAAGCCTTTCCCTATTACCACGAGGCACCCTGGATGGCGCTGGCGCCGGTCCTGGTTCTCACAGCCATCCTGATCGGGCTCCTGGGCCTGCGGAGCAAGGAGTCCCGAGCATGAGCCTGCGCCTGAACAACCTCGTCGTAACCCACGGCGGCAAAGTCCTGGTCGAGGCCGACCAACTGGATTTCGAACGCGGGCAACCCGTGACGATCGTTGGTGAGAGCGGCTCGGGCAAATCCCTGCTGGCCCACGCCATCATGGGGACGCTCCCGCCGAACCTCACAGCCCGCGGCACCCTGACCGTGGACGGCCGCTCCTACGACGTCGGCGACCAGTCGAACCGGCGCGGCCTGTGGGGCCGGACCATGTCCCTTCTGCCCCAGGAACCCGTGCTGGCCCTGGACCCCACCATGCGGGCCGGCGAGCAGGTGGCTGAAGGAGCCCTTAGCTTCAGTACGGACAAACGCGGGGCGCGGCGGGCTGCGGATACCCTTCTGTCCTCGCTGCGTCTGGGTAAGGCTTCAAGGGCCTTTCCACACACGCTATCCGGCGGCATGGCGCAGCGGGTGGCATTCGCGGCGGCGACCATCGGCGGCGCTCCTGTTCTCATCGCGGACGAGCCTTCCAAGGGCCTGGACCAGCGCGCCAGGACGGAACTGGCGGAACTGCTCCGGAGCCACCTCGACGGCGGCGGCGTCCTGCTGACCATCACCCATGATCTCGACCTGGCCCGAGGGCTCGGCGGGAAGGTCCTGGTGATGAAGGATGCCCATGTTGTGGAGCATGGGCCCGCCGGGCAGGTCCTGGCACAGCCGGAACATCCGTACACCCGGCGGCTCCTGGCTGCCGAACCCTCCCACTGGAGGCACCCGTGGATGAGGAACCCGTTGGATGTGGCGGAGCGGACAGGCGCCGTTCTGGTCTCGGGAGAGGGCCTCAGCAAGTCCTTCGGCAGCGAGCAACTGTTCAGCGATCTCTCGCTGGAGGTCAGGGCAGGCGAGCGGATTGCGCTAAGCGGTCCGAGCGGAAGCGGGAAGACCACCCTTGGGAATGTTCTGCTGCGCCTCCTTCCGCCCGACACAGGGACGGTGCAGCATGCGGACGTCCTCAAACGGGGCCGGCTCCAAAAGCTGTACCAGGACCCTGCCCTGGCGTTTCCCCCGCGTGTGCAGCTGAAGGACGCGCTGGGGGACGTGGTCCGCCGCCACGGCCTGGACCGCTCCCGCATTGAGGAGCTCATGGGCTCGCTGCGGCTTGCCCCCGAACTTCTCCACCGCAGGCCGGGGCAGATTTCCGGCGGGGAGCTGCAGCGGATCGCCATCATCCGGTCGATGCTCCTTGAGCCCGCCCTGGTCTTCGCCGATGAGCCGACATCCCGCCTGGACCTCATCACGCAGGAAGAAACCATGCGGTGCCTTATGGAGCAGGTGGACCGGCTGGACTGCGCGCTGGTTCTGGTAACGCACGACGACGGCCTTGCCGCCGCTGTGACGGACCGCAGCGTCACGTTGGGGGCGGCTTCGTCGTTGCCGGTGCCGGTACCCGAAGTTCAGTTCGCAGGAGGCTAGTTCTTAATGCGGGTGGCGGAGGGCTGAGGGTCAGGCGTCAACCAGGGCGAGCACGCGGGCCGGGCTGCCGGTTCCACCCACAATCGGCAACGGGGCGACGATGAGCGCTGCACCCACCGGTGGCAGCTTCGCCAGATTCCGCAGCGAGGTGAGGCCGTACTTGTCATTGCCCAGCAGGAAGTGGTGGGCCGGGAATGGGGGCTGCTGCCCGCCGGCGGCACCGGCGTCAATGCCCACCGTTTCCACGCCGACTCCGGACAATGGGGAGTGTTCGCCGATCCACTGGGCGCATTCAACGGTGAATCCGGGGGAGTGGGGATTGCCCTGTTCATCCTTGTTAAGGAAGCTTTCGCGGCTCTGGGAACGGGTGTCCCAGCCTGTCCGCACCAGAAGCCAGCCGTTGTCCGGCAGGGATCCGTGCTCCGCCTCCCATACGCGGATATGGTGGACATCCACTAGGAAATCGGGGTCCGCGGCGGCCTCAGCGGTGACGTCCAGGACAAGAGCAGGGCCCAGTAAACGGCCTGGCTCGATGGATGCTACGTCCTTGCCGTCGCGCCCGGTGGCCCAATGGACCGGGGCGTCCAGGTGCGTGCCGATGTGCTCGCCGGTGTGGATGTTGTGGTGCTTCCAGTAGGGTCCAGGCTCGTTGTACGCGGAGACCTCCTCCAGTGAGAAATCGATGAGGTTGGCAAACGGCGCCGGCAATTCCAGGGTGGGGGTGGCCGCGGAGAGCGGGGTGGTAAGGTCCACCACTTCGGTCCGTCCGGCGGCCATGTCAGCGAGCAGGGTTGCCAGCCCTGCCTGGCGTACGTCATTCACAGCACTTGGTTCCATGAGAGCTCCTCAAATCTTCACCCGCGGGAAGACCGGCGGGGATTGCGTGACTGCCCGCGGTGTACACCTCAGGGCCAATGGCTGCGACGTTAGCACCACGCTGCCGGGGTCCGGAATACTTGCTGGTCCGTCTCCGGCCGGCATACCCGAACACGCATAGACCCTGGCGGTTTAGGCATTCGACGCCCCCGGGTCATGGAGGGAGACTGAGATCAATAGACGTAATCCCCGTCACAGTCACCTACTTCGGCACTAGGAGCAGCGATGTCCCACCCCCAGACCACATTGCCGGGACAACGTCCCGGCGTCCGCCGGTACGTTGTTGCCTCGCTCGTGGGCAATGCGCTCGAGTGGTACGACTTCTTCCTGTACGCGACGGCGTCGGCAGTCGTTTTCGGCCGTTTGTTCTTCCCTGCCGACACTGACCCGCTGGTGGGCACCATGGCCGCTTTCGCGGGATTCGCCGTCGGTTTCGCCGCCCGCCCGCTGGGCGGAATCCTCTTCGGCCACATCGGTGACAAGCTGGGGCGCAAGCACTCGCTGGTCCTGACGCTGACCATTATGGGCATCAGCACGGCGCTGATGGGTGTGCTGCCCACCTATGCGCAGGTGGGGCTGTTGGCACCGGCGCTCCTCATCCTCCTCCGCATCCTGCAGGGCATCGCAGCCGGCGGCGAATGGGGTGGCGGCGTATTGCTGATCAGCGAAAACGCGAACACTTCACGCCGGGGCATGCTCTCGGCATTCAGCCAGGGTGGAATCTCTCTCGGCTTCGTGTTGTCGTCCCTGGCATTCTTCCTGGTCCAGCTGATGCCTGAGCCTGAGTTCCTTGCGTGGGGGTGGCGGCTGCCGTTCCTCGTGAGTGTGGTCCTGCTGGCTGTTGGCGCCTACATCCGCTTCAAGCTCCCTGAGTCCAAGGAGTTTACTGAAGTCCGCGAGAACCGTTCCGAGCACCGCGTTCCCGCACTGGACGCCTTGCGCGCCCACCCCCGCGAAATCCTCATTGCCATGGGCCTGCGCGTCGCTGAAAACGGCGGCTCGTACATCTTCCTCTCGTTCTCCATCGTCTATGGCGTCCACGTGGGAGTGGATAAGGGCCTGCTGCTGTTGGCCGTGGCCGTGTCGATGCTGGTGTCTTTCGGCACCTACATCTTCTTCGGATATCTCTCCGACCGGATCGGCCGGCGCCCCGTGTACGCCTTTGGTGCCGTGGGCATGGGCGTGATGGCGTTCCCGTTCTTCGCAATGATCGACGCCAACACCCCTGCCGTAGTGATCCTTGCCTTCCTCATCGCCAACGGCGTCTGCCACGGAGCCATGATCGGTACGCAGCCGGCATTCTTCCATGAGCTGTTCTCCGCCGAAGTCCGGTACTCCGGCATGGCAATTGCCCACGAAATCGCGGCCGTCTTCGCCGGTGGTGTAGCCCCCTTGATTGCCACTGCCCTCCTGCTGAACTTCAACTCCTCCGCACCTGTTTCGCTGTACCTCATCGGCATGGTCCTGCTGACCCTCATTGCCGTAGCGGCCGCCGGCCGGAGGACGCGCAACGACGACCAGCGCCACGAGGCGGGCCAGGCGACGGCTGAAACCGTCTCCTAAAGGACCGGAAATCTCCCGCCCCTGATCGCAGTCACCAAGAGAGGAACCGACGTGACGGCCTCCATCATCGGGACAGGGCAATCGCCTTACACCCGCCATCCCCAGCCGGGGACGGACACATCCCAAACCATTGCCCGTGCCGTCCGCAACGCATTGCTCGAAACAGGCCTGACGCCCGGCGACGTTGACGGGTTCGCGGTCTCCAGTTTCACGCTCAACCCCGACCACGCCATTGACCTGGCCTGGCGGATGGGCTTCCGCCTCACCTGGCTGATGCAGGACACGAACGGCGGCGCAAGCGCCGGCGGCATGCTCCAGCACGCAGTCCGGGCGATTGAGGCCGGCGATGCCAAAGTCATCGTTCTCGCAGCGGGGGACCTCATGGATACACCGGCCTTCTCACGGCTTGTAGCCACCTATAACCGGGCGACCCAGGACCACCTCGCGCCGCTGCCCATGAAGGGACCGAACGCTCTGTTTGCGATGCTCACCACCCGCCAGATGGAGGCGCTCGGGCTGACGCGCGAAGACTATGGACGAATTGTGATTGCCCAACGCGAATGGGCTGCGGGCAATCCCGGTGCCGTGTACCGGGAAGCCCTCACCATGGACGATTACCTCAATGCGCCGGCTGTCGCCACGCCATTGGGGCGCTACGACTGCGTGCCTCCGGTGACCGGCGCAGATGCCGTCGTCCTTATCGCGGACCCGGGCAACGGCGCTCCGCGGGCAAAGGTGCTCACGGTGCGCGCGTCCTACAACGCCGACCAGCAGGCGGGTGACGGGCTGGAAACCGGCCTCCGGTCATGCGCCCGGGCAGGATGGGAGGAAGCCGGAATCGGCCCGGCGGATATCGGCCTCGCCTGCGTCTACGACGATTACCCCTCCATGGTGGTGGCCCAGCTGGCGGACCTCGGCATCCTGCCGGCCGAGGATCACCCCGCGGATTTCATCAAGCGGCGCATTGCCACCCGGGACCTGCCGGTCAATACCTCCGGAGGCCAGCTCTCCGCGGGACAGGCAGGAGCAGCCGGCGGCATGCACGGGCTCGTTGAGGCAGCCCGCCAGCTGATGGGCACTGCAGGGGAACGTCAGGTGTCCGCCCGCCATGCCGTGGTCAGCGGATATGGCATGGTCCTGTACCGCTACGGCGCCTGTGCCACCATGTCGGTGCTGGAGGCTGCGTCATGAGCGCGATGGTGCAGGAATGCCGCAGCTGCAGCACCCTCCTCTTCCCGGCCCGCCTCTTTTGTCCCTTCTGTGGCGGGGACAGCTTCTCATTGGTTGCAGTGGGACACGGGACGCTGGAGGAAACCACCACCCTGTCTGACGGCATCGTCCTGGCAACCCTGAGCATCGACGGCGGGCCCAGGGTCATCGCCCGCCTCACCGGCCCCGGCGCCGAAGAGGGCCAGATCGTGCCCCTGACCAACGACCCCAACACCACTTCCGGCCTCCACGCCTACATACCTGTCCACTCGACCTTGAATGAGGATCACTCATGACTTCGACACTCGCTGAACGGCGCCAGCGTCCGCTGACCATCCCGGAGATGCTGCTTGAACGCGCCCGGAAATCTCCCACGGCCCCCCTGTTCCGCTGCGGCAACGTCCGCCGGGACAGCCAGGCAATGGTTGATGCCGCAGCCAGCGCAGGAGGAATGCTGCGCAGCGCCGGAATCGAGCGCGGACAGACAGTGGCACTGATGTCCGCCAACCGGCCGGAGCTACTGGACCTGATCCTCGGGTGCGCCTGGATCGGTGCCGTCGCCGTCCCTGTTAATACAGCCAGCCGCGGGGAACAGTTGCGGCACGTGCTGGAGAACTCCCAGGCCTCGCTGGCAGTGGTCGAAGCCGAACTGCTGCCGCATGTCGCCACGGTGGCGCCGGCTGGCCTCGCCAGAGTCTGGGTCATCGACGGACCTGCTCCCGAACTCGACGCGCCCTTCGAGGTCCACCCGATGCCGCAACCGGGGCCTGCCGTGGGAGCAGTGGACACCGCTCCGGCCGAAACCGCAGCCATCCTGTACACATCCGGGACCACCGGAGTGTCGAAGGGCGTGCTCTGCCCGCAAGGCCAGTTCTACTGGTGGGCGGTCAACATGTCGGACCAGCTGGGGCTGCGGCCGGATGACGTCCTGTACACCTGCCTGCCGCTGTTCCACACGAACGCGCTCAACGCCTTCATGCAGGCCGTCGAAAGCGGCGCGGAGTATGTTCTCGGCCCGCGTTTCTCCGCATCGCGGTTCTGGGCTGACGCCTCCTCGGCAGGAGCCACCGTGACGTACCTTCTGGGCGCCATGGTCGGGATACTCGCGGGCAGGGATCCGGGGCCCGGTGACCGGGACCACCGGATCCGGCTGGCCCTCTCTCCGGCAACCCCTGCCCGGCTGGTTGAACCTTTCCGGGACCGGTTTGGAGTGCTGCTGCTCGACGGCTACGGCTCCACGGAAACGAACTCCGTGATCGGATCAACTCCGGATCAGTGGCGCCCCGGCTATGTAGGCAAGGTGCGGCCCGGGTTCTCCATCCGCGTGGTGGACTCCGACGGCGTGCCCGTTCCAGCCGGCGTGCCCGGTGAACTGCTGATCCGCAGCGACCAGCCCCACGCCATGGCCACCGGATACCATGCCATGGCCGACGCAACAACTAAAACATGGCAGGACCTGTGGTTCCACAGCGGAGACCGGGTTGTTATCGACGAGGACGGGTGGGTGCGCTTCGTTGACCGGATCAAGGACGTAATCCGCCGCCGCGGCGAGAACATCTCCTCCGTGGAAGTGGAGCAGGTGCTGCGGCAGCATCCGGCCATCCAGGACGCCGCCGTGTATGCCGTCGATTCGGAGTTGGGGGAGGATGAGGTCATGGCAGCACTCATCCTGCGGGAACCGGTCGATTTCGCCGAGTTGTGCGATTTCTGCGCTCCACGGCTGGCGTCCTTTGCCATCCCGCGCTTCCTGCGCGTAGTGGATCAACTGCCCCAGACCGAAAACGGCAAGGTACGTAAGCAGGTGCTCAAGGCGGCCGGCCGTGAAGCGGCCCAGTGGGACCGGGAAGTTGCGATTCCGCGCCAGCCCGCTGCGGCCGCTGCCCGCTGATCGCTGGAGGGCAAGCCCGTAGGATGAAGAGATGGACCTGCGGGCGCTGCTGACCACCCACCTGAAGCTGCGCCACCTTGTGATCGTGCTGGCCATTGCGGAACAAGGCAGCCTCGTGCGGGCTGCCGAGGAACTGTATCTCACGCAACCTGCACTGAGCCGGGCATTACGGGAAGCCGAGCATGCCGTTGGAACGTCGCTGTTCGAGCGGACCGGACGCCGCATGGTACCCACACCCGCAGGCCAGGTGTGCCTTGAGCATGCCAAGGCAATCGTGGGTCATGTGGGTACCTTGCGCCGCCGGGTGGATGAGCTGACCGACCCGGAAGCAGGCGTGGTCCGCGTGGGTGCACACGTGACCGGCGCGAACCTGCTGATCCCGCGGGCCGTGGCCCGCTTCACTGCTGACAGGCCACGGGTGGAGGTCCTGCTCCGGGAGGCGCCCCCCGAAGCCCTCATACAGGAGCTGGGAAGCGGCGACCTCGACCTGCTTGTCGGCCGGGTTACTGACCATCCCAGTACATCCCGGCTGCGGCTTGTCCCCTTGTACCGGGAGGAATTCCGCGTTGTTGCCGCACGCAGCCATCCCGTGCATGCCCTTGCGGAGGCCTCACTGAAGGACCTCGTCGGGTACCCCTGGGTCGTGCCGCTGGCGCATACACCATTGCGTGACGAACTCGAGGAGAACTTTCGCAGCGCCGGCCTGACCCCTCCCGCCCAGCGGGTGGAATCCGGAACCCCTGCCACCTTGCGCACGCTCGTGGCAGAGGCCGGATTCCTCGCACTGATGCCGGAGTCCATGGCCGTGGCGGAACCCGGCCTGCAGATGCTTGACCTGCACCTCGCCGGACTCGCCCAGCAGGTTGGCATCCTGCTCCACTCGGACAGGCCACTGGCGCCCAACGCCGAACTGCTCGCCGGGAAACTGCGCGAGGTGGGCGACGAGATCCGGCGCGAACTCCTCGTCACCGTCCCCGCAGCAGTGCCGCCCCACGATGCCGCCCTCTGACGGCACACCACCAGCCTCCTTGCTTATTTCATATACTTGACGGCCGTAAATTATCGGCTATACCATCATCTAAGGGTGAGACCAGGCCTGCGCCATCGACGCCGCCGGCTATCCCTTCCGCGCACTGTCCCCAGAAGGAGAAGAGACAATGACTGTTATCACCAGCAGGTTGGGAGGCAGCGACGTGGTTACCCGGGACGATTCGGTTGCCCCTGTGGCCGCCAACGTCAGCGAACTCGTCGGATATACGCTCGCCCGCCTCGGCGTCGGCCACATCTTCGGGGTGGTGGGCAGCGGGAACTTTGTAGTAACCAATGCGTTGCGCCGGGCAGGAGTGCCTTACACCGCCGCCCGCCATGAAGGTGGAGCTGCCACCATGGCCGATGCCTACGGTCGGATGTCCGGAAAAGTGGGCGTCGTCTCCACCCACCAGGGCTGCGGGTTGACCAACGCCGTGACCGGAATCGGCGAAGCCGCCAAGAGCCGCACGCCCATGATAGTCGTCACTGCCGATACGGCCGCCTCCGCCGTGGGATCCAACTTCAAAATTGACCAGGACGCGCTGGCCCGCAGCGTTGGCGCAGTGGCCGAGCGGATCCACTCGCCCCAGACCGCGGTAGCTGACACCGTCCGGGCCTACCGGACCGCAGTCAACGAGCGCCGGACGGTGGTTCTGTCCTTGCCCACGGATGTCCAGGCAGCGCCCGCCCCGGACGGCAGTTCCGTACCGGGACCGCTGGCTCCGCCGCAGCGGTTCGCACCCTCGGACACTGCCGTAGACGAGCTGACAGAGCTCCTCCGGAACGCCCGGCGACCGGTTTTCGTGGCCGGGCGCGGCGGCCGCACGGCAGGGCCCGAAATCGCTGCACTGGCGGAGGCGGCCGGGGCACTTGTGGCAACGTCGGCCGTCGCGCACGGCCTGTTCCAGGGAGACCCGTTCAACCTCGGCATTTCCGGCGGCTTTTCTTCGCCCTTCACGGCCAGGACGATTTCCGAAGCCGACCTGATTGTGGGGTGGGGGTGTGCCCTGAACATGTGGACCATGCGCCACGGTTCGCTGATCGGTGCCACGGCCAAAGTGGTCCAGGTGGACGTTGAGGACCGCGCCCTGGGGGCCAACCGGCCCATTGACTTGGGCGTGCTGGGCGACAGCGCCGAAACAGCGGCGGCTGTGCTGGGAAGGATGCGTTCACTGCAGCACAACCCCATGGGCCTCCGGACTTCCGATATGGCGGAGCGCATCGCAAAGCATGCCCGGTGGAATACGGAACAAACGGAAGACTTGTCTACGTCCGAGGCTATCGATCCCCGCGTGCTGAGCCGGGAACTTGACCGCATCCTGCCGTCCGAGCGCATTGTGTCCATCGACTCCGGCAACTTTATGGGTTATCCCAGCGCCTACCTGTCCGTTCCCGACGAATATGGTTTTTGCTTTACCCAGGCCTTCCAGTCCATCGGCCTCGGTTTGTACACCGCCATTGGTGCCGCCAAGGCGCGGCCTGACCGGCTGCCCGTCCTGGGCGCCGGTGACGGAGGCTTCCTTATGGCCATCTCCGAACTGGAGACCCTGGTCCGCGAGAAAATCCCTTTAGTGGCCATTGTCTACAACGATTCCGCCTACGGCGCCGAGGTCCACCACTTCGACGCCGACGACGATGACCTGGACGTCGTGCGGTTCCCGCAGGTGGACATCGCCTCCATTGCCCGCGGCTACGGCGCTGCAGCCCTCACTGTCCGCTCGGTGGCCGACCTTGACGGCGTCAACGAATGGCTGGCAGGGCCGCGCAATGCGCCGCTGGTCATCGATGCCCGCATTGCTTCCGACGGCGGGGCCTGGTGGCTGGCCGAAGCGTTCAAAGGTCACTGATTGGAGGGCCCGGTCTTTCAAATATGCTTGGAAGGATTGCGGTCCCGACAGAATCGAAAGCCAATCTCATGGTTGACATGCCTGCCCCTTCGCTGCCCCAGCAGCAGCTCATCCTGACGATTTATGGTCTCTACGGGCGCCGCGGGGGCGGGCAGCTTCCCATTTCCGTGCTGATCCAGATGCTGGGCGAGCTGGGCCACGATGCGCCCGGCGTCCGCTCCGCCGTCTCCCGGCTAAAGGCCAAGGGAGTGCTGACGAGCGTCAAAAACGGTGGCGTGGCAAGATACGAGCTCTCCGAACGTTCACTGAAGCTCGTCAGCGAGGGCGACGAACGCATCTTCGCGCCCTACCGCGCAGCCACCGGCGCCCCCTGGGTCCTGGCCATCTTTTCGGTGCCCGAGTCGATGCGCGACCGGCGCCACCAGCTGCGCACCGAGCTGACCAGGCTGGGTTTTGGTTCCATGGGGGCGGGCGTCTGGATCGCTCCGTCCGGAGTGCGGGAGGGCGCACGGAAGCGGCTCGAATCCCGGGGGCTGGACGAGTACGTGGAGTTCTTTACCGGCGACTACTCGTCGGATTCGGACATGCGGGCGAAGGTGGCCCAATGGTGGGACCTGGAGGCCCTGGAGTCGCAGATCTCCGAGTTCATGGACACGTACGGCGGATCGCTCGAGGACTGGACCGCGCTGGTGGGGGATGACCCCGACAAGGCGTTGGCCGCGTCCTCGGAGGATCTTCGACGGGACGCTTTCCGCTACTACGTGCCCATGCTGACCCTGTGGCGGCGCCTGCCCTACCGTGACCCCGGGCTGCCCCTTGAGTACCTCCCGCCGGGATGGCAGGGACCCGAGGCGCGCCGGATCTTCTTCAGCGTGCACCGCCTGATCGCTCCGTTGGCTGAAATGTATGCCATGTCCCTGGTGCAGGAAGCGGAAGCAGCCTAGAGACCAAAAAGCCCGGGAGCCCGAAGAGGATCCGGCTGGCCGCATGGCCGGCCGGATCCTCTTTGCTTTCCCGGGTCAGCGTTCGCTGATGACAGCGATGCCCTGGATTTCAATCATCGCCTCTTTTTGCCACAGGCGGGTGACCCCGATGCCTGCCATCGCCGGATACTGCGAACCCGCCATCTCCCGCCAGATGCGTCCGATCTCGCGGCCGTTGGCCATGTAGTCCTCAACGTCGGTCAGGTAGATGGTCACATTGACCAGGTCCTCCGGCTGGCCGCCTGCTTCGCGCAGCGTGGTGAGGACGTTCGAGAACGCCTGCGTGAACTGTTCCACGATGCCGCCTGGGACGATGTTCATGTCCTTGTCCAGGGCTGTCTGGCCGCCCAGGAACACCGTGTTCCCGGCGAGCATCCCGTGCGCAAATCCGGACGGCTTGGGAAGCGACTCCGGGTTGATTGTCTTGTGGCCCATGCTGTTCCTCCTGGTGTGTGGCTTCGGAAAAAAGTTCCGGAAAGGCTCTGTGCAGATCAATTCCGCCGTGCTACGTTGAGCATATGTGACGATCGTAAAAAAGTCGACACATCATTCTCGAAGGGACAGAATCCATGAAACTCGCCACCTTGCGCACGGCCGGACAGGGAACGACGGCGGCACTCGCCATGGGTGCCGACGCCTATGTTGCCCTCCCGGCCTCCGACGTCGGGGAACTGCTGGCCCGGCCGGACTGGCGGGACCTGGCCCGCGAGGCCGCTGCTGCAACGGATCCGGTACTGATTGAAGGCGGCGACGTGGACTACGCACCCCTTCTTCCCCGAGCGGGCAAAGTCATCTGCTGCGGCCTGAACTACGCTGACCACATCCAGGAGATGGGCAGGGAACTTCCCCAGTACCCCACCCTGTTCGCCAAGTACGCGGACACCCTGGTGGGAGCGACGGACGCCATCGAGGTCCAGGGAAGCGACCGCGTCGACTGGGAATCCGAGCTGGCGGTGGTGGTCGGCACTGAAATCTTCCGCGCGGACGAGGATCAGGCCACAGCGGCAATAGCCGGCTACACCGTCGCCAATGACGTCTCGATGCGCGACTGGCAAAACCGGACAGTGCAGTGGTTCCAGGGCAAGGCGTTTGACGCCACCACCCCCGTCGGCCCCGTCCTCGTCACACCCGACGAGGTTGGCGCAACCTTCGACGTCGTCGGCTACGTCAACGGCGACGTCGTCCAGAAGGGCAATACCGGCACCCTGGTGTTTGGCCCGGCCAAACTGCTTTCCTACATCTCCCAGTTCACCACCCTGCGCCCGGGCGACCTCGTCCTGACAGGAACGCCGGGGGGAGTGGGCATGGGCATGACGCCGCCCCGGTTCCTGAACGACGGCGACGTGCTCACCACCGAAATCACCGGAATCGGACGCCTCGAAAATGTCGTCCGCATCCGTACAACATCAACCAAGGAGTGACCGCAATGAACCAGACAGCCACCGACTACCGCCTCGAAGGCGACAACTCCATCTACGCCCAGGCCGACGGCAAGGTAGTCCCCGTGGTTACCCGCGCCGGTCACGAGGACACCAACACCGCCCAGTCAGGTGACTGCATCCGCGTCTCGGGCGTCAGCATCCAGCACACACCTGCCACCAAGATCTGGTTCGGCCAGGTATCCAACACCCCCGGGTACCGCTCGCTTCCGCACCACCACGGCGAAGCTGAAACCGGCGGCTACGTGCTGCGCGGCCACGGCCGCATCTACTTCGGTGAGAACTACCAGGAATTCCTGGACATGAAGGCCGGCGACTGGGTCTTCGTCCCGCCGTTCATGCCCCACGTAGAGGCAAACATGTCCGTCACGGAGGAACTCGTCTGGCTGACGGCGCGCACGCCGGAAAACCTGGTGGTCAACCTCGACGACGTGGCCGACGAAACCCTCGCCGGCTACCGCAGGGCCTGACCGCGATGATCGCCGGAACCCTGACCTCGGAGACCTTCCTGCGGGCCGTCGAGCTGACGCCCGCCCCGGCAGAGGTCTACGACGAGGCTTACGAGGCTGCCAGCCAGTACGTGCCCTGGCCCAAGGCCTACGGCGGGGACATGGTGGCACAGGCGGCCGCAGCCATGATGCGCTCAGTCGACGGAGACAGGGCACTGCACTCAATGCACAGCTACTTCATGCGGCCCGTCGACGTCGGGGCAACCATCCGCTACGAAGTGGAGCGGCTGCGCGACGGCCGGGGGTACTCCACCCGTACCGTCCGCGGGTTCCAGAACGGCAAGGCTGTCTACGCCGCCATGGGTTCCTTCCAGGTTCCCGAGGACGGCCCGGACTTCCAGCCAAAGGCTCCCGCCGCCGTCGAACCTGATTCCCTGCGCAGTGCCGCAGAGGCACTGGAGGAAGCCACCGGTCCTGCCGCCGACTACTGGTCCACCGGACGCAGCTTCGACATGCGCCACGTACCGGGACCGGTGTACATCGACCTGGAAGGCGGGCCCGTTCCGCAGCAGGCCATCTGGGTCAAGGCCTTCGATTCCTTGCCGGACGATGCCGATCTTCACCGCACTGCACTGGCCTATGTCTGCGACTACACCATCCTGGAACCGCTCCTGAGGGTCAACGGCCTCCACTGGTCCAGCCCCGGACTCGCAACTGCCAGCCTGGACCACTCCATGTGGTTCCACCGCGACGGCCGCGCTGACGAATGGATCCTGTACGCCCAGGAAGCCGTCTCAGCCCAGAGCAACAGGGGCCTGGCCATGGGCCGCTTCTTCGACCGGCAGGGACGGCTCCTTGCCACGGTCGCCCAGGAGGGCATGATCCGCCCCGGCTCCTGACCTGCCACCCACCCAACCATCTGCCTGACGCACCACTGAAAGGAACGGCCATGAGCATGACGCCATCGGCCCACGTGGACACGTTCACCCGCGACCACCTGCCGCCCGCCGACACCTGGCCGGCGCTCGAATTCACCCTCCCCGAACTCCAGTACCCTGAACGGCTTAACGCCGCCGCCGCGCTCATCGACACTGCCGTCGCCGAGCACGGCGCGGACAGGCCGGCGCTGCGGACCCCCGACGGTACCGTCTGGACCTACGGCGAACTGCAGAAACGCGCCAACCAGGTAGCCCAGGTCCTCACCGAAGACCTCGGTGTGGTCGCCGGGAACCGCGTGTTGCTGCGCGGACCGAACAATCCGTGGATTGTGGCCGCCTGGCTGGGCGTGCTGAAGGCCGGTGCAGTAGTTGTCACCACGATGCCTATGCTGCGTTCCAGCGAGGTCGCCACCCTGATCCAGCTCACCAGGCCCGTGGTGGCCATCTCCGACCACCGCTTCGTGGAGGACCTCGAGGCTGCCGCCGGTGAGGTCGCGGTTGTGAGCTATGGAGGGCCCGACGGCGGCGACTTCACCGCGCGCTGCGCCGCCAAGAGCGGGACGTTCTCAGCGGTGGACACCGCCGCCGACGACGTTGCACTCCTGGGTCCGACGTCGGGCACCACCGGCGTGCCGAAGGTGACCATGCACTTCCACCGGGACATCCTGGCCAACGCCGACACCTTCGCCCGGCACATCCTGCAGCCCACCGCCGACGACGTCTTTGCCGGGTCGCCGCCCCTGGCCTTCACCTTCGGGCTTGGCGGACTGGTGGTCTTTCCCCTGCGGTTCGGGGCATCCTCACTGCTCACCGAGAAGGCGGGCCCGGTGGAGCTGGCCGAACGCGCAGCAGCTGCGGGAGCGACTGTTTTCTTTACCGCTCCCACCGCCTACCGCGCCATTCTCAAGGAAGGACGGGGCGACCTCCTCCGCAACCTGAGGATCGCCGTCTCCGCTGGTGAGCACCTGTCCAAGGAGACGTGGGAAGCCGTCCATGAGGCCACCGGACTGCGGCTGGTCAACGGCATCGGCTCCACCGAGCTCCTTCACGTCTTCATATCAGCGGCAGGCGATAACATCCGGCCGGGAACCACAGGCAAGGCAGTCCCGGGCTACCGGGCCACCATCCTGGACGACGACGGCAACGAACTCGGGCCCGGGCACAACGGGCGCCTGGCTGTCATCGGTCCCACCGGCTGCCGCTACCTGGACGACCCGCGCCAGTCCAAATATGTGGTGGGGGGCTGGAACGTCACAGGCGACACCTTCTCCATGGACGCGGACGGCTACTTCACCTACCAGGCCCGGTCCGACGACATGATCGTCTCATCCGGCTACAACATCGGCGCCCCCGAGGTGGAAGCTGCGATAGACCAGCACCCGGATGTGGTGGAGAACGCCGTCATCGGCCGGTCCGATCCCGACCGGGGAACCGTGGTCTGCGCCTTCGTGGTGCTGCGCGACGGCGTCAACGGTGACGCCGCCAAATGCAAGGAGATCCAGGACTTCGTGAAGGCGACCATTGCGCCCTACAAGTACCCCCGCGAACTCCGCTTCGTCACCGAGCTGCCCCGCAATCCCAGCGGCAAGCTGCAGCACTTCAAGCTCCGCGACAGCCTCGCGGGCGAAACCCAACTACTGACTGCCGCCGGCCAGTGCCAGGCATAAAAAGGAGCAAGACCATGAAAATCGCCATTGTTGGAGGCGGCCCCGGCGGCCTGTACTTCGCAGCCCTGATGAAGCAGCTCGACCCGTCCCACGAGATCACCCTCTGGGAACGCAACGCAGCGAACGATACCTTCGGGTTCGGCGTCGTCTTTTCAGACGAAACGCTCGGCGGTATCGGCAACGCCGATCCCGTTGTGGCCGAATACATGAGCCGCCGCTTCGCCCGCTGGTCCGACATCGACGTCCACTTCGCCGGGCAGACGATCAGCGTGGGCGGCCAGGGCTTCGCCGCGATGAGCCGCAAGGAACTCCTGGAACTGCTCCAGCGCCGCTGCGCCGAACTCAACGTGGACCTGCGCTTCCAGACGATGGCCCCCGCCATCGAGGAACTCGAAGCGGACTATGACCTGGTGCTCGCCGCAGACGGCGTCAACTCCCAGATCAGGGCAAAGTACGCTGATGCCTTTGGCCCTGACCTGGATCCGCGCACCAACAAGTACATGTGGCTCGGTACGGACCAGGTCTTCGAAGCCTTCAAGTTCTTCGTGAAGGAAACCGAGTGGGGCGTCATGCAGATCCACGGTTACCCCTATTCGGACGAAGGTTCCACGTTCATCGTCGAAATGCATGAGGATGTGTGGCATGCCGCCGGCTTCGACGAGACCGCCAACGAGGTCTTTCCCCCTGGCGTCTCGGATGAAAAGGCCATCGCCAAGGTCCGCTCCATTTTTGCCGAGGAACTGGACGGCTATGAAGTGCTTTCCAACAACTCGAAATGGCTGAACTTCAACACCGTCCGCAACCGCAGTTGGCGCAAGGACAACGTGGTGCTGCTCGGCGATGCCGCCCACACCGCACACTTCTCCATCGGCTCGGGCACCAAGCTGGCCATGGAAGACTCCCTCGCGCTGGCCGCCTGCCTTCACGAACACCAGGACCTTGAGTCCGCCCTGTCCGCGTACGAGGCGGAGCGCCGCCCCGTGGTCGAATCCACCCAGCGGGCCGCCCAGGCATCGCTTGAATGGTTCGAACGGATCGGCCAGTACAAGGACCAGGACGCCACCCAGTTCGCGTTCAACCTGCTGACCCGCAGCCGCCGCATCACCCAGGAGAACCTGCGCCTGCGGGACCCGGAATTCGCTGCTGACGTGGAGCGGCATTTCGCCCAGTCCCAGGGACTCACCCAGGCAGCGCCGGCCATGTTCCAGCCCTTCCGCATTGGCGGACTGGAACTGAAGAACCGGGTTGTGGTGTCTCCCATGGACATGTACTCCGCCGTCGACGGGATACCCGGCGACTTCCACAAGGTCCACCTCGGGTCAAAGGCCCTGGGCGGTGCGGGCCTGGTGATGACCGAAATGGTGTGTGTCTCAGAAGCCGGCCGGATCACGCCAGGCTGCACCGGACTGTACACGGACGTGCAGCGGGACAGCTGGAAGGAAATCGTGGACTTCGTGCACAGCCAGTCCACTGCCAAAATCGGAGCCCAGATCGGCCACTCAGGCCGCAAGGGCTCCACCAAGCTCATGTGGGAAGGAATCGACGAACCGCTGGAGGCCGGAAACTGGCAGGCCGTGGGCCCATCTGCGGTCTCCTACGGTCCGCGGAACCAGGTTCCCCTGGAGCTGGACCGCGCCGGGATGGACTCGATCAAAGAGGAGTTCGTCGCCGCAACGCTGCGGGCCGCGGAAGCAGGTTTCGACCTGCTTGAGGTGCACGCTGCCCACGGCTACCTGCTGTCCTCGTTCCTTTCGCCGGTTTCCAACCGGCGGACCGACGAGTACGGCGGCAGCCTGGAGAACCGGCTGCGGTTCCCGCTGGAAGTGTTCGACGCCGTCCGGGCCGCCTGGCCTGCCGGCAAGCCGGTGACGGTCCGCATCTCCGCGACGGACTGGATCGACGGCGGCAACACCTCCGACGATTCGGTCGGGATCGCGCGGGCATTTGTGGCACACGGTGCGGACGGCCTGGACGTGTCCACCGGCCAGGTTGCCAAGGAAGAAAAGCCTGCCTTCGGCCGCAGCTACCAAACGCCGTTTGCCGACCGCATCCGCCAGGAAGTGGCCGCCCCGGCAGGCGCGGCCGTCATCGCCGTCGGCGCCATCTCCACCTACGACGACGTCAACTCCATCCTCCTCGCCGGCCGCGCCGACCTCATTGCCCTGGGCCGCACCCACCTGTACGACCCCCAATGGACCCTGCACGCTGCCGCGGAGCAGGAATACCAGGGCACCGGCGCCACCTGGATTCCGCAGTTCCGGGCCGGCCGCCGCAAGCCGCCGAGCTCCCGCACCGACGCCGTACGTCCCCGCCTGTCCCTCCTGAAGGAACCAGATGCCGCAACCTCCACTCCCCATCTTCGCTGGACTCCCGCGTCAGCCGCTGCATCGGTTCTGGTGAAGTAGCCATGGCCGCCGCACCCGCTACCAACTGGAACGTCCCCAAGCGCAGCACCGGCGTTGTCCTCTTCTGCTGCTGGCTTGCCATCCTGGCCGAGGGCTACGACGTCGGCGTGCTCGGCGCCATCCTTCCCGCCCTTGCCGAGTACAAGGAATGGAACCTGAGTCCGCTTGCCCTGGGCGGCCTGGGCTCCTATGCGTTGATTGGAATGCTGATCGGCGCGCTGTTCATCGGCACGCTCAGCGACCTCGTCGGCCGCAAGAAGATGCTGCTGGCCTCGATGGCCATCTTCACCCTGACTCAGGCAGGCGCAGCATGGGCTCCCACCCCTGAGCTGTTTGGCCTGTTCCGCCTCATCGGCGGCCTGGGCATGGGCGGTGTCATCCCCGTGGCAGCGGCGTTGACCATCGAATATTCGGCCCCGAACAAGCGCTCCTTCAACTACGGGCTCATGTACTCCGGCTACTCGCTGGGGATCGTGGCAGCCGCACTGGCCGCCCTGTTCGTCCTGCCCCTTGGGGGCTGGCGTGCCGTGATCGCCATAGGCGCCGCACCGGTGGTCCTTCTGCCGGTGATCTGGAAGCTCCTGCCCGAATCGCTGGAATACCTTGAGTCCAAGGGCCGCAGGTCGGAAGCGAAAGCGCTGGCGGCGAGGCTTCGGATCACAGACTATGCACCCGTGGCTGCGCCGGCAGCGGCCACAGCGGGTGCAGCGGCGGAACCGTGGTGGCGGACAATCACCACCATGTTCTCCCGCAAGTACCTGCGGTCCACCGTCTTCTTCTGGATTTCCCTGTTCTGCGGACTGGTCCTTGTCTACGGCCTCAATACCTGGCTGCCGAGCATCATGAAGAAGGCCGGCTACGATCTCGGCTCATCCCTCACATTCCTGCTGGTCTTCAGCCTTGCGTCCGCCATCGGCGGTCTCCTCCTCGGCCGCGCCGCAGACAAGTACGGCAAGAAGCTCATCCTGGTGGTGTTCTACATCCTTGGCGGGCTGGGCATCATGCTGCTGGTCTTTCCGAACACCATGGTGGTCAACCTGCTCTTCGTCGCCTTCGCAGGCGTTGGTTCCATCTCCACATCCCTGGTTCTCACTGGCTACATCGCCGACTACTACCCGGCAAAGGTGCGTGGCACCGCCACCGGCTGGGCCTTGAGCTTCGCCAGGCTCGGCGCCATCTCCGGACCCTTGATCGGCGGCTGGATCGCCGGTTCGAAGCTGCCGTTCGAGGCCAACTTCGCGATCTTCGCCGGGATCGCGGTGCTTGCCGCCGCGGCGGTGGCAATGATTCCCAAGCCGCAACCCGAGCCGCCGGTTGTCTCGACTACCGCCGATGGCGACCCGGACGAAGAGGTCGCCGGGATCGGCGCACGCTAGGAGCATCATGGAGCACGGTGGAATGCGGGGGAGTGCCCCTTCAGGGAGTATCGGAACCCCGGACACGCATTTTGCGGAGGCAAGCGTTGAACGGATCGTGGAGTGGGTGGATACCGATGCTTCGGGCCACCAGCACAATTCGGCCATTCTGCGGTGGGTGGAAGCAGCCGAAGGGGAACTGTTCCGTAAGCTTCAGCTGCCCGACTACTTTCCCAGCGCCCCCCGCGTTCAGCAGGTGGTCAATTACACGGCCAAGCTGTGGTTCGGCCAGCGCGTGAGGGCAACAGTGAAAATCACCGCGCTTGGCCGGACCTCGCTGACCATGGGCTTCGAAGTCCGGGGTGAAGCTACCGGTGCTCCCGGTGGCGCAACGCCGCAGTCTGGCACCGTGGCCGCGTTCGGCACAGTCACCACAGCACACGTCCCGCCCGGAGCTTCCACCGCACAGCCCTGGCCTGAGCACTTCGTCAGGGCTGTGCAGGGCACGGCGTAGCGGGCCCACACAGTATCACCAACAACGTCACAGAGGACTTTTGTATGACCAGAATGTTGATCATTGGGCCTCCCGGTTCCGGCAAGGGAACCCAGGCTGAGCGGATTTCGGGGCGTCTTGGCATTGTTGCTGTCTCCACCGGGGACATCTTCCGTGCCAACGTTAAACGCGGGACCCCTCTGGGGCTTGTAGCCAGGAAGTACATGGACGCCGGCGACTTTGTACCGGACAACGTCACCAACAACATGGTGCGTGAGCGCCTCCAGGAGACTGACGTCCACGACGGGTTTATGCTGGACGGCTACCCCCGGACCGTTGACCAGGTGGACTACCTGGACCGGATCCTGGCCGCCGGCGGCCAGAAGCTCAATGCCGTCCTGCAACTGACGGCCGACAACGAAGAGCTCGTTGGACGCATGCTACATCGGGCCAAGGAGACGGCACGCTCTGACGACAACGAAACCGTCATCCGCCACCGCTTGGACCTTTACCACGAGCAAACCGGGGCCGTTGTGGAGCAGTATGAACGTCGCGGCATCCTGACCCAAGTACATGGGATCGGAAGCATCGAGCAGGTCACCACCCGTATCTTCGATTCCTTCGACTGCCTGGTGCAAGCTTCCTAGCGCTCACCAACGCTGCCCACATCGGCTGCAAAGCCATGCACCCCTGATGCGATCGAGGTTCAGTAACGGTGTTTGGGGTTCGCTTTGGGGATCCTCTAAGGTGATCCCCGATGATAGCCCTTGACGAAACGTCCAGTCAGCCCCATGCCGCGTCGCCGCATGGACCCGTATTCGTCGACGCGTCCGGTCGCCGGCTGAGGCGCGTCAAGCTGATCGGCCTCGGGGCCCTGGGGCTTGTGGCGGCGTATGTCCTGCTCCTTTTAGTGGCGCTCATCAGCGGATCCAATGTTTCCGCTCCCTACCTGCCCCTTCCGGCCGCCGCCGAGGCCCCTGCTCCGCAGCCGGTGCCGTCGGCGCCCGCTTCCAGTGCGGCTGGCCCTCCGGCCGTGGAAGCCCCGGCGGCCGGGCCGGCAGCCCTGCCCGCCGGCCAGGCCGCGGTGGCTGCACCCCCGGCCGCGCCCGTGGCACCGCCGGTCAACAGCCCGCCGGTTCAGGCTGTGCCGCGTGTTGAAGCTCCAGCGCCTGCTGCGGAGCCGGCGGCGCCCGGCATGAGCGGGTCGGCCCCGGGCCAGGCAACCCGGCCATCCGCCCCGCCGCGCCCGTGAGCGTGCGCCGCCGGAGCAAGAGCGCTGTTCCTGTCAACGTAAGGGCTCATTGGTTCGTCCTCATGGCGGTCCTGTTTGCCCTCGGTATTGCCCTCGTGGTGCAGGGATACATGCACCACCTCGCCGCAGTCGGCTACGACTCCGCGCCGGTGAATGGACCGTCCGGCAGCGTCCCGAAGGCCGTATCGCAGGGCGGTCCCGTGATCGACGCCCGGAACGGAGCTGTCCGCACTGTGACGCCACCGGACCGAACGGTCGCCCTGACCTTCGACGACGGCCCGGATCCCGTCTGGACGCCACAAATCCTCGATGTCCTTCGCAAGCACCAGGTACACGCGACGTTCTTCGTCGTCGGTTCGGCCGCGATCGAGCACCCAGATCTTGTGCGGCGCATCATGGCCGAAGGCCACGAGATCGGCGTCCATACGCTCACCCATGCCGACCTTGGCACCGCCGACGAGTGGCGCCGCCAGCTTGAAGTCCAGGGTGCCCAGGACGCGATCATGGGCATCACTGGCCACGCGGCGTCCCTGCTGCGTCCCCCGTACAGCTCCGGAAACGGTGCCGTGGCCGGCGGTACCTGGTCCGCAATGCAGGCATCGGCGGACGAGGGGTACCTCACCGTGTTGAGCAGCCTGGACAGCGGGGACTGGCGGCTGCCGGGCGTCGGGGAAATTGAACGCAATCTGGCTCCTTCCGGGCCGCAGGGGCAGGTGGTCCTGATGCACGACGGCGGAGGAGACCGGGAGCAGACGGTTGCCGCCCTGGACTCCGCCCTTGCAAACTTCGCGGACAAAGGTTTCCGGGTCACCACCGTCGGTGATGCGATCGGCGTCGACACCATGCGGCCGGCAACCGCCACGGAACAGGCCAGCGGGACGGCCCTGGCGTGGGGCATCCGCCTCAGCGGCTTCGTTGTCACGGCCATCTCGTGGGCGCTGGTTGCAGCCGGAGCCGTGACGTTCATCCGTGCCGTCCTCGTGGTCTTCTTCGCCGCGCGGCACAGCCGTGCCGCACGCCGCATCTCAGCGGCCGGCCGCGGCCGCCGCCGGGTGGACGTGCTGGTCCGGCCGGAGGTTACCGGCCCGGTCACAGTGATCGTGCCGGCGTACAACGAGTCGGCCGGCATCGAAGCCGCGGTCCGGTCCATCGTGGCCTCCACCCACCCGGTTGAGATCATCGTCGTCGATGACGGATCCACCGACGGGACCGCCGACATCGTGGACGCGCTCGGACTGCCCGGCGTCACGGTGATCCGGAAGGAGAACGGAGGCAAACCGTCCGCGCTTAACGCCGGGCTGCAGGCCGCCACCCACAACCTTGTGGTCATGGTGGACGGCGACACCGTCTTCGAACCGGACACAGTCCATGCCCTCATCCAGCCCTTCGCCGACCCGCGGGTGGGTGCCATCTCGGGCAACACCAAGGTCGCCAACCGCGGTGGCATCCTCGGCGCCTGGCAGCACATCGAGTATGTCGTGGGCTTCAACCTTGACCGCAGGCTGTTCGACGTCGCGGAATGCATGCCCACTGTCCCCGGCGCCATCGGGGCCTTCCGCCGCGATGCCCTCCTCCGCGTCGGTGGAGTCAGCGATGACACACTCGCGGAAGACACGGACCTGACCATGTCACTGTGCCGGGACGGCTGGCGCGTTGTGTACAAGGACGACGCAAGGGCCTGGACCGAAGCGCCGGCGAGCCTCTCGGCGCTTTGGAAACAGCGGTACCGCTGGTGCTATGGAACGCTGCAGGCAATGTGGAAGCACCGCGGCGCGGTGGTGCAGGGAGGGGCAGCCGGCAAGCTGGGGCGGCGCGGCCTCGGCTACCTGCTCGTCCTCCAGGTGCTGCTTCCGCTGTTCGCGCCGGTCGTCGATATCTTCGCTGTCTACGGTCTGATCTTCCTCGATCCACTCCGGATCGTGGCGCTCTGGTTCGTCTTCCTGGCCGTCCAATTCCTCATGGCCGCCTACGCCTTCCGGCTCGACAATGAGCGCCTCCGCCCGCTGTGGACCCTTCCGCTTCAGCAGTTCGTTTACAGGCAGCTCATGTATCTCGTCGTCATTCAGGCCGTTGTCACCGCCGTGGCCGGCGTGCACCTGCGGTGGCACCGGATGGAGAGGTACGGCAGCCTGCGCGTCCCTACCGGACAATCCCAAGAGTAGGGGCCGCCTACCGGACCAGCCGGTAGCGGACATGCGTCACCAGGCTGGTGCCGCTGACCTCCGTCGGTTCAAGCGTGACATTCCGGATGCCGTCCATCAGACGCTCGCCCCCTCCGAGGATGAGCGGTGAGGTGTGGAGCCGCAGTTCGTCGATCAGTCCCGCCGATAGAAATTGCTGCACGGTTCTGGCGCCCCCGGCAATCGCGACGTCCTTCCCGGCCGCAGCCTCCCGCGCCCGGGCCAGTGCTGCCTCGATCCCATCGGCCACGAAGTTGAATGTCGTGCCGCCCTGCATCTCCAGGGGAGGGCGCGGATGATGCGTGAGGACAAACACCGGTGCGTGATAGGGCGGTTCCTCTCCCCACCAGCCGCGCCAGTTTTCCGGCCAGGGCCCCGGGCCGGGGCCGGCGAACATGTTGCGGCCCATGATGAAGGCACCTGCCTGAAGGATGCCCTTAATCGCCGCCGCATTCGCCTCGGGTTCTTCGAACATCCAGCGGTGCAGGTCCTCGCCGCCCTCGCCCAATGGTTCGGCCAGGCTTTGATTCGGACCGGCGACGAATCCATCAAGGGAAACGGTGAGGTCACACGTAACGCTGTTCATGGCTTCCTTCTCCAGTGCAAGGGACATTAGGAACGCCGGGCACCGCCAATGCTAGCGGGACCCGCCGGCGGCTGGAAGGCGCGTGGGGTTGTGCGGGGGTCCGGCCGCCGCGGCTGCCACAGCAACGGGCAAAGTAGACCTGATGTCAGCGTGGCACCGAGGCGGTTCGCAGTCCGCTGTACGCCACAACCGCCCCGGCCAGGAAAATGAGCGCGGCCACGTAGACCGGTCCGAGGTGGCCAAGCGTTGCCAGTCCCCAGGGGTAGTGGGCGGGGAGGGCCACCGCGAGTCCGACAAACGGGACGATAACGGCTGTGGCGAAGGCCCACCGTTCTCCACGCCGTACGCCGTACCAGGACAGACCCGCGACGGCGAGCCCGGCGGCCGCGATGAAGCCGCTGATCGTGATGTGCAGATGGCTGATGTAGTGGTACAGCTGGGGGCTGAACGCCTCAATCTCCGTTTTTCCCTTGTTCACTTCGTCTGGTCCTATGCCCAGCTCAAGGAAAGCACCTGTGAAATTAAGCACAAAAAAGACCACGGCGTACCCCACGAAGGCCAGACCGGCCAGTGTCATCAGGGCCGCTCCCGTCCGGACCCGGAACTGCTTTCCCGGGGGAACCTGGATGTCAGGCATGGTCAGCACCCCTTTCTTGTATACGTAGGTCCTCGAATGAGAGTCCTGTGATCGTTGCCTGTCAAGAGACTCCCGAACAGGAAAGGAATCCTTGCCGTGCGGAGGGGCGTAACCCGATGTGCGGTGGGCAATGGGCACTGGGTACTGTTCTTCGGATGCGAAAAGACAAGAAACACCTCGCTGCCCTCCTGATCACCCTCGTCCTGGCCGGCGGCCTGCTGACCGCCGGTTCCGCTCCTGCAGGCGCCGCTTCGTGGCCCTTTGGTTGGTGGAACTGGATCACCGCCGGTGCCCAATCGCCGGCTCCTTCGGCGCCTGCCTCAGCTCCCGCAACCCGGACGCCCGTACCGGTTCCGGCCACACCCAGCCCCGCTGTGGAGCCGGCGAGGACGCCGCCGGCTGAGGCTCCCGCAGCTCCTGCTGAGGCTCCGGTTGCCGCAGCGCCCGCTCCGGCTCCTGCCGAAGTTCCGGCCCCCGCAGCTCCGGCACCGGCTCCTGCCGAGGTTCCGGTTGCCGCAGCACCGGCACCGGCTCCCGCCCCAGCGCCCGCACCGGCTCCCGCACCTGCTCCTCCGGTGGCGCCGTCCGCTACCGGCACGCCGTCCAACGCCGTCGCCCAGCGATCCTTCCAGCTCATCAATGATTACCGGGCGGCCAAGGGCCTTGCCCCGTTGCGCTACAACAGCGGGCTCGAAGCGGTTGCCCAAAACTGGTCGAACACCATGATGAATGACATCAACGCCCAGGGCAGCGCCGGCTTCCGGCACAACCCCGATGCGGCCGCCCAGATCCCGTCCGGCTGGAGCCGCACTGCCGAAAACATTGCCGTGAACGCCGACGCCGATGCACTCTTCGCTGCCTGGAAGGCCTCACCTGGCCACAACGCCAATATGCTCAACGCCGCCCTGACCGACTTCGGGTTCGGCTCTGCCCGGCTCTCCGCCGGTTCGCCCTACGGGGCGCAGCTGGTGGCCACGCAGAACTTCGCCACCTACGCGTAGTTAAACAAGGAACGACGGCGGCCGCCCGCCGTCGTTCCTTCTCCCGCGCAGCTGCCAGGCAGTTTGCCGTGCGGCTGTCTGATAGACGCCTCTCCCTAAAGAAGAAGGGGGATTTGCTCGTTGACTTTCAAGTGCAACGTGAGGATCCTCAGACTTACATATTTGGTGTAGTAATCCCTGCTGAAATCAGGCCGCCATGGGCAATGATGACTGTGGAATTTTGGAACTTGACCTCATGCGGTCCTGGCAGCTGCGCCGGGACGGGGCAGTTGTCCATGTTGCTGCCCGGCAGCAGCGGCTTATAGCAGCACTGGCAGTCCGCGGTCCCAGTCTCCGGAACTACCTTGCCGGCATGCTGTGGCCGGAGTATCCGGACGCCAAGGCACTGGAAAGCCTCCGGGTGGCGGTCCATCTGATGACGAGGCAGGTGCCGGGCGTGCTGGTCAAGGATGGGGCCCTGCTGACCCTCGACAGCCGGGTTGCCGTGGACCTGTACAGGGTTCGCGCCATGCTGAAAGAGGCCGCCCTTTCGAGTACCGGCAGCACGTGGACGCTGCTGCGGGACCTGCGGGACGCGGAATTCCTGCCCGGCTGGTACGAGGACTGGGTGATCTTCGAGCAGAGCCGGCTGCGGCACGATCAGCTCCGGGCCTTCACGCTGGCCGCACGGGAGTTCTCTGGCCGCGGGGACCACGGGGGCGCTGCGGAAGCGGCGTTGGCCGCACTGGAAATCGAACCCCTCTACGAGAGTGCCGTACGGGTCCTTGTTGCCTCGGAGCTGGCGCAGGGAAACCTGGCCTCCGCCCTGCTCGCCTATGACAAATACCAGGAACAACTCCTCAGTGACATGGGTGTTCCACCCTCGGACGGTTTGAGGCAGCTGATCGGCCAGACAGCAAAGCCGCAAGCCACCCATGCGGACGCGCAGCTAGTTCCTTCCCTGGACATCGGACTGGGTCAGCAGCCACTGCTGCACAACGTGTAGCACTTTATCCCGGTCGGCAGCGGAAACCGTGGTGCGCTCCTCGCCGTGGCCTGGGCCGTAGGTGATCCTGGCGCGGAATCCGGGGGGCTGTGCGCCGTCTTCATGCCATGCCCGGATCACCAGGGTGCTGGCATCAGGAACCGCCGGCATCCTGTTGTGCCCTTCGTCAGGTGCCTGACCGACGTCCTTCATCCGCATGGTTTCCCGCTTTCAGCCAGCCCAGCGTCATTCAAGTAGACCCCGACGCGCGTTACTGCTGCATGACCAACCCCGCGCAGTGCCGGACCGCTTGTGCAGGAGGCGGTAACGCCGTCGTAACGGCCCGTCTGATCAGCTGTCCCCACAAGGTACATGCCCACGGGGGAGGGACACAGGCTTCCGGAAGAGGGGCACGCGCAATGGGCAATCAAGGAGACGACGGCAGGCTGCCCATCATCTACGTCCGCGGCTTCGCCGGAAACGGCAGCGCCATCAACAGTGCGGTGGATGACCCGTTCTACGGCTTCAGCCAGGGATCGGTCCATGTCCGCTCGGACAGCCGCGGCCGGGCGCAGTTCCACCAGTTCGAATCGCCCATGCTGCGCCTCATCACGGACCACAAGTACGAGGTCCCGGTGCATGGGGACCAATGGGCATTCCTGGAAGGCGTGGCAACCGGCACGGTCAATCCTGCCTCCATCTGGATCTACCGCTTCTACGACAACTCCGCCGACACCTTCGCAGAGGAACCGGACAGCTTTTCGTTTGAAACAGCCGCACGTGACCTGTTCAAGCTCATTAAGCTGGTGCTTGACAGGACGGGGGCTCCGAAGGTCTTCCTGGTGGCGCACTCGATGGGCGGGCTGATCTGCCGCTCCCTGCTGCAGCGCGTGATCCCGGAAGACTCAGCCGACGCGGACGGAAACGTCGATCCTGCCGCCGGAACCAGGTACGTGGCCAGGGTCTTCACCTACGCCACACCGCACGGCGGAATCAGCTTCGCCATCGGATTCGGCCTGCTGGAGCGCATCCGGGACGCAACAGGAATCCACGGTGCCGACATCTTCGGCCCCGACCGCATGTATGACTACCTCACTCCTGCAGCCCGGCGGCCTGTCCTGAAGCGCGACGGCTTCAAGGGAACGGAAATTCCGGCGGGCAGTTTCCCTGTTGATGAGCTCTTCTGCCTCGTGGGCTCGAATCCGGAAGACTATGACGTCGCGCTGGGGTTGTCCTCCAAGGCTGTGGGTGCACGCAGCGACGGATTGGTCCAGATCGACAACGCCGCGGTACGTGGCGCTCCGCTCGCCATTGTCCACCGGGCCCACAGCGGCCGGTACGGGATCGTCAACTCCGAAGAGGGGTACCAGAACCTTCAGCGCTTCCTCTTCGGGGACCTGAAAGTCCAGATTGAGCTTGTAGGCTTCACTGTCGGAAGGAGCGCCCCGGACGAGGTGGAATTCCAGCTGGATGTTGCCTTGGCCATCCGCGGGCTGCCCGTCCTGGTCCATGAACAGACTGCCGCCCACTTTTGCCCCATCCAGATTGAGCGCTGGAAGGAAGGTAACCCCATCGATTCGCCGCAACCCCTCCTCACCACGTTCCTCTCCTCCCACGCTCCCCGGCCCCTGGTGGGCGGAAAGGCGGTGCCCAGGCTCCGGCACGCACTGCGGCTGCGGCTGTTGTCCATGGTCGAAAAGCAAGGCCGCTTCTTCTTCGACGACCACATGGAACAGACGGAAGACTGGCAGGACACGCTGGTGGTGGACATCCAGCCGCCGTCCCCCGGACAACCGCTGCCAAGGGGCTGGGCCGCCTGGAACAGCACCATCCCCACAGCGTTGCGGGACTGGGACCCGGAGGACAAGGACCGGCTGGTGGACCAGGACAAAACGGCCAACAGGTGGCGCGGCCGGATCGATGTTCCGGACCTGATGAAGCCCCTGCTCGGAGACAACGCCGGCTTGCAGATCACCGTGACGCCGCGGGTGCTGCCGGTGTAGCAGCGGGCCACGGAGTAGCCGTAACGGTGACGTAACGCGCGGCTGCCTAGACTCGCTGCCTACCAGTCCACTACGCCGGTTGAGCCAGTCGGAAGAAGGCAATGATGTCCCAGTTGCAGGGGTTTCACTACCACGCCGGGGCGGAAGGTGCGCAGGCGCGGTCCGCCGAGTCGTTCAGGAGCCAACCACCCGCCGGGGCACCGGACGCGCCTGCCCTCTCCTTCAACAGCAACGAGGCCGCCGCCAGGTACTACCTCGACCAACTGCTCCAGCAGGACGAACGTCCGGCCATGAGGTCCCTGGTGGAGCCGGAACTCCCGGAGCGCGTTCCCGGGCTGGTGGTGGAAAGTGAGCGGGAAGTGCCCGCGCTGGGGACCCGGACCTTGCGCTTTTCGCAGACCTACCGGGACATCCCCATCTTCGGGGCAAGCGCGCTGGTGGAGCTCACCTCATCCCGGGAACTGGTGAGCGTGAACGGACAACTGGGTGAAGCTCCGGAGGCCAGCCCTGTCGAGTCCCTGAGCCGGCCCGAGGCACTCGAACGGGTGGCGGTCTTCACCGGTGCGGAGCTTCCTGCCGACGCCGGCGTTGGCGCGCGGCTGAACTTCTACAAGAAGGACGACGACGGGTCGTGGCACCTCGCGTGGTTTTTCACCGAGCTTCCCGCAGAGCCGCCTGGCGCAAGTGACCCTGGAACTGCCCCCGATGAAGGACTGCTGGGCCACGGCCTGGGACGGCGGCCGGTTCCGCCCAGCTACAACTACCTGGTGGACGCCCACAACGGCGAGATCCTGTTCTGCTATAGCGCCGCCCCGACTGCCCTGGCGGTTCCCGCCCGCTGCAAGGGCATCGACGAGGACGAAGAGGAGCAGACGTTTTTCGGTGAACTGGTTGCCCCGAACGAAACCACATGCCGGCTCAACGACCCCCGCCGCATGGTCCGCACGTACGACCTGAAGTTCGCTGACATCGACAACAACCCGCGCGATCCCGACTTTCCCGTAGAGGCGGCCAGCAGCGACTACGGGACGACCAACCGGGCGGCAGTTTCGGCCCACGCCAACGCGTCCCGCGTGTTGGACTTCTACAACGTGGTGCTGCAACGGAACGGCATCGATGACCAGGGGATGGACCTCATCTCGCTGGTCAACGTCACGGCATCGAGCATGCAGGCTCCGCCCGTCCTCCTGAACGCCTTCTGGTTCAGGCACCGGATGTGGTACGGCCAGATCCAGAAGAACGGCCGCCTGGTCAGCCTCTCGCGCTTCCTGGATGTCATCGCGCATGAACTCACGCATGGCGTCATCGAAACTACGTCGAACCTGGTCTATGCAACGCAGTCGGGTGCGCTGAACGAATCCTTCGCTGACATTGCCGGTGTCATCATCAAGAACTGGTACGAAGCGCCGGACCGGGCGGACGTTTCCACGTGGGACTGGGAAATCGGCCCCGGACTGCGGCCGGACGAGCGGCCGCTTCGGAACTTCGCCGACCCCTCACGCACCGGCCACCCCAAACACATGGACAACTTCCGGCACCTGCGGCCCGGTGAACTGCCCAGCGGAGCCAACGACCAGGGGTGGGTCCACTTCAACAGCAACATCCACAACAAGGCCGTCCACAACCTGCTGACGATGGAAAACAACGGAGTTCGAGTGTTCACCGTCGAGGATGTCGCGGTGCTGACGCACTTGGGAATGGCACGGCTGACACCCCTCGCGACGTTCCCGGAAGCCCTTCAGGCGCTGGTGGACGTCGGGCAGACCTACTTCGGCGGCGACGCGCAGAAACAGGAGAAGGTGGACTCCATCCGAACGGCGTACCAGCTGGTCGGAATCGCCTGAGGCAATGCGCCGCTAATGTTGGCCTTTGTCGATCACGAGTTTGTCAGGGGCCCACGACTGGATCCGGCGGGGGAGCGGACCGCCGGCATCAGCGGCGACGGATATTTGGGCCTGCCCGTTTCCGAGGTCTTCCCAGCGACCCGGCGTGGCCTGGCCGCGGTCATCCGGGCTGCTGCCGTGCCAGATGCAGGAGCCGTCCGGCCGTACCTCGATGGCGTCCCGCCAACGGGCGGGACGCAAAGGGTAATCGCGCGGACGGAACACCATGGCGGAGGACGTATCCTCCTCGTGCGAGTGCAGCCAGACTCCCGTAACTTCCGGCGGGATTCCACTCACGGCTCTGCCCGTCCTGGCGCTGTGGTCATCGTCCCATCATCCACCAGTTGAGGCCGTAGCGGCACTGTTCAGCGCCCCGCGGATGCCATCCAGAATCGACTGGATCCGTTCGTTGTCCTTGCGGAGCCGTTCGATTTCCTGCCGCAGCTGCAGCACGTCGCCGTCCTCCTGCTTCTGTTCCGGGCCGGACTGCGCCGGGGCTGCCGTTGCCGCCGCGCCAGGCAGGGCGAAAGCGGGAGTGGCCAGGAAGGAAGCCCGGGCCCCTTCAAGGCAGGCATCCATGCGCCGGGACTGGCCTTTTGTGAACATAAACATGGCGGCGTCGTCGGTGTAGTCCATGTAGTTCATGAACATGCTGCCGTCCGGCCCATTGTTGCAGCTGAGCTGCGGAAAAGTCGGACTGTTGAAGGTGGCGTCCGCCTGGTTCGGCGTGTCGTCGACGAAGTCGGTTCCACTGCACGAACCGCGGTCATCGCCCCAGATGTGCCGCAGATCCAGCCAGTGCCCGATCTCGTGCGTTGCGGTCCGGCCAAGGTCGAAGGGGGCTTGCGCCGTCCCGCCCTTGCCAAAGCAGAAGCTTGCGATGACAACGCCGTCGGTGGTGGGTGGGCCCCCGGGGAACTGTGCATAACCAAGAATCGTCCGCCCGATGGTGTCCTTGAGATCGTTGCACACCCAGACGTTGAGATACTCGTCGCTGGGCCAACCGTCTGCCCCGCCAGTATTGCTGGACTTCACGTCGTCGAATTCGGTGGTGAAAAACTGCATGTTCGTCGCTGTCCGGGTGATCCCGCCGGTCGGGTTGCCGTCCGGGTCCTGCGACGCGAGCCGGAATTCTATGTTGCAGTCCGCCACCCGGTCCGCCCACACCGCCGGAACGCCCGCGACGTCAGGGTTGCCGGCGCGGAAGTCCTCGTTAAGGACGTCCACCTGGCTCCGGATCTGGGCTTCGCTGATGTTCTGGGCAGGGTCAGCAGGATTGTGCACTACATGGACCACGATCGGGATGACGAGGACGCCGTGCCGTCCAACGCGGCGGGTCTGTTCCTCGTAGGCCAGCGCCCGGTTGTCGATCAGGGCGCGGCGTTCCTGGTAAGTGACGCTCTGGTTCAGCAGCCGCCGGTGTACTTCCATAGTGCCGCACAGTTCACGGCTCCTCGGCTCCGTAGCGTTCAATTGGTTTGTCTCAAACATCGTTTCTTCTCCTTCACGTGATGGGTCCGGCACTACATGTCCAAGCCGAGGGCCTGCGTAACGAAGGTGGCGTTCATCCGCAGAATCTCCATGGCGAGGCTGATGTCGAGTGTCTCGAGCGTGTCCCGCTCGGTGTGGACCCGGTCGTTGGCCGAGTCGGTGCCCTCGATGGTCAGGACGGCCGGGATCCCGAGATCGATAAAGGGCACGTGGTCGCTGTTGAAAGGGTTAAGGCTGGTCTGGACGGCCAGGGACGTGTGTTCCCGGGCGATGCCGGCCAACGCGTCCATGACCGGCTGCGACACCGGTGCACCTTCGAGCAGCACGGCGGGAAGGCTGGAGTTCAGGCAGGCAATCATGTCCATGTTGAGCACGGCGCTGATGCGGGTGCGCTCGGCCCCATCGAGTCCGGCCACGTAATGGCGGCTTCCGAACAGTCCCTGCTCTTCGCCGCCGAACAGGATGAGCCGGAGGTCATGCCTTCCTGTACGGCCGGCGAGGGCCCGCGCGATGGCGAGCACGCCCGCTGTGCCCGACGCATTGTCGTCCGCACCGGGTGCCGCTGCCGCCATGCCTTTGGTGTTCACGGAATCCAGGTGGGCGGTGACGAGCACTACCTTCCGGTCCCCGCCGTCGCCGGTGCGGTCCGCGATGAGGTTGCGGCTCGTCCCGCCGGGCACCGGCACGGTCTGGACGGATGTGGCAAACCCGAGGTCCTGCAGGCGGTCCTTTGCCCACTCAAGTGCACCGAGGAACTCTGCGCTTCTGGAGTGCCTGGTCCGCAGGAAAGCCAGCCGGTCGACGTCGTCCGTGAACGACTCCCGCGACAGCGCAGCGGCCGCCGTGCCCGTGTCATCAGCGGGAACGGCCCCGGGCCGGGCCGGCAGTTCATCGAACACTACTGTGCCGGCCGTAAGCGGCCGGACCGAGTAGCAGGACGCGTGCGGGCCTCCCGGCGGCGCACCGGGATCGGCGTGGACCACCAGGTAGCGTCCCTTGTCCACGATGATCCGGGCGTCGGGGTGGTCCTCCTGGAAAGAGCGGCCGATCTGGGTGACGACGTGCAGCCGCTCCTCCGGAACGAACAGGCGGCCATCACCAGCCACATCGCTGTGCCCGCTGCGCTCTCCTGCCGCGGCGGGTGACCGCACCACCAGCACATCACCGAGCCTCGTCCAGGTACCCCCGGTTGCTGCAACGCGGTCCATGACCGCGCTCCGCGTTGCCGGCGAAACATGCAGCACGGTCGTCTCCACCGGTTCCCCATCATCAAGGAACACCTGCACCAGCGGAACGAGTTCAGCCAACGTTTCCAACCCGCCGTCCGGCTGCCCGGGACCCCGCACGTGAACTGCCACCAGTCCGAGCAGGCCGGCGGCGCGAACGTGGTCGCTGTTCTCGGTAACGAAAAATATGTCCTTGAATTCAAGGGCCGGACTGATCTTCGAGGCTGCCGTCCGGAAGACTGCCTCGTCCGGCTTAAATACGCCCACCTCCGTGGAAAGCGTGACCCGCTCTGCGACGGGCTCGAAGAACGCCCGGATGCCGAGGTCATCAAGCAGGCTGTAGTACTGCTGCTGGATGGTGCCGACGTCCGATGGCTGGTGAGGCATGTGGAAGTCTGACACGAGGCCCAGGAGCGGCGCGGCTTGCCCGTCCCTACGCAGGGAAGCGATGGCCTCCAGCGTCTCGAGTGCCCCGGGCCGCAGGACACCCGCGCTTTCGAGCGTGTCCCCAAGATCGAACAGGACGAGTTTCACAGCGCGGCGTTCCATCTCCGGCCCATCACCACTGGATGTCCGCCAGGCCGCCCAGCGGTTCCCGCTCGCCGGCGGCCCGCAGCGACGTACGGGCGTCCGCGTCCTGCATCGCGTCGGCGAAGCGCAGCCCGGTACGTTCTTCGAGTTCCTCCGTGGTGACCTGGAAGGCCCGGAACTCGTCCAGGTCGAGGGCTTCGAAGGGGTTCAGGTTCTGGGTCAGCAGGAAGGCCCTGCTCTTGAACTCGCCGCTTGCCACATAGGCGAGGATCTTCCAGTATTCCCGCGGCAGCCTGACGCCCCGGTACTCGCGGTCATTGTCCTGGAAGATGGGTCCCCCAAAAGCGGTCACCTTCAAGTCCTGGACGTCGACATCGGCGAAGACTGCGTCCTCCAGCCGCCCCCAGACCCCGTCCTTGCTGCTCTGGTTGAAGTCGTCCATCTGCGGCGCGATGTTGGTGAAAAAGAACGAGTCCTTGTTTGCGCTCCTGGCCTCCGTCTCTGAACCCCACACAAGATCCGCACGGCGGGCGAGGTGCCCGCGGTCCAGGCGGTTGCCGCTGTACAGTTCATCGCCGTTCTGGAACTGGGCCGGAATGCGGGAGTCCTTGACGAATGGGATGCCGTTCCGGCTCACCTTCCTGATGCTACCGCCGTCTATATTCCACGCTACCCACCGCGCAAACCCCCGCGACTTGCTGAGGGCGAGGGAGAAGTGCGTGTAGGGAATCGCGGCGGAGCCGTCGAGCTGGACGGCGTCGTCCGACAACGCGGCATCAAGAGCGGGCGGTTCCAGCTCGTTTCCGAGGAACCCGGACGAGTAGCCGCTGGTGCCAAGTTTTTGATTCTGGACCATGGCCGCAACCTAGTACCGGCGGCGTTATCCGTGCGTTACGGCGCCCGTCGGTGTACCGGGCGGGGCCCGCTTGGCCAACCTACCGGTGCAACTGTGCCAGTGATTCCGCCAGCGGTATGCGCAGTGCGGGACCGTGGCCGGGCAGGATGACCGAAGCGTTGACGCCGGCCAGGCGGCGGGTTGCAGCCACGGCCGCTGCCGGGTCCGCGTGGTACATGGGGTGGAGCATCTGGGGGCCGGTGGTCCGGCTGAGTGGGTGGCCGCCAACGAATGAGTCCCCGACGGCGATCGCGCCTGCACGGGGTAACAGGACTGAGGCGTTGCCGGGGGTGTGGCCCGGCAGCAGGATTGCTTCCGGGGAGCCTGGCAGGCTTCGCAGCCCCGCCGGGTTCCACGCGAGTGCTTGCGTTGCCGGCTTCGCTTTCAGGGCCCCAGCTTGAATGACGTGCAGCAACCAGCGGAAGACGCGCGGGCGCCAGGCCCGGACCAGTACCTGGCCGAACGTGACCTGGTGCTTCTCCTTCCCCTGGACGTGGGGCAGCTCCTCGGGGGCGCACAGGATGGGTGTCCCGAACGACGTGGAGAAAAACGCCGCGGAGCCGGTATGGTCCACGTGGCCGTGGGTGATCAGCATGGCCTTGGCGTCGGCCGGCTCCAGACCCAGATAACGGATGGATTCAAGGACCAGCGGCCGGTCGGCGGGATAACCGCTGTCGATGAGGATAAAGCCGGCCGGGTCACGGACCACAACCCAATTGGCAGCGGGGCCTTCGACGAAATACACGCCGGGTGCCTGCTCTGAAACGTGGTCCGCCGGCTCCCAGCGGGGTGAATGCTGCACAGGTTCCAGACTATCTGCCGCCCCAGCCGGTCCCTCACACCAGTGGTCACGGCACCCGCAGCCCGCTCAGCGGCTCCGACGTTGAATTCACCATCAGCACGGCGGGTGCCTGGCCCTCCACATAGGAGATGGCCGACACCGAACCGGGGCTGATGACGATCCGCTGGAAGAGGTCCAGGTGCGTCCCCATCGCATGCGCCACCGCGGCCTTGATGGGGTCGGCGTGGGAGAAGCATACGACGACGCCTCCGGGGTGTGCGGAGCGCAGCACCTCGAGTGCGGCGACCATCCGTGCCTGCATCTCCGTGAAGCTCTCCCCGCCGGGGAAACGGAAGGTTGAGGGACTGTGCTGGACGGCCTGCCACTGCGGCAAACCAGTCAGGTCGGCGAGCGCGGCCCCGGTCCACTCACCAAAGTCGCATTCGATGAGGCCTGCGTCCTCGTGCACAGCGAGCCCGGCGCTGACTGCAGAGGGCTCCGCGGTCTGGCAGGTGCGCTCCAAAGGCGAGCTGTGGATGGCGTCAACCGGGAGCCCGGCGAGGCGCTCCGCCACCCGTTCCGCCTGCGTCCGGCCCCGCTCGGACAGGTAAAGTCCAGGGGTGCGTCCGGGCAACACCCGGCCGGTGGTGGGCGTCTCCCCGTGGCGCACCAGGAGGAGAAGAGTGCCTTCAGCAGTCATCAGCCTAAGCGTAGATTCCCGGTGGCCGGAGGGCTACCGTAGTGGGGTGACTGACCGTCCAGATATCTTCACCGTTGGCGAACTGCGTGCCGCCGGCCACGTCCATAAAGACCTAAGGCGCGAAATCCGGGACAACCTTCTCGCCGCGCTGGCCACAGGCCGGGATCCGTGGCCCGGGATGTATGGGTTCGGCCGCACCGTCCTTCCCCAGCTGGAGCGGGCCCTGATCGCCGGCCACGACGTTGTCCTGCTGGGTGAGCGCGGCCAGGGCAAGACCCGCCTGCTCCGCACCCTCGCCGGGCTGCTGGACGAGTGGTCACCGGTGATCGAGGACTCGGAGCTGAACGAACACCCGTACCAGCCCATCACCGAGCAGTCCCGGGCCCGGGCCCTCACTGAAGGGGACCGGCTGCGGGTGGGGTGGCGCCACCGCTCGGAGCGTTATGTTGAGAAGCTTGCGACGCCGGACACCTCGGTGGCCGATCTCATCGGCGACGTCGACCCGATGCGCGTGGCCGAGGGCCGCCGCCTCGGCGACCCGGAGACCATCCATTATGGCCTGATTCCGCGCTCCAACCGCGGAATCATTGCCATCAACGAGCTGCCCGACCTTGCCGAGCGGATCCAGGTGGCCATGCTCAACGTGATGGAGGAGCGGGATATCCAAATCCGCGGCTATGTCCTCCGGCTGCCGCTGGACGTGCTGGTGGTGGCGTCCGCCAACCCTGAGGACTACACCAACCGCGGCCGGATCATCACACCCCTGAAGGACCGCTTCGGCGCCGAAATCCGGACCCATTACCCCATTGAGCTCGATGACGAGGTAGCTGTGATCCGGCAGGAGGGCCGGCTCCTGGCCGACGTCCCGCCCGTGATCCTTGAGATCCTGGCCCGCTACACGCGAGCGCTGCGGCAGTCCCCGGCCATCAACCAGACCTCCGGAGTGTCCGCACGGTTCGCCATCGCCGGCGCCGAAACCGTTGCCGCGGCGGCCCTGCGGCGGGCAAGCGTGCGCGGCGAGGACCAGGCTGTTGCCCGGATCATCGACCTCGCGCCCGCGGCCGAGGTCCTCACCGGGAAGATCGAGTTTGAATCGGGTGAGGAAGGGCGTGAGCAGGGTGTCCTTGACCACCTCCTGCGAACGGCCACTGCCGAAGCCGCGCGTGCGCATTTCCAGGGCATCGACCTGGGACCCCTCGTGGCCGCGCTGGACGGCCACACGACCGTGACCACCGGTGAGCACGTCACCGCCCGGGAGTTCCTGCAGAACCTCCCGTCCCTGAACGGTTCAGGCCTCTATGACGAAATCAGTGCACGCCTGGGTGCGGAAAACGACGGGCAGCGTGCCGCCGCCGTCGAACTTGCGTTGGAAGGCCTCTACCTTGCCCGGCGGATCTCCAAGGAGTCCGACGACGAGGCGACGGTCTACGGCTAGGTACAGGAGGCAGCATGGCGGCTTACAACCGGTCCGCCAGGTACGGCCGGTACGCCGGAGGGCCGGATCCCCTCGCCCCGCCGGTGGACCTTGCGGAGGCGCTGGACGCCGTCGCCGAGGATGTCATGGCGGGATACTCGCCCCGGCACGCCCTGCAGGAGTTCCTGCGGCGGGGCGGCCGGAACCGGGAAGGGCTGGACGACCTCGCCCGGCGCGTCCGGGAGCGCCGCAGTGAACTGCTGGGACGGCACCGGCTGGACGGCACCCTCAATGAGGTTCAGAAACTGCTGGAGACGGCTGTGCTGGAGGAACGCAAGCAGCTTGCCCGCGACGCCATGATGGACAACGCCGACCGTGCGTTCCGGGAGATGCAGCTGCAGAACCTTCCCGCCTCCACCGCGGCGGCGGTCAACGAACTCGCCTCCTACGACTGGCAGTCGAGCGCCGCACGGGAAGCGTACGAGAAGATCAAGGACCTGCTGGGCCGGGAGGTCCTGGACCAGCGCTTCGCCGGCATGAAGCAGGCACTCGAGAACGCCACCGAGGAGGACCGGGCCGCCGTGGCGGAGATGCTGCGGGACCTCAATGAGCTGCTGGACAAACACCGGCGCGGCGAAGACACCGACGCCGACTTCCAGGACTTCATGGCCAGGCACGGCGATTACTTTCCGGAGAACCCGCGGTCCGTCGAAGAGCTGATCGACGCGCTCGCCAAACGCGCCGCGGCGGCTCAGCGACTCCTGCAGTCCATGTCCGCGGAGCAGCGGGAGGAGCTCATGCGGCTCTCCGCCCAGGCCTTCGGCTCGCCCGAACTCATAGCCCAGCTCGATCAGCTTGACTCAAGCCTGCGGTCCCTGCGGCCCGGGGAGGACTGGACCGGCTCGGAACGTTTCGAGGGCCAGGAGGGGCTCGGGCTGGGTGACGGTACCGGTGTGCTGCAGGACATCGCCGAACTGGACGAGCTGGGCGAACAGCTGTCCCAGTCCTACAACGGGTCACGCCTGGACGATCTTGACCTCGATGCCCTCGCCCGCCAGCTGGGGCAGGACGCCGCCGTCAGCGCCCGCACCCTTGCCGGCATCGAACGGGCCATGCAGGACGGGGGCTACCTGCGGCGCGGCGCCGACGGTGACCTCCGGCTGTCCCCGCAGGCCATGCGGCGGCTCGGGAAGTCACTTCTGCGGGACACGGCCAGGCAGCTCTCCGGCCGGCAGGGGCGCCGGGAGACCCGGACGGCGGGCGCCGCCGGCGAACAGACCGGCTCCAGCCGCCAATGGGAGTTCGGGGACGCCGAGCCGTGGGACGTCACACGGACCATGACCAACGCCATCCGCCGCACCGTGGCAGACGGCGATGATCCCGGCCGCGGCTTCCGCCTTGGGGTGGGCGACATCGAGGTGACGGAAACGGAGGCGCGAACCCAGGCCGCCGTCGTCCTTTTGGTCGACGTCTCCTTCTCGATGGCGGCTGAGGGCCGCTGGGTACCAATGAAACGCACCGCGCTCGCCTTGCACCACCTGGTCTCGACCCGGTTCCGTGGCGACCGGCTGCAGCTTGTCACGTTCGGCCGCTATGCGCAGTCAATGGACATCGGTGAACTCACGGCACTGCCCGCCCTGCGGGAGCAGGGCACCAACCTGCATCACGGCCTGCTGCTGGCCGGCCGGTTCTTCCGCCGGCATCCGTCCATGCAGCCCGTCCTCCTGGTGGTGACCGACGGCGAACCCACCGCGCATCTGCTGGCTGACGGTGAGTCATGGTTCTGCTGGCCACCGGATCCGGAGACCATCCGCGTCACGGTTGCCGAACTTGACCGCCTTGCGCGTGCCGGCACGCAGGCCACGTTCTTCCGCCTCGGTTCGGACCCAAGCCTTGAGCGTTTCGTGCAGCGGCTGGCACGCCGCATCGACGGCAGGGTGTCCGCGCCTGAGGTGGGGGACCTTGGCGCTGCGGTGGTGGGGGAGTACCTCCGCGCACACTTCCGCCGCCCCTACGACACCGATGACTGGATGTGACAGACGCCGGCGGCACTGGAGTGACCGTAATGTTCAGTCGCTGGAGACAGCACCGTCCCGCTGCGGAGTGTCCAGTCCCGCCTGCGCCACCAGTTCGGTCAGCCACGGCCGGTGTTCACGATGAAAACGGATGCCCTCCGGCAGCCCTTCCACCGAGGGCTCCGAACCGCTGATGTTGATGGTCATGCGGCCGCCGGCCATGGGCGCGTTGCTGATATGCAGGTCCCCGAACGACTCGGGCAGAGCCGGGTCCATCCAGAAGCCGCCCCGTGACACGTGGGCGTCGTACCGCATCAGGCTGGTAATCAGCATGATCGGGGTGGTGGCCGCCCACGCCTGCGGCGAACAGGCAGTGGGATACGGCACCGGTTCGGCCACCTGTTCCCGGCTGAAACCGCAAAAGAGTTCAGGAAGCCGGCCATTGGAGTAATCGGCCGCTTCCAGCAGCGCCGTAGCGATTCGCTGTGCCTCCTCCACGTAGCCGTAGCGCATCAGGCCCGCTGCGATGATCGCGTTGTCATGGGGCCACACCGAACCGTTGTGGTAGCTGGCGGGGTTGTAGGCGCCCATATCGGTGGCAAGGGTGCGCACACCCCAGCCGCTGAACATCTCGGGCGACATCAGCCGTTCGGCCACCAGCGGGACTTTGTCGTCGTCCACGATGCCGTGCCACAGGCATTGCCCCATATTCGACGCGCACGCGTCCACCGGCCTCTTCCTGCCGTCCAGAGCGACGGCGAACCAGCCCCGCTCGGGCAGCCAGAACTTTTCGTTGAACCTCTTCTTCAGCCGGGCCGCCTCTTCGGTGAGCCGCGCGGCCATCGATGCGTCCCCGCCGTCGTACGCCATCCATGCACGGGACAGCAACGCGCTGTACACCAAAGCCTGCACCTCGCACAGCGCAATCGGCGGCTCGGCCAGCGTTCCGTCGGCGAAATTGACGCCGTCCCAGGAGTCCTTCCAGCCCTGGTTCAGGAGGCCCTGATCGTTGAGCCGGGCGTACTCGACGAAGCCGTCACCGTCCTTGTCGCCGTAGTCCCGGACCCAGTCCAGTGCCCTGTCCGCATGGGGAATCAGGGCAGCAATGATGTCCTTGGCAAACCCCCAGCGGCTGACCGACCCCAGCGTCATAACGAACTGGGGCGTGGCGTCGACGCTGCCGTAGTAGACGGACTTGCCGCCCAGCGCCAGCCCGCTGGAAACACCCAGCCGGACCTCGTGCAGGATCTTCCCGGGTTCCTCCTCGCTCATCGGATCCACCACCTTGCCCTGGCGGTCAGCCAGCGTCTGCAACGTACCCAGGGCCAGCGAGGGGTCCACGGGGAGGGCCATTTCCGACGCCCACAGGGAGTCCCGCCCGAAGAGCGTCATGAACCACGGCGCACCCGCTGCCACCACGATCCGCTCCGGATGGGCGGGATCCTCGATCCGCAGCGCACCCAGGTCGTCATAGCTGCGCCGCAGGGTCCGTTCAATGGAACGGTTGCCCATGTGCAGCCTGGGGATCTTCGCCACCCACTCCCGGCGCCGGCGGTCACTCGGAGATTCCTGGAGTCCAGCCTGATGGACGGGAGGCGCGGAAGGAGCCCCGGTGCCGGCAGCGGCAGGCGTTGCGCTCAGCCGGGTGCTCCATTGCCCGCGCGGCGGGACAAGCGTCTGATAGGTGAGTGCGTCCGGAGTGGCCACGGCGCCGCTGCCTTTGATGACCACCCGCTTCAGGACGTCGTGCCAGACGGCCTCGATGGTGAGCGACTCGCCGTCGGAGCGCCGGGATTCCTCCCAGTGCCGCTGGACCCGCGCCTCCTTAACTTCGAACAGATCCGCGAAATCCGCTTCAACGCTGACGGAAACACTGCATTCGGCCGGCTCCGACGAGTAGTTCCGGATGGTGATCTCCTCAAAGAGCCCGGCGGCCACTTCGCGCAGGCGCTCCACGATCAGCGGGCTGTCCGCATACCCGTCGGAGCGGGGAACGCGGCCGATGAACAAGGCGCGGTACGGTTCCTTTGTTTCCGCCGTCAGCGGTTCCAGGGGCTGGCCGTTCACCGCCAGGTTCCAGCGGGACACAATGCGCGTGTCCTCGTGGAACACCCCGTGCGGATGTTCCGGGTGCATGTCTCCATTGGCCAGCGAAATGCAGAAGGACGAGCCTTCCACGAGGGTGTTGGTTCCGGCTCCCACAGGTCCGGCAGCTGTGTCAGCGTTCCATCCGGCCACGTCCGCTCCTTCAAGGGTCAGGGCGGAGACGGCTCCCGGCAATCCGGCTCGAACGACCCGTGGCGCCGCCCGCGGAATCGAGGTTACGCCTAACGCCACCACGATAAAAGGTGCGCCTCCGCCGGTCCTGCCGCCCGGCACCGGCGCCCTTGATCGCAGGAGCGATGCGGGAATAGCATTGCCCGCACACCGACGTCGATCAGAGCGGGGGCGGCCATGGATGAGCCGGCAGCAGCGGGGTCCGGCGGAAGCCTGATGGTTGACCTGATCATCTCCCTGGACGGATACGCCTCCGCCGAGGGCTGGCCGGGCTGGTGGGGGCTGGAGGGGCCGGAGTACCTGGCCTGGCTCGACCAGGAGGCCGAAAAGAACTACACCGTCCTGATGGGGGCGAACACCTACCGGCTCATGTCCGGCATGTCGGCGGCCGCCTCCGCGGACGGCTCGGGATTCCCGGACAGTGAGGGGGCCAGCCTGACCGGACTTGCTGCCGTGCCCAAAGTCATTTTCTCCTCCACCCTGCAGGAACCCCTGGACTGGCCCAACTCGAAGCTGGTCAGGGGTGACGCCGTGGAGGCCGTGTCGGAGATGAAACGGAGCGGCGACCGCCCGCTGAGCACCCTGGGCAGCCTCAGCCTCTGCCGCTCACTGCTGGCCGCGGGCCTCGTGGACCGGTTCCGGCTGGTTGTCTTCCCGGTGATCACCGGGAAGACGGGGCGGGAACGGATCTACGACGGCTATCCCGACGTCGGGCTCGAGATGGTGGACAGCAGGACCTTCGACGGCAGGCTTCAGCTGCTCGAATACGCGCCCACCGTGCTCGCCCGCCCACCGGGCACTGCCTCCTGAGCCGGACCCGCCAGCGTTTCTTCATTGTCGCGCCCTCCTGGAAATCGCTGTTCGGCACCAGGATGGTCCCGTCCGGTTGGCTGACCCCTGCTTTGTGCTTCGCAGAAATTTGGCAGACTGCAGGAAGTAAGTCATCGGTGAAAGGGTAGTTTTCCACAATGGGCGCGATCGGATACCTTGCTGCTTCCGTCCCCCTGCGGCTGGCCAGCGCGGGTTCGGTGGTGGCGCTCCCCATCCTCGCCGTGGAGCGGCTGGGTGACGTCGCCGTCGGGGGCCTCCTCGTGGCCGCCTCGCTGGGTCCCAGCGTTCTTGCGGCTCCGCTGGTGGGTGCCGTCCTGGACAGTTCCTCCCGCCCGGGAAGGTGGGTTGCCGCCTCGGGGATGGTTACGGCTGCTGCCTTCGCTATGACGGCGTTCATCGGCAGTATTCCGCTACCCGCCATCTTCGCGGTGCTTGTCCTTGCCGGCACGGCCTCCCCCTTCTACATGGGCGGGCTCTCGAGCTTTGTTGCCGGTGCCATTCCGGACGTTCGGCGGGCGTTTGCCTATGACGCCCTTTCCTACAATGTGGCGGCGGTGGCTGGACCTGCCATCGTGGCGCTGATCGCGGTGTTCCTGCCGGCCCAGTCGGCGCTGGCGGTCCTGGCCGCCGCTGCGGCGTTCGGCCCTCTGGCCCTGCGGGGACTCCGCCTGCATCCCCATGCCCGCGCCCGCGGTTCGCTGTGGCAAGCGGTCAAAGCCGGCCTGCACAGGATTGTCAGCCACCGGCCGCTGGCAGTTGTTACAGCCTCCTCCACCTTCACCCAGCTCGGCCAGGGCGGCCTGGCCATCGCAGCGGTCGCGCTCTCGATCGAAAGGGTCGGTTCGCCCAGCGAGGGCGCCATGGTGGTGACCGCGTTCGCCGTCGGCAGCCTGCTCGGGGCCCTCCTGGAGACAGCCCGGCCTGCGCGAGGCCGCCCCAACATGGTCATGATGACCGGCTTCCTGGCGACGGGACTGCTGACAGTGGCAGCCGCTTTCGACATCGGGACGGCCTGGACCGTGGTGGCCATCGGCCTCTCGGGCCTTTTTACGGCGTCCACCTCGGCCGCCATGCTGTTCCTCCGCAACCTGCACAGCCCGTCCCACCTCAAATCCCAGATCTTCACCGTGAGCGCAGGCTTCCGCGCCAGCGCCTCGGCTGCCGGTGCGGCGCTGGCCGGGTCGGCAACCGGATGGGGTGGCGCCGTGACGGTCGCTGCGGTCGGCATCGTCTGGATTGCCTCGGCAGCGCTGATGGGCGCCTATCCAAAGGGCGAGGACTAGAACCTACTTGAAGCAGCAACGACTTGTTAGGGCGCTTCTTCGGCCTAGAGTCGACCACAGCTGGCTTAACGTAAAGGACTCCAGGGAACGGACGAATCATGGCAGACACGAACATCCGGCCGAAGTACATCTCTTTTGATGTCTACGGCACGCTCATCAACTTCGACCTCGACCCCACAACGCGACGCCTGCTCGATGGCCGCATCCCGGAAGAGCGGTGGCCTGCCTTCAAGAAGCAGTTCCGCGGGTACCGGTTCGACGAGGTCCTTGGCGGCTACAAGCCCTACGAGCAGGTCCTCCAGGATTCCTTTGCCCGGGTGTGCAGGCGCTGGGGCATTGGGCCCACCGAAGGTGCCGGCGCGGCGTTCGCCGACGCTGTACGCGGCTGGGTTGCACACGGGGACGTGCCGGCTCCGCTGAAGACCATGGGCGACAACTACAAACTGGTGGCTTTGTCCAACGCCGACGACAGCTTCCTGGACATCAGCATCCCCAAGCTCGGGGCAAACTTCCACGCCGTGTTGAGCGCGGAGCAGGCCCAGGCCTACAAGCCGCGCTACCAGGCCTTCGAGTACATGCTCGATACCCTGAACGCCAAGCCGGAGGACTTCCTGCACATTTCCTCGCACACACGCTACGACATGCACCCGATGCACGACATGGGCTTCCGGAACCTCTGGCTGCTGGACCGTGGCTATGACCCCATTGGCCCGGGCTACGGCCTCAGCACTGCCAACTCCCTGGACGAGATCAACAGGCACCTGGGTCTCTGACCAGCAGGTCGAGGCGAAAGGTCACACCGTGAAAGGATCAGGTATGCCCCACCGCCTGATGCTGCTCGACACTGCGTCCCTGTACTTCCGCGCCTTCTACGGCATGCCCGACACCATCCGCCGCCCGGACGGGATTCCTGTCAATGCAGTGCGGGGCCTGCTGGACATGATCGCCAGGCTCACCACCGACTATCACGCCACGCATCTGGTGGCGTGCTGGGATGATGACTGGCGTCCGCAGTGGCGGGTGGACCTCCTCCCCACCTACAAGTCGCACCGCGTGGCCGAGGCAGTCACGGATGCGCCCGACGTCGAAGTGGTTCCGGACGCGCTGGAGGCGCAGCTGCCCATGATCCGCCGAACGCTGGAGTTCGCGGGCATCGCCGTGGTGGGCGCCGCCGAGCACGAGGCCGACGACGTCGTGGGCACCTACGCGAGCCACGCAGACTTGCCCGTCGACGTTGTCACCGGTGACCGGGACCTCTTCCAGGTGTGCGACGACGGCCGTCAGGTCCGCGTGATCTACACCGCCCGCGGCATGCGCAACCTCGAAGTGATGACCGAAGAGACCGTGGTGCGGAAGTACCGGGTGCTGCCGCAGCAGTATGCCGATTACGCCACCCTGCGCGGCGACGCTTCGGACGGGCTTCCGGGCGTCGCCGGGATCGGGGAGAAGACGGCGGCGTCCCTGCTTTTGAAGTACGGCACCCTGGAAGGACTGCTGGAAGCGGCCGACGACGACGGCAGCGGATTGGCCAACCCGGTGCGGGCCAAACTCGCCGCCGCCGCCGACTACCTGAAAGTAGCCCCCGCCGTCGTCCGTTTGGTGCGGAACCTGGAGCTGCCCACCCTGGAGGAAGCCGGCGCGCAGCTGCGCCCCGTCGCCGGTGATGCCCGCGCCGAACTTGAGCGGCTTGCCGTCGAATGGAACCTGGGCGGCTCGGTTACCCGGCTCCTTGCAGCGCTCGACCTCAGGGGACAGGCGTAAAACGGCGACATCTGGCCTGATTCGGACAGGACGCATGAAGTTCTGTGTATCGGAATTACCGTGCGTTTCGGCGCGAGTCTGTGCATTGCGAAGCCGGTTGCCAGGGCGTATGGCGGATGGTTTGGTGAGGTAACGATCCACAGGAGAGGCCATTCCCATGACAGCCACATCAGATCTTGCTCCCCGGCGGCTCCGGGACATCTTTGGAAGTTTTGCCACCGGACTGACCGTGATTACCAGCGCCACGAAGGACGGGCCGGCCGGGTTCACGTGCCAGTCCTTCGCCTCCCTTTCCCTGGATCCGGCCCTGGTGACCTTCAGCCCGGCCCGGACGTCGAGCACCTGGCCCGTGCTGCGGAAAGCAGGTTCCTTTACGGTTAATATTCTTCCGGCGGAGCACCAGCACCTGGCCGGTCAGTTCGCCCGTTCAGGCTCGGACAAATTCGCAGGAGTGGGCTACACGCCTTCTCCGCTGGGCAATCCAATTCTGGACGACGCCCTCGCCTGGATTGACTGCGAACTCCATGCGGAATACGACGGCGGCGACCACACCATTGTGGTAGGGGCAGTCCAGCACCTGAATGCCCGCCAGGACGCAGAACCGCTCCTGTTTTTCAAAGGCCGCTATGCAGCATTGACGCCGGCGAAAAGCCTCCTTGAGGCTGCCGGCTGCCGGCTGACGCCTGCCGCAAAAGCTGAAAATTCGCAGACATAAGGAGGCTGCCATATCCGCGGGGGATATGGCAGCCTCCTTCTATCTGCGTGCCGGAAATTCAATAGGAAATGAAGGCGACGAGTTCGCCCACGCGGTCCTCGGGGTAGTTCTTGGCGATATCGGCCTGGCTCAGGACACCCACCAGGTTGTGCCCGTCAATGACGGGAAGCCGGCGCACCTGATGGTCCTGCATGGTGCGGATGGCTTCTTCAATGGAATCGTCGGCGCCAATGGTTACCGGCTTGCCTTCACCCAGTTCACCCGCCTTGACGCTGCGCGGGTCGCCGCCTTCAGCCAGGCATTTCACCACGATGTCGCGGTCCGTCACCATGCCCTTGAGCCGGTTGTCTTCACCGCAGATGGGAAGCGAACCGACGTCAAGTTCCTTCATTTTCCGGGCGGCTGCTTCCAGGGTTTCGTTTTCACCGATGCACTCCGCGCCACCGGTCATGATTTCCCGTGCCGTTGTCATGATGGCCTCCTTCATGAATGCCGTGCCGTGTCTCTTTTGCCTGCTCAGATGGCTCTTCGGAACCCTGCCGGTACATGACGGCTCCGGAGAGCTGGCCGATAAAAAAATGCTAAGCCTGCTGATTATTGATGTCCAGCATGGTGGCGCCGCACCCCCGGGGGCGTCTAGCAGGCCGCTCTTACCTTGTTGCATCCGCGGGACCAAGTAGTAAGCTTGCTGAGCATTACTGGTAAGCATGCTGATTAACCGGATGAGGGAAGCAGGGGTAATGGGCACAGTATTCGGTGTTGCCTGGTCGCTGATGCTGGCGGCCGGCGGAGCCGCCGTGGCTGCAGGCGCGCCCTTCGGCGCTGCCGGACTCGGCGGTCAGTACCTGGCCGGCCATGTCCTCCTTGGGGTGGGCATCGGCCACCTGCTGGCGATGGTGGTGCGGTTTGCCGTCCGCCGGATCATGAAAGGTGCCCGCACCCGCCCCGTTGCGGTCCAGGCACCGGAAGCCCGCATGGCCAGCGTGACAGTCCTGCCTGCCAGGCCTGCCTCCGTCCCGCCGCTCCGTGGCCGGCATGCCGCCTGAGGCGCCGGGATCCACAGGATCAGGCCCGGTCCGGCCAACGGCGGCGCGGCGGGTCCTGACAGCCATCGCGGCACTGGCAGTTGCGGGTGCCGTGGCGGCGATTGTGGTTGCCGGGGTGATGGGTTTCCGGCTGTCCGACTCTGACGAAGCCACCCTCCGCGGCTTCCAGATCCGGGTTCTGAGTATCAGCCAGGCAGCAGCGGAAAACAGGATGGACGGAGCCCTGGCCGCACTCCAGGCGCTGGAGAAGGACCTGGATGCCGCCGCACGCGATGGCCGGATTTCGGCTCCGCGCCTGCTCGGAATTGAAACAGCCCTGGCGGCAGTCCGCACGGAAATAGCCGGCCAGTTGGCGGCACCGGCCCCTGCATCCGGCACGGCCGGGCTGGTTGGACCTTCCGCGGCAGCACCGGCCAGCCCCACTGTGCCCCAGACGCAGCCGGTCCAGCCGGTGCCCGGAGAGCAGGCCGTGGCGCCCCAACCGGTGCCTGTTCCGGCGGGCCAGGAGGCGGCGCTTCCGGAAGCAGCCAAGGATGCCAAGGGGAAAGGCAAGGGCCAAGGCAAGCCCTGACCAGGCGGGCAGTCACTCCGCTGCCCGGCCGCCCTCAGCGAGGGAAGGGGCGCGGAACCCGCGCAAGGGGAAGGGGGCCGGGCAGAATGGACGGGTGACTTCATCAAACCTGCGCGGCCGGCGCAACACCGCGAAAGCCTTCGACCTCGGTGCCATCGGTGCCGACCTGGCCTTCGCAGGTTCCCTTCCGGACCTGGAGGAGGCCCTGGACACCGGGCCGGCCGCGGGCTCGGCGGTGGTGCAGGCGCCGCCCGGGACCGGAAAAACAACACTCGTCCCGCCGCTGCTCGCGAACCTCGTCTCCGGCACGGGCAGGGTTGTGGTCACCCAGCCGCGGCGGGTGGCGGCACGTTCCGCTGCGCGCCGGCTTTCCTTCCTGGACGCCAGCCGGCTTGGCGGCCGCGTGGGCTACACCGTGCGCGGCGAACGGCAGGCGGGGCCCGATACCCTCGTCGAGTTCGTGACGCCCGGCATCCTCCTGCGCCGCCTGCTGGCCGATCCCGGCCTTGACGGCGTTGCCGCCGTCGTCCTGGACGAAGTCCACGAGCGCGGTTTGGAGACGGACCTGCTGATCGGCATGCTCGCCGAAGTCCGCCAGCTGCGCAGCGACCTCACCGTCGTAGCCATGTCGGCAACCCTCGACGCTCCCCGCTTCGCCGCCCTCCTGGGGGAGCCCGACGGCGGTCCCGCGGCTCCCGTCGTCGACTGCCCGTCCGTGCTCCATCCGTTGGATGTCCAGTGGGAACCTGCCCCGGGCCCGCGGCTGGACACCAGGGGAGTGGCCCGCAGCTTCCTGGACCATCTCGTGGAAACAGCGGCACGCGCCTACGCCCGCGCCGTGGCCGGGGACGGCTCCGTGGATGCCCTGGTTTTCGTCCCCGGCGCCCGCGAAGTCTCGCAGGTGGCAGCAGGCCTCCGCGTCCGGCTGGGGGAAGGCGTCGACGTGCTGGAGCTGCATGGCCAGGCAGGTGCGGCGGAGCAGGACCGCGCAGTGTCCGGACGGCGGCCGGGGGACAATGCCCGGATTATCGTTTCAACCGATCTGGCGGAGTCCTCGCTGACCGTCCCGGGCGTCCGGCTGGTCATCGATTCCGGGCTAACCCGGGAGCCGCGGCGGGATGCCGGCCGTGGCATGAGCGGCCTGGTAACGGTCTCCTGCTCCCGGGCATCGGCGGATCAACGTGCAGGCCGGGCGGCCCGCCAAGGTCCGGGCACGGTGGTCCGCTGCTACACGCAGCAGGCGTATGGGGCAGCGCCGGCCCATGTCACGCCCGAAATCAAGGTGGCGGACCTGACCGGCGCAGCATTGACGCTGGCATGCTGGGGATCGCCGGGGGGCGAAGGGCTCGCCCTGCCGGACATGCCGCCGCGGCAAGCCTTGGATGACGCCGTCGAGGTCCTCAGGGAACTGGGTGCCGTATCAGCAGCCGGCCACGCCACCGCCACGGGGCGGACTCTGGCCGGAATTCCTGCCGACCCGCGGCTTGCCCGCGCCCTGCTGGACGGCGCGGCAACCATCGGTGCCCGGGCGGCGGCAGAGGTGGTGGCCGCAGTTGCCGGAGACCACCGTGCTCCCGGCGCTGACCTTCCGCGGCTGTTGTCCCAGCTTCGTGGCGATTCCGGGCCGGCGGGCCGGCGCTGGGCGGACGAGTCAAAGCGGTTGCGGGCCCTGGCCCGGGAAGCGGGAAACCCCGCGCCCCCTGGAGTTCCCACCTCGGCAGTTCCCGCCCCGGGGCCGGCCGGCACCGAGGCGGTGGGTGCCGTCGTCGCCCTGGCCTTTCCGGACCGGGTGGCCCGGCTCGTGCCCGGTGACGGGCCTGCACGGTACCTGCTGTCGTCCGGGACGCGTGCCGGCCTGCCGGCGGGAAGCAGCCTGTCCGGGTACGAATGGCTGGCCGTGGCCGAAGTGTCGCGGGCGGAGGGCAGGGACTCGGCCGGCACCGGCGCCGTCATCCGGACGGCTGCACCGCTCAACGCCGAGCTCGCCCAGGCAGCCGCCTCGCACCTCCTGGCGGAAACGGTCGAGGCGCAGTTCGTCCAGGGACGTGTGACGGCACGGAAAGTCCGGCGCCTGGGTGCGATCGTGCTCGCGGACACCCCTGTCCGTCCCTCACCGGCCGAAGGCAAGGCGGCCGTGGCCGGAGCCCTGCACAAGGAGGGCCTTGCCGTCCTGGAATGGTCGACGGCGGCCGACGCCTTGCGCCGCCGTCTTGCCTTCCTGCACCGGGAGCTGGGCGGGCCGTGGCCCGACGTCTCGGACGCCGCCCTCCTGCTGCGCCTGGACGACTGGCTGGGTCCGGAACTTGAAAGCCTTGCGGCGGGAGGCGCGGTCGCGGCGTTGGACCTCACCCAGCCGCTGCGGCGCCTGCTGCCCTGGCCGGAGGCCGGACGGCTGGATGAGCTGGCCCCGGAATGGCTGGAGGTTCCCAGCGGCTCACGGATCAGGATTGACTACCCCCATCACGACGACGACACCGCGCCGCCTGTGGTGGCCGTCAAGCTGCAGGAATGCTTCGGCCTGGCGGATTCGCCCCGGCTGGTGAACGGCACGGTTCCGGTCCTGTTCCACCTGCTGTCCCCGGCCCGGCGCCCGCTGGCCGTGACCGGTGACCTCACGTCCTTTTGGTCCGGTCCCTATGCCCAGGTCCGGGCAGAGATGCGCGGCCGCTATCCCAAGCACCCGTGGCCGGAGGATCCCTGGACTGCCCCGGCCACAGCACGGGCCAAGCAGCGCAGCTAGGGTCCTTCCGGGCACATGCCACGAGGCTCCGGCGACTGCGTGAGAACTCCGATACACACCTGAAACGTCGCGTCGACGTGCTGAAACATGCCTTGGCTACGCTCGGTGGTACGTGGACAGCGTGGTCCATACCCCACATGGAAGGACATACCGATGTTTCTCTTTAACCTTTTGCTCGACGGCCGGCGCAGCGACGACAACCGGTCCTGCAACGGCGGCAGCGGGAAGAACGATTTTCCCGAAGGCCGGCTCACCTCCACAGCGTGGGAGGGCTGGTGGCACGAGGAAGCAGCGTAACCGGATGGAGCCGGGCGGGCGGGCCTAGCGGGCGGACCGGATAAAGTCGGCCACCGGAGCGGCCAGCGAGGCCCCGATCTCACCCGCCGGCCGTTTCGCACCTGCGACGGCGAAGGAATGGTCGCCGCCGTCCATCCACTGCAGTACCGCGGACGGCCCGATGCGTGACACGACGTCCTGCAGGATTTCCGGCGTGGCAAACGTGTCGCGGGTGCCCTGCAGGAACAACATGGGCGTGGTCATCCCGTAGAGGTGTTCGTCCCGCAGTTTCTCCGGCTTTCCGGGCGGGTGCAGCGGGTACCCGAGGTAGATCAGTCCCGCAGCAGCCATCCCTTCGGACACTGCCATGGACGCCATCCGGCCGCCGAACGATTTGCCTGCCGCCCACAGGGGGCCGGAGTCCCCGTGGGTTGCTGCGCGTTCCGCAGCAGCTGCCATCGCCGCATTCCAGGTGGCAATGGCGGCCGGCGGGCGGTCCGGGAACCGCCGCCCGGCTTCCCGGTAGGGGAAGTTGAAGCGCAGCGTTGCCAGGCCCAGGGAGTTCAGTGCGTCCGTGAACCCGCGCAGGAAGGGGTGCTCCATTCCCGCGCCGGCACCGTGGGCGACCACCACTGTGGCCCACGCATTGTGCGGGCGGGCATAAGCGGCGGAGACGGTGACCTCGCCAACGGCAAGCGGAAAGTCTGATTCTTCGGCGGGCATGTCTCCATCATGCCGCAGGGACGTCCGGAAATGTGCCGGCATCCGGACGGCGGGGTGTACGTTGTCCCCATGGCGAGCGAACAGACAAAAATCACGGTTCCGGGCCCCCACGGCGAGCGCGAAATGCGCATTTCCAGCCCCAGCAGGGTCCTGTGGCCGGACCTCGGCCTCACCAAGCTGGACCTGGCCAAGTACCTTTGCGATGTGGGCGAGGCGTTCATTGCCGCGAACGGTGACCGGCCCGTGGCGCTGCAGAGGTACTCGGACAACGTGGACGGCGAGCAGTTTTTCTCAAAGAACCCGCCCAAGGGGACCCCTGATTTCATGCGCTCAGTGAAAGTGGTCTTCCCGAGCGCCCGTTCGCATCCCATGCTCGTCCTGGATGAACCGGCAGCCGCCGTGTGGGCTGCGCAGATGAACACCGTGGTGTTCCATCCCTGGCCGTCCCGGGCCGGAAACCCGGATAATCCGGACCAGCTGCGGATCGACCTGGACCCGCAGCCCGGGACGGATTTTGATGATGCGGTTCCCGCGGCCCTGGTGCTGAAGGAGGTCCTGGCCGAGGCCGGACTCGAGTGCTTCATCAAGACCTCGGGAAACCGCGGCCTCCACGTCTACGCGCCCATCGAGCCCACCCGGGAATTCCTGGATGTCCGGCACGCCGTGATTGCCGCCGCCCGGGAGGTGGAGCGGCGGATGCCGGAGAAGGTGACCACCGCCTGGTGGAAAGAAGAGCGTGGCCAGCGGATTTTCCTCGACTTCAACCAGGCCAACCGGGACCGCACCATCGCCGGCGCCTACAGTCCCCGGGCTTTGCCGCACGCCCCGGTGTCCTGCCCCATCACGTGGGATGAGCTGGAGAACGCCGATCCCAAGAACTTCACCATCCTGACCGTCCCCGAAAGGCTCCTGACCACCGGGGACCCCTGGGCGGACTTCCACAAGAATCCGGGCAGCATTGACACCCTGCTCGAGTGGTGGGAGCGGGACAGCAAAGCCGGCCTGGGTGAGCTGCCGTTTCCGCCGGACTACCCCAAAATGCCGGGGGAACCGCCGCGGGTCCAGCCCAGCCGGGCAAAGAAGCAGGACTGACCGGACGCCGGGGCCCGGCCGGAACCTATTCGAAGCGGGAGGGGTCGCCGGCGCCCTGCCGGACCACCTCGGCCACGCCGCTGGAAAAGTCCACCACCGTGGTGGGCTCCGCGCCGCAGTCGCCGGCATCGATCACGGCGTCCACCTGGTGGTCCAGCCGTTCCTTGATGTCCCACCCCTGGGTCAGCGGGTCTTCCTCGTCGGGCAGCAGCAGGGTGCTGGACAACAGGGGTTCGCCGAGCTCGGCCAGCAGTGCCGACACCACCCGGTTGTCCGGGATCCTGACGCCGACGGTCTTTTTCTTGGGATGCAGCAGGCGCTTGGGGACTTCCCGGGTGGCCGGAAGAATGAACGTGTAACTTCCGGGCGTGACCGACTTGATGCTGCGGAATACCTCATTGCCGATGTTCACGAACTGGCCCAGCTGGGCGAAGTCCCGGCACACCAGGGTGAAGTGGTGCTTGTCATCCAGCCGGCGGATGCTCCTGATCCGGCCCAGGGCATCCTTGTTCCCCAGCTGCGCGCCCAGTGCATAGCAGGAGTCCGTGGGGTAGGCGATCAGCCCGCCGTCGAGCAGGATGCGGACCGCCTGGGCAATTGCCCGGGGCTGGGGGTCCTGGGGATGAACGTCGAAGTATCTGGCCATGCCCCCGAGCCTACGTTCCGAAGGCGCCAGCCCGCACGTCAAAACCCCCTACCAGCGCGCCCTTCTTTGGGGCAGGATGTTGTCTGGTCCATGTCAGTCCCCACAGCAAGGAGCACAAGCCATGCCAACTGTCCTCAATCCGTACCTCAGCTTCCGGGACAACGCCCGCGAGGCGATGAACTTCTATCAGTCAGTTTTCGGCGGGGAGCTGCGGGTCAGCACCTTCGGGGAGTACCAGGCCAGCGAGGATCCCGCGGAAGCGGACAAGATCATGCACGGCATGCTGACCACCCCGCAGGGCCTGGTCCTGATGGGGGCCGACACCCCCAACGGCATGGAGTACAGCCAGGGTTCAGCCATCTCCATCTCCCTCAGCGGCGAGGACGAATCGGAACTCCGCGGTTATTACGACAAGCTGAGCGGCGACGGCGGGTCGGTCACGGTTCCGTTGGAAAAGTCCCCCTGGGGTGACATCTTCGGAATGTGCACGGACCGCTACGGCGTTGCCTGGCTGGTCAACGTCAACGCTGCGCAGGGCACCACGGGCGCGCCCTGATCCTGCCGGACGCGCCCGATTGATGACGGGCTTAGCCCTGTTTTGACGCCACGAAGTAGGCGTTGAACGGGTCTTCGTCCAGGTCCACCGCCCGGACGTCCTGGAATCCGGCGTCCCTGACCAGCCGTTCGGCCTGCTGGACGCCGCACACGGTCCCCAGCCCGTCGCCGCCCTGGGACAGTGAAACGGACATGCAGTGGGTGGTGGAGATGGCGTAGAGGAAGGCAGCCCAGGGCAGGTCGATGTTGTCCTCGAGGTTGCTGGAGGCCTTCATGTCCACCATCAGGAAGGTCCCGCCCGGCTTCAGTGCTTCCCGGATGTTGCGGAGCACGGCCGCCGGGTGGGCCTGGTCGTGGACGGCGTCGAAAACGGTGACCAGGTCCAGTTCTTCCCGGAGGTCCAGGACGGCGGCGTCGCGCAGCTCGAACCGGACGTTGGGCAGGCCCAGCCGCTGCGCCTCGGCCCGCCCGGCGTTAAGGGCTTCCGCGAAAAAGTCGTAGCCCACGAAGCTGCTGGCGGGAAAGGCCTGCGCCATCAGGTTCACCGCGTGGCCCGCACCGCAGCCGATATCGGCCACCCGGATGCCGGAGCGCAGGTCGTCAATCCTGCCGGACAGCGGAAGGATGGTGTCCACCAGCGAGGCATCATGGACCGAGGCGCTGTCTGCCGCCTGGATCTGGACGAAGCCCGGGTAGTCGGAGTAGTCCAGGCCGCCGCCCGTACGGAATTTTTCCACCACCTTGCCGGCCACCTCGCCCATTAACGTCACGTACGTGAGCGTCCGCGCAAGGTTGGCCACTCCCGGTCCGCTGACGGAGGGGACGATGTCCCGCCGCAGGAAGTATGTCTTCGCGCCGGGCTCGTAATCGATGAAGCGTGCAGTCACCATTCCGCCGAGCCACTCGCGGACGTAGCGCTCATTCAGCCCCGCCGCGTCGGCGATCTGGACGCTGCTGGCGGGAGGCAGGCCGGCCAGCGTTTCGAACAGTCCCGTCTGGTGGCCGATGCTCGCGAGCACGGCCACGGAACCGTCATTGAGGATGCCCACGAGCCGTTCCGCGGCAGCCTCCGCTGCTGCTTCGGCTGATTCCGTGGCTGGCTCCGCCTGGTACGTGGTCATGATCCGCCCTTTCCTTGTGTGTCCCCGGGCCCGTTGCCCGGACCTTTGGGTGTTCGGATACTCCGAGGCTATGGCGGGGGAGCGGACGTCCGCGTCGGGTGGAATGTGCATCTTTCCGCGCGGGGATGGGGCAGATGCTGCAGCCTGGCAAAAGGAGGCCGCTGGAAGGCACTGCTTCGGGCCAGGCCCCGGGAAGGTACGACGGCGGGAGGCGGCCGCGTGCCAAGGTGCGGCATCCACACGGGCGCCGGACGCCGTCGCGCGTTCCGGCAAGGGGCACCGAAGCGTACGGCCCTACAGCAGGCGGTGTTCCCGGGCCCAGCCGGCTGCGCCCGTCCGCGATGTCACGCCGATCTTTTGGAAGATGTTGGCCAGATGGCGCCCCACCGTCTTTTCGCTGAGGACCAGGGCGCCTGCCACATCCCGGTTGCTGGCTCCGCGGCTGACAAGGGCGAGCACCTCCGCCTCCCGCGCGGTGAGCCCGCCCGGCAGCCCTGGCTCGAGCCGCCGGACGTCCGGCAGTGCGCCAAGCTGCCGGTAGATGGCCAGGGCAGTAGACATGTCTGCCTCCGCGGCGGCCTGTTGGTGCATGGATGTCCTGCAGGCAGCGAGCAGTTCGTGTACTTGGGCGATGCTGTAGCGGGCACGCTGGCTGCGGTAGATGCGGGCCGCGGATTCCAGTGCTGCCGCTGCTTCTGCCGGCATGCCGGAGGACAGCAGCAGGTGCGCCCGGGCATGGCTGGCCCAGGCGAGGAAGCCCGGCGATGCGAACCGCTCCGCGATCTGTTCCAGCTCGCCGCAGTAGGCTGCAGCGAGGTCCGGCTGCCGGCAGGCGAGTGCGATTTCGGTCGCGGGAAGGAGGAGCCGGGCGCGGTCAAGGGGATTGCCTTCGCCGAGGGAACGGCTGAGCTGCTCCAGCGCCTGGCCGTGGTGGCCGGCGGCATGGAGCAGCAGCGCCTCACCCGGCTGCGGGTCCAGCCCCGTCCCGCGGACCCGGGAAAATGCCCGGGCAGCACCGGAGCTGTCACCGCGGAGGCGGAGGATGTCACCCAGTTCATAGAAGCCGGCACCGGCCATCCAGCCGTGGGCGGCGGCCAGTTCTTCGCTCAGTGGCCCGATTTCCCGGACAACGTCCTCCCACGCGCCCTCGGTACTGAGCAGCTGGAGTTCGTGGACGCGCGTCACCCGCGCGTAGACGAAGGTCCGGGACAGGCCCGACGTCCAATGCTCCAGCGCCTGCGTCCATGCGCGCATTCGGGCGAAGTCGCCCAGCGCATGGCAGAGGTGGGTCACCGTGCAGTAGATGTCGCCGCTCCACTCGGCCGGCACTTCGCCGGCAAGGACGGGAAGCATGGCTTCGTCGATGTCGCTGAAGCCCGTCGCCGTCTGTCCGCCGCGCACCAGGGCCAGGCCGGACAATATCCGGGCGAAGCAGAGCAGTGCCGGGTCCCGGTGGGTCCGCCACAGTTCCACCAGGGCGGCGGACGCCCCGGCCACGGGTGCCGCGTCGCCGTCGAAGTCCAGGGACATGGACGCTTCCACGTACAGGAGGTAGCCGTAGGCGGGAATGTCCTCGAGGCCGTCGAGGTTCCGCCGGGCCCGGTTCAGCCACCCGGATGCGAGCGCCAGGTCCCCGCGGGTGCCCCAGCGCAGGGAGAGGTTGATGGCCGTCATGGCAGCACCGGGGCGGTCGCCGGCGTCGTTGAGCCGCCGGTAGAGTTCTTCAGCCCCGGCCAGCGCCCCGGGCACGTTGCCCAGCCACCAGGCCGAGCTTGCCAGGGCTTCCAGGTCCCGGGTGGAAAGCGGCGCCTGGCGGGCTGCTGCCGCAAGGTTGTTGGCGGCCGCGGGCCAGTCCCGCCGGGCGAATGCTTCGCGCCCGGACGTCAGCAGCTGGTCCAGTTCTGGCATGCCCGTCTCCCGGATGACGTCTTTAGCGTACTGCCGCACGCCCGGACGGAACAGCAGGATGCCGAACTCCTTGAGGCCGCAGCCGGCGACTGCGAGGATGGACGGGTGGAGTCACTTCTTGAGTTCCTCTCCGACAAATGGTGGCTGGTCTTTCCGCTCAGCGCGTTTGCCGGCCAATATGCCAACAGCTGGCGCAAAGCCAGTGAGCGCCGCCACCAACGGAAGGTGGAACTGTACACACTGAAGAACCAGGCCCGTGAGGCCGAGAAGGCGTCGGCGGCTGAAGTGGAAGCCCTGATGGCCGCCCATGACGCCACCAACCGCCGCTGGCTGGACTACGAACTCGACGTCGGAAAACTCATCGACTTTCCGCTCATGACGGACGTCAGGGAACCCCTCACGGTTGCCTTCCTCCGTGCAAAACGCGAGGCGGACGGCCAGCGGCCGGCCTCGGCCGCTGACATCACGTCTCCCGCACGGCTCGAGGCGTACCGCCAGGCCGTCAACAGCTTTGCCGTGGCGCTCGATGTTGCCGAACGGGAGGCCCGGCGGATCCGGGACAGCAAATTCTCCGGTCCCGAGCGTGAGCGGCTGGCCACCGCCCGGAAGCTGCTGATGATCGCGGAGAACCATGCTGCCACGCCGGCCGAACGCCAGGCAGCCTACAAGCGGGCCCGCCGGGAGCTGGACGGACTGATCGTCCTGCCGGACGTGACCATCGCCGCCTTGGAGGAACGGGTGGCGCCGGGACTGGATGCTGGACGGCAGCCGTCGGAGTCCGGGCCCGCCTGAGCGGCTGGAAGGGGCAGCGTGGCACGCACGCTCTACATCGACGTCGACGGCGTCATCTGTCCGTTTGGCCCGGAAGGAACTACACCGTGGGGTTCCGCCTGGCACCGTGCCGACGCCGGTCTCCTTCCCGTTGCCTATGCAATGGAACTCGTGGCAGGACTCAATGCCCTGGCGCGGACGGACGGCGTGCGGTGCGTCTGGCTCACCAGCTGGGAGGACCTCGCGCCGCAGTACCTGTGCCCCGCCATCGGCGTGGAAGGCGGGGCCTGGCCATACCTGACGGCGACGGGCGAAGGCAGCGGGAACAGCTGGTGGAAGCTTCGCGCCATCCAGGAGGATGTGGAAACCACGGGTCCGGAGGCTGCCGTGTGGATCGATGACCAGCTGGCCTTCGAAGCGGAGGCGCAGTCCTGGGCCCGGCTCCTGGGATGGAGGATGCTGGCGGTCTCCCCGAATCCGCGGCGGGGAATAGCACCTGATGAACTTGCACCTGTCCGCTCTTTCCTCAGCCGGCCGTTGTTTTGACCTGATGCCATGGACGCGTACGATCGATAGGGTTTCACGCCGGTTGTGTTAACGCCACAGGTCATTCCAAGCGAACAGCTGGTGAATTATGCTGTGCAGCACAGCAACCGGGGGACAGAAACTGCTGAACGTCGACTCTGCAGATTGGGCAACAGGTGGATATCACCTTCATGGTGGCGCTGGTCATCGCACTGGCACTATTTTTCGACTTCACGAACGGTTTCCACGACACCGCGAATGCCATGGCCACGCCCATCGCAACAGGTGCCATCAAACCGAAGACCGCGGTGACCCTCGCTGCCATCCTCAACCTGGTGGGCGCGTTCCTGTCCACCGAGGTGGCCAAGACGGTTTCCGGCGGCATCATCCGTGAAGGCTCGGGCGACATCCAAATCACGCCGGAGATCATTTTCGCCGGCCTCATGGGCGCCATCCTGTGGAACATGATCACCTGGCTCAAGGGCCTGCCGTCGAGTTCCTCCCACGCCCTGTTCGGCGGCCTGATCGGTGCTGCCATCGCGGGTATCGGCTTCAACTCGATCAACCTCGAAGGCCTCATGCAGAAGGTCATCCTCCCGGCGATCTTCGCCCCGCTCATCGCGGGCATTGTCGCGTACGTCTGTACCCGCCTTGCCTACGCCCTGACCTCGCGGCATGATCCGGAAACCGGCAGCAAGCTCACCCAGAAGCGCGGTGGATTCCGCACCGGCCAGATCTTCACGTCAAGCCTTGTGGCGCTGGCCCACGGCACCAACGACGCACAAAAGACCATGGGCATCATCACGTTGGTCCTGATTGCCGCAGGTACCCAGGATCCCGGTTCCGGTCCGCAGTTCTGGGTCATTGCTGCCTGCGCCTTCGCTATCGCCATCGGCACGTATGCCGGCGGCTGGCGCATCATCCGCACCATGGGCGCCGGGCTTACCGAGGTCAAGCCGGCCCAGGGCTTTGCCGCCGAAACCAGCACGGCTTCGGCGATCCTGGCTTCCTCCCACCTGGGCTTCGCCCTGTCCACCACGCAGGTGGCCTCCGGTTCGGTGATCGGTTCGGGAATGGGCCGCAAGGGAACCAGCGTCCGCTGGAGCATGGTGGGCAAAATCGCCCTCGGCTGGCTCTTCACGCTTCCCGCGGCAGGCATCGTGGGCGCACTGACCGCCCTGCTGGTCAAGACGGGTGTGGTAGGTGTGCTGATCGCCGCGGTGGCCGGCACCGCAGCCGTACTCTTTATGTTCTTCTACTCACGTAAGTCCGCGGTGGGCCACCACAACGCCATCGAGGTCGAGGAAGCCGGGCAGGCTGTCCGGTTCGCCAAGAAGAAGGCCATGGCACGTGCCCGCGCGAATGCCAAGGCCAAGGCAAAGACAAAGACGGATACCCATGTCGTTGCCGATGCTGACACTGATGCCAACGCCGAGGCCGGCGCCAACACCTCCAAGGAGACTCAGCGATGAAGTGGTTGGAACTCCTGACCGTTGCCGGTGCCACCCTGATTGCCGCGGTCACCGTGGTGGTCCTGTACTCGCTGGGGGTCCGGCTGACTGCCATCGCCGCCGATGCCCAGCAGACGTCCCCCGGGATCAAGAAGTCCTTTGCGTACGTGTGCTTCGGGCTGTGCAGCCTGGCGGTCCTCTTCGGGCTCTACCTGATCATCCCGTACTTCTCGGGATAGTCCGGGCCCCTCTGGGCGCTGCCGCGACGGTTGGCTAGGCTGGCTCCATGTCACGGATCCAATACTTCGTAGCTGCTTCCCTGGACGGCTTCATCGCCACACCCACGGACGACCTCGGCTGGCTCCTGCAGTTTGACGGCTTCGATGGCGGCAACGAAAGTTATGAGTCGTTCATGGCCGGCGTGGGCTGCATTGTGATGGGCGGTGAGACGTACGCCTGGCTGATGGAACACGAACCGGACAAGTGGGCCTACTCAGGTACGCCCAGCTACGTGTTCACGCGGCATGAGTACACCGCCCCTGCCGGCGCTGACATCACCTTTGTCCGGGGCGACGTCACTGAATTCGTTGAGGACTTCCGGCATGACGCGGGCGATAAGAACATCTGGCTGGTGGGCGGCGGCAACCTCGCCGCCCAATTCGCCGACGCTGGCCTGCTGGACGAGATCATCCTTTCGGTCATCCCTGTGGTCTTGGGCGAGGGCAAGCGGCTGCTGCCATTGTCAGGCCCAACGCCGCCCCTTGAGCTGACTGCCTCACGCGCCCTGGGGAGGGGCATTGTGGAGTCGCGGTACCTGCTGAAGGGGCCCGCGGACAACAGCGCCTGACTCGATTCCTGGAGGTTGAGCACGTCGAACCCCCAGGCGTGAGCGGGGCCGGCGTCGCAATCGGTTCAGGGCGCTATCCCTGGGGCGGCTCGGCGTTGTCCCGGATCATGTTGGTGATCCTTGCCGTGGAAAGCCGCCTGCCGTGCTCATCCGTCATCACGATCTCGTGCGTGGCCAGTGTCCGGCCCAGGTGGATGGCCGTGCACGTCCCGGTGACAACCCCTTTGGAGATGGACCGGTGATGGGTGGCGCTGACCTCGATGCCTACCGCGTGGCGGCCCTGCCCGGCATGCATGCCCGCCGAAAACGAGCCCAGCGTTTCGGCGAGCACAACATGCGCGCCGCCGTGCAGGATTCCTGCCACCTGCGTGTTTCCCTCTACAGGCATGGTGGCGACGGTCCGTTCCGGGCTCATCTCGAGGAAATGGATCCCCATTTTCACCACCAGGGCCCCGATCCCAAACCGGCCCAGCCAGCCGTGCAGGTGATCCGGGACGCCCGCGGCCGTCAGCTCGTCAGCGAATGGTCCGGGCGTGAAATTGTCCATCATGCCAACTAGGCTGGCACCTGTGAGTGAAACAACCAAACCGGCCCCTTTTCCGTCCCAAGTTCTTCCGCAGGACCCCGCCCTGGAAGGCGGAAGCGCCCAGGGCGGCACCGCCGTCAAGGAGAAAGTTCCTGCCTCCGCCGGTGAATCCGTTTCAGCTACCGCAGCCCCCGTGGTGCCCATGACGGGCCAGCCGCGGCTTCTGGTGCTGGACGGCCACTCCATGGCTTTCCGTGCCTTCTTCGCCCTGCCCGCGGACAAGTTCTCCACGATGAACGGGCAGCACACGAACGCCATCCACGGCTTTACGTCCATGCTGATCAACCTGATCAAGGAACAGCAGCCCACCCACATCGCCGTGGCCTTCGACGTTTCGGACGAGACCACGCACCGCAAGTCCCAGTACAGCGAGTACAAGGGCGGCCGGAATGAGACGCCCCGGGAGATGAGCGGCCAGATCGACCTGATCGCGCAGGTCATGGAGGCCTGGGGCATCAAGACCATCAAGCTGCCGGGCTACGAGGCGGATGACATCCTTGCCACCCTTGCCGCAATGGGTGAGAAGGCAGGATTTGAGGTGCTGCTGGTTTCGGGTGACCGGGACGCGTTCCAGCTCATTACGGACAACGTCTTCGTGCTCTATCCCAAGAAGGGCGTGAGCGACATCCCGCGGATGGACGCCGCTGCCATCGAAGCCAAGTACTTCGTCAGCCCGTCCCGGTACTCGGACCTTGCCGCGCTGGTGGGGGAGACCGCGGACAACCTTCCCGGTGTGCCCGGCGTCGGCCCGAAGACCGCGGCCAAGTGGATCAACCTTTACGGCGGACTCGAAGGTGTCCTTGAGCACCTGGACTCCATCGGCGGGAAGGTGGGCGACGCCCTGCGGGAGAACGTCGAAAACGTGAAGCGGAACCGGATGCTCAATCAGCTCCACACGGACCTGGAGCTTCCCGTCACGCTTGATGACCTGTACCAGCCGCGCCCGGACCAGGCAGCGCTGGAGGATCTGTTCGACCAGCTCGAGTTCAAGACCATCCGCAGCCGGCTCTTCGCCCTCTACAGTGACCAGGAAACACCGGCGGCTGAGCGGGAGAGCATCGACGCCCCCGAATACACCACACCTGCCAGCGCCGCCGAACTGGAAGCATTCCTGGCCGCGGGGGCCGGGCAGCGCTCGGCCCTGGCGGTGGACCTCATTCCCGGACGGATCGGCGAGGACGCCGCAGCGCTGGCCATCGTCCGGGACGATGCCGCTGTTTACGTCGACCTGTCCGGCCAGGATGCGGAGACCGAGAACGTGCTGGCCGGCTGGCTGCGGGACCCCGAAGCGCCCAAGGTGATGCACGGCTTCAAGGCCGCCCTGAAGGCACTGACGGCACGCGGGCTGGAGCTGGAGGGCGTGGTGGATGACACCTCGATTTCCGGGTACCTCATCCAGCCCGACCGCCGCTCCTACGAACTCGACGAACTCGCCCAGCACCATCTCAATGTCGGCATTCCTGCCGCCACCGCCAAGGCCGGACAGCTGGAACTGTCATTTGACGGGGACGATACCGCCGCCGCCGACGCACTGGTCCAGGCAGCCGCCGTCGTGCAGTCCCTCAGCCGATACTTCGAAACCGAGCTCAATGAGCGCAAGGCGGAGGAGCTGCTGTCCACCCTCGAACTGCCGGTCAGCCGGGTGCTGGCCGACATGGAACTTGCCGGCATCGCCATCGACATGGACCGCATGGATGAGCAGCTCGCCGATCTTGCCAGGGTCATCGACCACGCGCAGGAGCAGGCGTTCGCGGCCATCGGCCACGAAGTGAACCTGGGATCGCCCAAGCAGCTGCAGACCGTCCTGTTCGATGAGCTCCAGCTGCCCAAGACCAAGAAGATCAAATCCGGCTACACCACAGACGCCGCCTCGCTGAAGAACCTCCTGGAGAAAACCGGGCACGAATTCCTGGTCCAGCTCATGGCGCACCGTGAGGCATCCAAGCTGCGGCAGATGCTCGAGTCGCTGAAGAAGTCCGTGGCGGAAGACGGCCGCATCCACACCACCTACGCCCAGAACGTAGCGGCCACCGGCCGGATCTCCTCGAACAACCCCAACCTGCAGAACATCCCCATCCGCAGTGAGGAAGGCCGCCGGGTCCGCGGAATCTTCGTGGTGAGCGAGGGCTACGAATGCCTGCTGTCCGCCGACTACTCGCAGATCGAAATGCGGATCATGGCGCACCTGTCCGGCGACGAGGGCCTGATCCAGGCATACCGCGACGGCGAGGACCTGCACCGGTTCGTGGGCTCGAACATCTTCCACGTGCCCACCAGCGAAGTCACCAGCGCCATGCGCTCAAAGGTTAAGGCCATGTCCTACGGGCTCGCGTACGGGCTGACCTCCTTCGGCCTGTCCAAGCAGCTGGAGATCTCGGTCGACGAGGCCCGCACCCTCATGAAGGACTACTTCGACCGGTTCGGCGCCGTCCGCGACTACCTCCGCGGCGTGGTTGACCAGGCCCGCGTGGACGGGTACACCGCCACGATCGAAGGGCGCCGCCGCTACCTTCCGGACCTCACCAGCACCGACCGGCAACTGCGGGAAAACGCTGAACGCATCGCCCTCAACAGCCCCATCCAGGGCTCGGCCGCGGACATCATCAAGCGCGCCATGCTGGGAGTCCACGCCGGACTGCAGGCCCAGGGCCTGAAGTCCCGGATGCTGCTGCAGGTCCACGACGAACTGGTCCTCGAAGTGGCCGCGGGGGAGCGCGCGGCCGTGGAGAAGCTCGTCACCGAGCAGATGGGCGCCGCAGCGGACCTCAGCGTACCCCTGGAGGTCCAGATCGGCGTCGGACCCAGCTGGTACGACGCCGGCCACTAACCCGTGCGGTCCATGTGACCGGCGTGTTTATGCTGGCCAGGCGCCGGAATCATTGACTAGGCTCGGACAAATGGCTGATCTGAGCGGAAACTATGAAATCCGGCGCTTCGGCGCGGTATCCAAAGGACAGGACGGCTACACCGAAGCGGACACCTGGAGCCGCGCCGTGTCCTTCGGGTTCCACGAGTCCACCCGGACGCCCGAGCATGTGGCGAAGGCCCTGGCCACCTACGAGGCTGACGGACGTGTCCTCACCGGGGCGTACCAGACCGGAACTGTAGCGCCGTCGTCGATGCCCGCGGAAGTGCCCGTGGCCACCTTCGCGACGTTCCGCAAGACCCTCAACATCGGGTTCGGCCGGACCCTGGACACCCAGCTGGTCACCTCGGTGACGGTGCGGACCTCGCACCGCCGCCGTGGCCTGCTCCGCCGCATGATGGGCGAGGATTTGCGGCTTGCCCGGGAGGACGGCATCGCCATGGCAGCGCTCACCGCCTCCGAAGGGACCATCTACGGGCGCTTCGGCTACGGAGTGGCCAGCTTCGAAAGGGCCGTTAAGGTGGACACCACCTCCCGGTTCAGCCTCCAGCACCAAGCCACGGGCAGCGTGGAGGTTGCCGACCCCAAAGCCCTGCTGGGCCTGGCGCCCGCGGTCTTTGACCGCGTGCACAGGCTGACTCCCGGATCCATCGGCCGGCAGGAGTGGTACCGCCAACTTGCCTCCGGGTCAATGGGCCACGAAGGCAAGGAGGATCCCGCCGTCAAAGTGGCCCTCCACTACGGCCCTGGCGGTGACGTTGACGGCTACGTCTCGTACAAGTTCCTGGGCTGGGACACCAAGCCGTACACGGTAGAGGTCGTGGACCTGCTGGCAGCCACCAATGACGCCTACCTCGAGCTGTGGCAGTACCTGGCGGCCATCGACCTCGTGGAGTGCGTCTCTTGGGGTGTGGCCCCGCTGGACGACCCCCTGGCCTGGGCCCTCACCGATCCGCGCTGCATCGAATCCTCGGACAGCAGGGACATGCTCTGGCTCCGGATCCTTGACGCTCCCAAAGCCCTGGCAGCCCGGCACTACCCGGCTGATGGGAAGCTCGTCCTGGACCTCGGTGACCCGCTGGGCCTCACCGCGGGAACCTACGCGCTGGCAGTCAACGGCGGCCAGGCCGCCGTCGAACGCCTGCCCGACGGCTCCGCCGCAGACCTGGCGCTTGACGTTTCCGCGCTGTCCTCGATCTACCTGGGCGGCGTCTGTCCCGTCACGCTGACGGCAGCAGGAAAGATCCGGGAAAACACGGACGGGGCCGCGCTCAAAGCCCGGCAAATGTTCGCCGTGGAGCGTGCCACGCACTGCATGACGCACTTCTGACAGGGATGTGTCAATGGCGCCGCTTTGACCCTTGTTGCAGCCTGCGACTAGAATAAACGGGCGTGTACCACGTGCACGTTTTCTACAACCCACAAAATCAGGATGACCCGGAGGATCCGTCGGATTCACCGCGAATCGCGCCTGCGTTCCATAACGCGGGCGCGCCGGTTTGCCTGACCGACTAACTATCCACAACGGAGCCCCTACTACATGACCATCACCTCCACCGAGAAGCCCGGTACCCCCGTAGTCGCGATCAACGACATCGGTACCGCTGAGGACTTCCTCGCAGCTGTCGACGCCACCATCAAGTACTTCAACGACGGAGACCTCGTCGAAGGTACCGTCGTCAAGGTCGACCGCGATGAAGTCCTGCTCGACATCGGTTACAAGACCGAAGGTGTCATCCCCTCCCGCGAGCTGTCCATCAAGCACGACGTTGATCCCGGAGACGTTGTCTCCGTTGGCGATCAGGTCGAAGCCCTGGTGCTCACCAAGGAAGACAAAGAAGGCCGTCTGATCCTCTCCAAGAAGCGTGCTCAGTACGAGCGTGCCTGGGGCGACATCGAGAAGGTCAAGGAAGAAGACGGTGTTGTCACCGGTACCGTCATCGAGGTTGTCAAGGGTGGTCTTATCCTCGACATCGGCCTGCGCGGCTTCCTGCCCGCATCCCTCGTCGAGATGCGCCGTGTGCGCGACCTTGCTCCGTACATCGGTCAGCAGATCGAAGCCAAGATCATCGAGCTGGACAAGAACCGCAACAACGTTGTGCTGTCCCGCCGTGCATGGCTCGAGCAGACCCAGTCCGAGGTCCGCTCCACGTTCCTCAACAAGCTGGAAAAGGGCCAGGTCCGTCCCGGCGTCGTTTCCTCCATCGTCAACTTCGGTGCATTCGTGGACCTGGGCGGCGTAGACGGCCTGGTTCACGTTTCCGAGCTGTCCTGGAAGCACATCGACCACCCGTCCGAGGTTGTCGAGGTTGGCCAGGAAGTCACCGTCGAGGTTCTCGAGGTGGACCTGGACCGCGAGCGCGTCTCCCTGTCGCTCAAGGCTACGCAGGAAGATCCGTGGCAGACCTTCGCCCGCACCCACGCCCTCGGCCAGGTTGTTCCGGGTAAGGTCACCAAGCTGGTTCCGTTCGGTGCGTTCGTCCGCGTCGAAGACGGCATCGAAGGCCTCGTGCACATCTCCGAGCTGGCTGTCCGCCACGTGGAGCTGGCCGAGCAGGTTGTCTCCGTTGGCGACGAACTGTTCGTCAAGGTCATCGACATCGACCTGGAGCGCCGCCGCATCTCGCTGTCCCTCAAGCAGGCCAACGAGGGCGTCGACGCCGACAGCACCGAATTCGATCCCGCTCTGTACGGCATGGCCGCAGAGTACGACGAAGAGGGCAACTACAAGTACCCCGAGGGCTTCGATCCCGAGTCCAACGAGTGGCTTGAAGGCTACGAGAACCAGCGCGCCGCCTGGGAGCAGCAGTACGCTGACGCCCAGACCCGTTGGGAAGCCCACAAGAAGCAGGTTGCCCAGCACGCTGCCGACGACGCTGCTGCTGCAACGTCCGGTGACGGCGACTCCGGCGCCACCAGCTACTCCTCCGAGCCTGCTGCCGCCGACACCGGCGCCGGCACCCTGGCTTCGGATGAGGCTCTTGCCGCCCTGCGCGAGAAGCTGACCGGCAACTAATTGCCACCGGCGCCGGGGTCTCCCGGCGTCAACGCAACAGGCCCCCTGCGGAAGCAGGGGGCCTGTTGCGCTTAAGCCGGCCGTGCGGCGTGCTCCGGCGGCAGGCGTTCCTTAAAGTTCGACGACGGCGCCCACCGTCCCGTCGTCGTCGTGCGTCAGGTCGCAGCCAAGCCCGGCCAGGAGGCGTTGCGCGCCCAGGTTGCCGGCCAGGGTGCGCGCAACCACCCGCGCCAGGCCGGCGTGGCGCGCCTCGTCAAGGACCAGCCGCAGCGCGGCACTTCCGATCCCCTGGGACCGGAAACTCCTGCCGAGCCAGATGCCCGTTTCGGCCGCAGTGCCGCAGCCGCCGTCGTCGATCCTGCGGAGCCGTACAGACCCGGCGAGGGTGCCGCCGGACACAACGCCCCACGTCTTCTCAGCGGCTTCCCCGTCCAGGCCGTCCGCTGCCGCGCGGTGGTAGCTGCGGAACCAGGCGGTGCGTTCCGGGTTCCAGCCCGGCCCGCCCAGCGGTGGTGCAACCTCATCCGGGGACGCGTCGCGCTTCGCCAGGGCCAGGAGCGCTTCCATGACGGCGTCGTCCACGTCCACCAGCGAAACGTCAGGGGAGCGGGACATCAACCCACTCCGTCCCTTCGGGGGTGAGCATGGCAGTGCCGGCAGTCAGGGACCGCAGGCGTTCGGCTGCAGCCTCGACGGAGGCTGGCTCGTCCGGCAGGGCCACGCGCAGCACGGTGTCCCGGCCGCCGTAGCTCGTATCGCCCATGACAAAGCCCGCCGCGCGCAGATCGTTTTCCAGCCGGCCTGCCGAAGCGGGCGGCACTGCCGTGGAGCAGATCCGCAGCCGGCTGCGGCGCACCATGGAAACCGCGGCAAGGGCCGATGAGACGGATTCGGAGTAGGCGCGGACCAGGCCGCCCGCCCCGAGCAGCACCCCGCCGAAATAGCGGACGACGACGGCACTGACGTCGCTGAGGTCGGCCACCCCGGGCATTGTCTCCCTTTTGGCGAGGGCTTCGAGCATGGGTATGCCCGCCGTGCCGGACGGCTCGCCGTCGTCACTGGAACGCTGCACATCCCGGTCCGGTCCGATGATGAAGGCGGAGCAGTGGTGCCGGGCGTCGTGGAACTCGCGGCGGAGGGACGCCACGAGGTCCCGCGCGTCGTCTTCCGTCCCGGCGCGCCGCAGGACGGTGATGAACCGGGAGCGCTTGATCTCGAGTTCGTGGCGGACATCGGGGCCGGCAGCAAGGGTGGTGTAGGCGGTGGTCCTGCTGTCTTGCTCCTGCATCCGCCCAAGTCTAGCGAGGTGCGGGGCCCACGCCACCCAGGATAGGGCGGTGGTGGCGAGGGATAGGGTGGGAGGGTGCTGAAGATCGGGTTGACGGGCGGAATCGCGTCCGGAAAGTCAGTGGTGGCCACGCGGCTCAAGGAGCGTGGCGCGGTGCTGGTGGACGCTGATGCCTTGGCCCGGGAGGTGGTGGAGCCCGGTACGGAGGGGCTGCGGCGCATCGTGGCGGAGTTCGGTGCGGAGATGCTCGACGAGGGCGGACGGCTGGACCGTGCCCGCCTGGGCGAGGTGGTGTTCGGAAATGCCGAACGGCTCGCCGTCCTCAATGGGATCGTCCACCCGCTGGTCCGCTCGCGTGCCGCAGCTATCGTGGATGACGCCGCCAGCGATGCCGTGGTGGTCCAGGACATACCGCTGCTCGTGGAAACGGGCCAGGGGAGCGCCTTCCACCTCGTGCTGGTGGTGGATGCACCCGACGATGTCCGCGTGCAGCGGATGCTGGAACACCGCGGCATGACGGCAGAAGCTGCCCGTTCGCGGATGGCAGCCCAGGCATCGCGGGAAGAACGGCTGGCTGCGGCGGACGTGGTCCTCGACAACTCCGGCACGCTAGAACAGCTGACCAAGCAGGTGGACGGGCTGTGGGACGGGCGGCTGGCGCCGTTCGCCCACAACCTCGCCGCAGGGACCCGCGCGGCGAGGACCGTCGGGCCTGTCCTGGTCCCGTACCGGGAGGAATGGGCACAGCAGGCGGCGAGGATCATGGCGCGGCTCATGACCGTGGCCCCCGGGCGCTTCCTGAAGGTGGACCACATTGGGTCCACCTCCGTCCCCGGGCTCGCCGCGAAGGACGTTATTGACCTGCAGATTGCGGTATCCAGCCTGGACGACGCCGACAATGCTGCGCCGCTGCTGGCGGAAGCCGGCTTCCCCCTGGTTCCCGGCGCCGGATCCGATACACCCAAACCCGCGGAGCCGGACCCCCGGCTGTGGCAGAAACGCTTCCACGCCAACGCCGACCCCGGCCGTCCGGTCAACCTTCACGTCCGTGTTGCCGGCTCGCCCGGATGGCGTTTCGCCCTGATGTTCCGGGACTGGCTGCGGGACGACCCGGCCGCGCTCCGGCTCTACGCAGCGCACAAGGAGGATCTCGCCGGGCGCTTTGCCGGTTCGGGGAGCACCAGGGCGTATGCGGAGGCCAAGGAACCGTGGTTTACGGATGTTGCGTGGCCGGGAATGTGCGCCTGGGCCGAACGCACGCGGTGGGAGCCGCCGTCGTCCGCGTCCTGAAGCCGCCCAGCGGACCAGCGCCTGTTCGCCCGTAACGGACTCGCCCCGCCAGTGTCGGTGCCCGGTTGTAGATTAGATCCATGAGCCTTGCGCAGGAGATCAACCGTGTTGTAGCGCCCTTCGAGGTCATCAGCGAATTCAAGCCCGCGGGAGACCAGCCGGCCGCCATCGCCGAGCTGACGGAGCGCATCAAGAACGGTGAGAAGGACGTGGTGCTCCTGGGTGCCACGGGTACCGGTAAGAGTGCCACCACCGCGTGGCTCATCGAGCAGGTCCAGCGCCCCACCCTGGTGATGGTGCAGAACAAGACCCTCGCGGCGCAGCTGGCCAACGAGTTCCGGGAGCTCCTGCCCAACAACGCGGTGGAGTACTTCGTGTCCTACTACGACTACTACCAGCCCGAAGCCTACGTGCCGCAGACGGACACCTTCATCGAGAAGGACTCCTCCATCAACGAGGAAGTGGAACGGCTGCGCCACTCCGCCACCAACGCGTTGCTGACCCGCCGCGACGTTGTGGTGGTGGCTACGGTGTCCTGCATCTACGGCCTGGGCACCCCCGAAGAGTACATCGCCGGCATGGTCACCCTCCGCAAGGGCCAGGAGATGAACCGGGACGTGCTGCTGCGGAAATTCGTCTCCATGCAGTACGCCCGCAATGACATGGACTTCCACCGGGGCACCTTCCGTGTGCGCGGCGATACGGTCGAAATCATCCCCATGTACGAGGAACTGGCGCTCCGCATCGAGTTCTTCGGCGACGAGGTGGAGAACATCTACACCCTGCACCCCGTCACCGGCGAGGTCCTCCGCGAGGAGACGGAGATGTACGTCTTCCCCGCATCCCACTACGTTGCCGGGCCGGAGCGGATGACCCGCGCCATCAAATCCATCGAGGATGAACTCGCCGCGCGGCTTGCCGCCCTGGAGGGGCAGAACAAGCTGGTGGAGGCGCAGCGGCTGCGGATGCGCACCACCTACGACCTCGAAATGATGCAGCAGATGGGCTTCTGCAACGGCATCGAAAACTACTCCCGCCACATCGACGGCCGGGCCGGCGGCACCGCCCCGCACTGCCTCATCGACTACTTCCCAGACGACTTCCTGCTGGTGGTGGACGAATCCCACGTGACCATTCCGCAGATCGGCGCCATGTACGAAGGCGACATGTCCCGGAAGCGGACCCTGGTGGACCACGGCTTCCGGCTCCCGTCCGCCATGGACAACCGGCCGCTCAAATGGGACGAGTTCCTGGAACGCATCGGCCAGACCGTCTACCTTTCCGCGACGCCCGGCAGATACGAGCTCGGCAAGGCGGACGGCTTCGTCCAGCAGATCATCCGACCCACCGGCCTGGTGGACCCGGAAGTCATCGTCAAACCCACCAAGGGCCAGATCGACGACCTCCTGGGCGAGATCCGGACCCGGGTGGAGAAGGACGAGCGCGTCCTGGTCACCACGCTGACCAAGCGCATGGCCGAGGACCTCACGGACTACCTGCTGGGCCACGGCATCAAGGTGGAGTACCTGCACTCGGACGTGGACACGCTGCGGCGCGTGGAACTGCTGCGGGAACTCCGGCTGGGCAGTTTCGACGTCCTGGTGGGCATCAACCTCCTCCGGGAAGGCCTCGACCTTCCCGAGGTGTCCCTGGTGAGCATCCTGGATGCGGACAAGGAAGGCTTCCTGCGTTCTTCCACGTCCCTGATCCAGACCATCGGCCGTGCCGCCCGCAACGTCTCCGGCCAGGTGCACATGTACGCGGACCGCATCACGGATTCCATGGCCCACGCCATTGACGAGACCAACCGGCGCCGCGCCATTCAGGTGGCCTACAACAAAGAGCACGGCGTGGACCCGCAGCCGCTGCGGAAGAAGATCGCCGACATCACCGACCAGCTGGCACGGGAAGACGCCGACACCCAGGAGCTGCTCAACAACAACCGCCTGGCCAAGGGAGCCAAGCGGACCAAGTCCGGGGCCAAGGGCGCCGCCCAGGTCCGCGCCGACGGCCTCGCCGCCGCCCCCGCCGAGGACCTGGTGGGCCTCATCGAACAGCTCACCGAGCAGATGCACGGCGCAGCCGCCGAGCTGCAGTTTGAAGTGGCCGCCCGCATCCGCGACGAGGTCAGCGAACTCAAAAAGGAACTGCGCCAGATGCAGGCGGCAGGCCACGCCTGAGCACCTACTGGGCACCACGGGGCAACTCCTGGACACGCTCCGGCAGACATCCGGCGCGGCATGGGGCGGCCCGGCAGTGGCAACACTGCAGGCTAAGGTACAGTTAACGTCACGTAGGGGAGTATCCCAAGCGCTACGATCGTCAACACGCAGGGCATAGTTGCTCCGCCGGGCGTAGCGGGCCGCCGCATCAGCACCAAGTGCGCAGGCAGGCCGGAGAGACTTACACCGCATCTCTGTACCCTGCGAAAGGCTACCCTGTGCTCGAATTGCCCGTGTGGTTCGAGGTCGGCTCTTTTGTCGTCCTCGGCCTGATCCTCCTGATCGACCTCCTGCTTGTGGTCCGCCGTCCCCACGAACCCTCCATGAAGGAAGCCGGACTGTGGGTGGCGTTCTACGTCTCGCTCGCGCTCGTGTTTGCCGGCGCCATGTTCGCCTTCACCGGGCCTGAATACGGCGGTCAGTTTGTCGCCGGCTGGGTCACGGAATACAGCCTCAGCATCGACAACCTGTTTGTCTTCATCATCATCATGGCCAGGTTCTCCGTACCCCGGAAATACCAGCAGGAAGTGCTGATGGTGGGCATCATCATCGCCCTGATCCTGCGCGGCATCTTCATCCTGCTCGGCGCCATCGTCATCGAGCAGTTCAGCTGGGTGTTCTACATCTTCGGAGCGTTCCTGCTGTGGACCGCCTGGAAGCAGGCCCAGGACGAAGGCGAAGACGAAGAAGACCGGGAAAACCCGCTCATCGCGAAGATCCGCAAGGTCATTCCCATGTCGGAGAAGTTCGACGGCGGCAAGCTGCGCACCACCGTGAACGGCAAGAAGGTCTTCACCCCGATGCTGATCGTGTTCATCACCATCGGCCTCACCGACCTGCTGTTCGCCGTGGACTCCATCCCCGCCATCTTCGGACTCACCCAGAGCCCGTTCATCGTGTTCACCGCCAACCTGTTCGCCCTCATGGGCCTGCGACAGCTGTACTTCCTGCTGGGCGGCCTGATGAACCGCCTGATCTACCTGAAGCACGCACTGTCCTTCATCCTCGCGTTCATCGGCGTCAAGCTGGTCCTGCACGCCATGCACGTGAACGAACTGCCGTTCATCAACGGCGGCCAGCACATCGAGTGGGCCCCGGAGATCCCCACGTTCGTCTCACTGGCCGTGATTGTCGGCACCATCATCATCGCGGTGGTTGCCAGCCTGCTCAGCTCCAAAGCGAAGGAAACCCACCTGGATCCGCGCCTCGAAGAAGACGTACGCCGGAGCCACAGCGACGTCGACTAACCGCTGACCGCCCCTGCTTGACCACAATCCCGGCCGCTCCCAGCGGCCGGGATTGTTGCTTAAATTTGCCCCTGTGGAAGCCCGGCGCCGAGGACTATGCTCTGTCCATGGCCCCCACAGTGATGAGCGAACAGGACGTGCGACGGGTCCAGCGGCGTACCGTGGCTCTGCTGGCCGCGGCCCAGGTCTTCGGTGGAATTGGCACGGGCGCCACGGTTTCCATCGGCTCCATCCTCGCCGTTGAGCTCTCGGGCTCCAGCGCGTGGGCCGGTGCAGTGGCAACAGTCATGACCCTCGGCGCCGCCCTGGCGGCGCTGCCGCTGGCCTCACTGGCCGAGCGCAGGGGCCGCCGGATGGGCCAGCTGGCGGGCTTGTCCGCGGCCTTGGCGGGCACCGTGCTGATGGTCCTGGCCGTCGTGACCGGAATCTTCGGCCTGCTGGTGCTGGGTGCGGCCGGCATTGGAGTGGGGACCGCCGCAAGCCTGCAGGCGCGTTTTGCCGCCGTCGACCTTGCAGACGGCGAGCACCGCGGCCGGGCACTGTCAACCGTCGTCTGGGCCGTCACTGTCGGAGCCGTCGCCGGCCCCAACCTGATCCAGCCCGGCACGGTGGTGGGCGCGGCCCTGGGGCTGCCGCCGGTCGCCGGACCGTTCGTTATCTCCGGCGCCGGACTGTTGGTGGCAACCGTCCTCGTTTGGGTCGGACTCCGGCCGGACCCGCTCCTCCTCTCCCGTGAACTGGCCGCACGGGCTGAAGGCCCGGCTGCACCCGGAGTGCCCCAGGCAGGGAGCGTCGCCGCCGCGGCCAACCAGGGCAGCAGGCCGCCCGGATCCCTGGCCCGTGGCATGCGCGCCATCCGCGCCTCACGGATGGCGCTCCTGGCCGTGGCAGCCGTCGTCGCGGCCCATGCCGTCATGGTAGGTGTCATGTCCATGACGCCCCTGCACCTGCAGCACCTGGTGGAAGGCCCCGGCGCATCGCACGCCGGGCATACCGCCTCCGGCGACGTGCTGGTGATCATCGGCTTCACCATCTCGCTGCACATCGCCGGCATGTTCGCCCTGTCACCGGTCATGGGCTGGCTGACGGACAAGGCGGGGAGGACGGAGACCATCATGATTGGCTTCGCCCTGCTGATTGCAGCCGTCATCGTGGCGGGCTTCGGCCAGGGCTCCACCACAGCGGTGGCCGTCGGCCTGGTGCTGCTGGGCATGGGCTGGTCGGCCGCCACCGTCTCCGGGTCCACCCTGCTGGCAGAGAGCGTCGGGCAGGATGCCAAAGTTGTGGTGCAGGGCGTGTCCGACATGCTGATGGGGGCAGCCGGGGCTGTGGGCGGGGCCGTCTCCGGCCTGGTCCTGAGCTGGACCGGTTACCTGGGGCTCAACATGCTCGGTGGCGTGGTGGGCGCCTGCGTCCTGGCGGCAGCCTTCCTGACCCTCGTTACCCGGCGGCGGGCGTCAGCGGCGGCCTGACCTGGCCATCCCCAGCAGCCGGGCAAAGATCCCTTCACCGTCGTCGGCGATGCCATCGTGATGGAAGTCGCCCGTTTCCCAGACCTGGAGCCCGCGGACGGCAGCAGCCGTTTCAAGGGACAGCTTCCGGTCCACGTAGATATCGTCCGAGTAGACGGCCGCCGCCACCGGAACCCGGTTTGCGGCGAGCTGACGGACGTCATAGAGCGGCGTCCAGTCCTGCTTCGCGGCCAGCAGCCCGGCCACCTCGCGGAGGGGCCGCAGCGCAGGGTCCTGGTCGAAGTACCAGGGGTAGACCATTTCGCCGGTCAGCAACAGCGGTTCTACGTCCGGCCGGAACTCCGGGTACTCGTCCAGCACCCGCCAGGCGGACCAGTCCGTCGCCTGGCCCTGGCCGTAGATGGATTCGTGCATCAGGGCGTACAGCGGGTTGGAACGCCGCGAGACGATGCCCTGCATCTGTTCCAGGAAGGGGTCCGAGAGCCGGGGGCCCGCCGAGGTCTCCGTGAAGGCGTCCTCCAGCAGGTAGTGCAGGCTGTCCACCCGTGTGTTGCCGCCCAGGAACACCCCCGCCATTTGGAAGCGCTCCACGGTGAGCGGTCCGCCGTCGGGCAGGAACTCCGGCGTGCTGCGCAGGTGGCGGGCAATCCGTTCCACCATGGTGCGGTCCTCGGGGTACCAGCTGAAGTACTCTGCATTCCGCGCCGCCACGCGCTGGAACGTGGCCCGGTAGACGTCATCGGCCGGCCCCGTCAGCGGCGCCAGGCCGCCGGTGATGAGCACTTCCCGCAGTCCCTCCGGGGCGAAGGACAGATAGGTCAGCGCGCAGAAGCCGCCGTAACTCTGGCCGTAGATGCTCCAGGGCGGTGAGCCCAGCGTTTTCCGGATCAGCTCGGCGTCGGCCACGATCGAATCAGCCCGGAAGTGTTCCAGGTATGCGGCCTGCTCTGCGGCTGACCCGCGCAGCGGCAGGGTGTTCCGGTCTACCGGTGTGGACAGCCCGGTTCCCCGCTGGTCAAGCATCAGGATACGGAAGTCCTTCGCCGCGGCCTTGCTCCAGCCGCCCAGGGAACCGAACCTGTTGCCGCGGCCGCCCGGTCCGCCCTGCAGGAACAGCAGCCAGGGAAGGTTTTGCGCTTCCTCCTCGCTGTGCGCCGCCGATACATACTCGCGGGCGAAGACGGTGATGGTCTCGGGAGTGGCAGCGGACGCCGTGTGGTCCAAAGGCACGGTGAAGTAGTGCTCCACTGTGCGCATGCCGCGGAACGTATGCCGTGCCCTGACCTCGTGGCCCGCCGTCGCTCCCTGCCCGGGCCGGAACAGGCGCGTGAGGGCCTTGACGGCGGCCGGCTGCCGTACGTCAGCCATTGGCTGCGGCGGGGACAGCGCTGCCGAACCGTTCCAGGGCATCTCCGGTCAGGCGGAAGGTGGACCACCCCTCCATCGGCCTGGCGCCGAGGCTGCGGTAGAAGTTGATGGACGGCCCGTTCCAGTCAAGGACACTCCATTCCACCCGGGCATAGCCGTTCTCCACCGCAATCCCGGCGAGGTGCTGCAGGAGGGCCTTGCCGTGGCCTTCGCCGCGGGCCTCCGGGCTTACGTACAGGTCTTCCAGGTAGATGCCGTGCACACCCTCCCACGTGGAGTAGTTGAGGAACCACAGCGCGAAGCCCTGAACGTCGCCGGCTTCGTTTTCAGCCATGGCGGCGAAGACGCGCGGGTTCTCCCCAAAGAGGACCTGCCGCAGCATTTCCGGGGTGTTGCGGACGGCGTCCGGTTCTTTCTCGTAGTGCGCCAGTTCGTGGATCATCCTCAGGATCGCGGGCACGTCTTGCTCTGTTGCGGGGCGGATTAAGCTCATTGTTCGAGCTTACCGCCGTGGTTGTCGCCGCTGCCGCAGGGCCGCGGCAGCGTCAGAGCCGGTTGACGTCGGTCACCCGCACCACCGCAGTTCCGGTCTCATCCGACGCTGCAAGGTCCACCTCCGCGGAAATGCCCCAGTCATGGTTTCCTGCGGGATCATCGAAGATCTGCCGTACCTTCAACACTCCGGGTTCCTCGGTAATGATCAGCAGGTTTGGGCCGCGGGCGTCCGGGCCGGTTCCGATGTCGTCATGCTCATCGAAGTAGTCGTCGAGAACGTTTTCCCACCGGTCCCGGTCCCAGCCGGAGGCGCCGTCCAGCTCGCCGAGAGCCGCAGCGTCCTCGTCCGCGAACAGTTCCACGCGGCGGAACATCTCGTTGCGGACCATCACCCGGAAGGCCCGGATGTTCGAGGTAAGCGACGGCGGGGGAGGCGGCGGCGCGTCGTGCGGGGTGGGAGCGGCACCGGAGGCCAGTTCCTCCCATTCGTCCAGGAGGCTGGAGTCAACCTGGCGCACCAGTTCGCCCAGCCAGGCGATCAGGTCTTCGAGGTCATCCCGGAGCATGTCCTGGGGAACCGTTTGCCGGAGCGCCTTGAACGCGTCCGCGAGGTACCGCAGCACGATGCCCTCCGAACGGGCCAGACCATAGAACTGCACGAACTCGCCGAAGTTCATGGCACGCTCGAACATGTCCCGCACCACTGACTTGGGCGCCAGCTCAAAGTCGCCCACCCACGGGGCAGCCTTCCGGTATACCTCGAATGCCTCACCGAGGATCTCGGCGAGGGGCTGCGGGTACGTGACCTCGTCCAGCATCGCCATCCGCTGGTCGTACTCGATGCCGTCCGCCTTCATGGCGGCCACCGCTTCGCCGCGGGCCTTCTTCTGCTGGGCGGAAAGGATTTGGCGCGGCTTCTCCAGCGTCGCCTCGATCACGGACACCACGTCCAGGGCGTACGACGGCGACTCCGGGTCAAGGAGCTCCAGTGCGGCAAGTGCGAAGGGGGAAAGCGGCTGGTTGAGCGCGAAGTTCGGCTGCAGGTGCACGGTGAGCCGGACCGTGCGCCCGTCCGCTCCCTGCTGCTCTTCGGGTATCCGCTCCACCACTTCGGCAGCGAGCAGCTCCCGGTAGATGCCCAGCGCCTTCTTCATCAGCCGCAGCTGGGAGGACCGCGGCTCGTGGTTTTCCGTCAGCAGCCGGCGGGCGGCGGCAAAAGGATCCCCGGGCCGCTCCATCAGGTTCATGAGCATGGCGTGCGTCACCGTGAAGCTTGAACTCAGCGGATCCGGCACCGACTCGACCAGCCGCTTGAACGTTGGCTCACCCCAGGACACAAAACCTTCCGGCGGCTTCTTCTTAACCACTTGGCGCAGCTTTTTCTGGTCGTCGCCGAACTTGGCAACGGCCTTGGCCATCGCTTTGACGTTTTCGGTGACGTGCTCGGGGGCCTGGACCACCACCGTTCCGGCGGTGTCGTAACCCGCGCGTCCGGCACGGCCTGCAATTTGGTGGAACTCACGCGAGTTCAGCAGCCGGGTGCGGACGCCGTCGTACTTGCTGAGGGCGGTGAGCAGCACTGTGCGGATGGGGACGTTGATGCCCACGCCGAGGGTGTCCGTGCCGCAGATGACTTTGAGCAGCCCCGCCTGGGCCAGCTGCTCCACCAGCCGCCGGTACTTGGGCAGCATGCCCGCGTGGTGCACGCCGATGCCGTGGCGCACCAGCCGGTTGAGGGTCTTGCCAAAGCCGGCGGCGAACCGGAAGTTCGCGATCAGTTCGGCAATTTTGTCCTTCTCCTCGCGGGTGCAGACATTGATGCTCATCAGGTTCTGGGCCCGGTCGATTGCCTCAATCTGGCTGAAGTGCACCACATAGACAGGGACCTGCTTGGTGGCGAGCAGCTCCTCCAGCGTCTCGTGGACCGGGGTCTCGTGGTAGTAGTAATGCAGCGGAATGGGCCGTTCGGCCGAGCTCACGGTGGTGGTGGGGCGGCCGGTCAGATCGGTCAGTCCCTTTTCGAACCTCGCCACGTCGCCCAGCGTCGCGGACATCAGCAGGAACTGGGCCTGCGGGAGTTCCAGCAGCGGCACTTGCCAGGCCCAGCCGCGCTGCGGGTCCGAGTAGAAGTGGAACTCGTCCATGATGACTGCGCCCAGCTCGGCTGCGGCCCCCTCGCGCAAAGCAGTGTTGGCCAGGATTTCAGCCGTGCAGCAGATGATCGGCGCGTCCTGGTTGACCCCGGAGTCCCCGGTGATCATTCCCACGTTCTCCGCGCCGAAGATCTCGCACAGGGCAAAGAACTTCTCTGACACCAGCGCCTTGATGGGCGCCGTGTAGTAGCTGCGCCTGCCCTGCGCCATGGCCTGGAAATGCGCGGCGATGGCCACCAGGGATTTGCCGGATCCGGTAGGGGTGGCCAGGATGACGTTGGCCCCGGTGGCCAGTTCCATGATGGCTTCGTCCTGGGCCGGATACAGCGCCAGGCCACGGCTTTCCGTCCACTCGACGAAACGGGTGTACAGGTCATCGGGATCGATGGCGGCCTGGAGGTTCCCGGCGGGCAGATGGGTCAGCTGGTCAACGAGTTTCATCGATTTCCAGCTTAGTGCCAGGGCGCGCCGGGAAATCCGTCCCGGCCGGGCTAGGCTTCGCGGTAGCAGCGACAGCACCAGACAGTGGAGAAGCCTATGGAATGGGATCCGGCCAAATACGTTCAGTTCGGCGATCACCGGGACCGGCCGTTTTTCGACCTCACCGGAAGGGTCCACGCCGACAGGCCGGCCCGGGTGGTTGACCTGGGCTGCGGCCCGGGGAACCTCACCGCAACGCTCGCCGAACGCTGGCCGGACGCGGAAGTGGTGGGCCTGGACGCCTCGGCGGACATGCTGGCCAAGGCGGCGGACCACGCTGCACGGCATCCGTCGCTGCATTTTGAGCAGGCGGATATCACCCATTGGACGCCCCCGGCAGGGACGGATGTGGTGGTCAGCAACGCGGCCCTTCAATGGGTGCCCGGGCACCAGGAGTTGATGCGGTCATGGCTGGCCGCACTGCGCCCCGGCGCCTGGTTCGCGCTGCAGGTACCGGGGAACTTTAACGCGCCGTCCCATGCGCTGATGCGGGACGTCGCCGCCTCGGAGCGGTGGTCACCAAAACTCGGCGGGGTGCTGCGCGGCGGCGAATCGGTGGGGGAGCCGGCGGATTACCTGGACATCATGCTCGACGCCGGGTGCTCGGCAGACGCCTGGGAAACCACCTATCAGCAGGTGCTGCCAGGCCCGGACCCTGTCCTGGAGTGGGTCCGGGGTACCGCGTTGCGTCCCGTGCTGAATGTGCTCTCACCGGAGGACGGGGCCCAGTTTGAAGCCGAGTATGCTGCGTCCCTGCGCGGGGCATATCCGCAGGGCAGGCACGGCACAATCTATCCTTTCCGCAGGATCTTCGCGGTAGGCCGCAAGAACGAGTGACCGGCGTCCAGTCGCTGGATGATCTCTACTGGACTGGTCATGTTGTTGACGGCGGCTGAATGTGATCTGGCCTACAATGACGAACGTGGCCAATTGGGGGAGGCGACCATCGTTGTCGGCTTTCCTGACCTTACGGGAGGTGCGTTGCTGATCGGATTGATGGGGCGGCTCCTCAAGGGTCATGGATGGCACCTCGCCGCCATCGTGCTCCTGCAGCTGGTCCAGGCCGCCGCGAACCTCCTGCTGCCCACCGTGAACGCCGCGATCATCGACGACGGCATTGTGGCCGGCAACACCGGGGTGATTTCCCGCCTCGGGGTCCTGATGGCGGGCATCGCTGCGGTCCAGGCCGGTGCGGCCATCGGGGCCGGCTACCTTGGGGCTGTAACGGCCATGGGGATGGGGCGCCGGCTCCGGGCGGAGATTTTTTCGAGCATCCAGTCGCTGTCCTCCCAGGAGGTGGCACGCTTCGGGGCGCAGAGCCTGGCCACGCGGGCAACCAACGACACCCAGCAGATCCAGGCATTCGCGGTGCTGGTGTTCACCATGCTGATCGCCGGGCCCGCGATGGGGCTGGGCGGCATTGTCCTCGCCCTGCAGCAGGACGTGGGGCTGTCCGCAGTGGTCATCGTCGTTGTGCCGTTGCTCCTGCTGATCATGTCCCTGATCGTCCGGCGCCTGGTCCCGCTCTACCGTCAAGGGCAGGACCTGCTGGACAAGGCGGGCGGCATCCTGCGTGAGCAAATTATCGGTGCCGGGGTGATCCGTTCCTTTGTGCGCCAGGAGCATGAGATTGGGCGCTTCGCGCGTGCGAACAGCAGCCTTACTGCCAACAATCTGCAGTCAGCTCTGCTGGTGGCGGCCATGCTGCCGCTGATCATGCTGGTGGTGAACCTGTCGTCGGTGGCAGTTGTGTGGTTCGGCGGCCAGCGCATCCAGTCGGGCCAGATGAACATTGGTGCGCTCACGGCCTTCATCAGCTACATCATGCAGATCCTGCTGGCCATCATGATGGCCATGTACGTCCTGATGACGGCACCCCGCGCTGCCGCGTGCGCGGAGCGGATCACCGCCGTCCTGGACACCGAACCCTCGGTACGTGAGTCTGCGGGCCCCCCTGCGCATACCCTTCACGCCGCTCCGGCCGGCTGGCCGGCCGCGTCCGCGCAGCCGGGAACCCTTGAGTTCAGGGGGGTCGGATTTTCCTACCCAGGGGCAGAAGCACCGGTCCTCTCCGGAATCAGCTTTACGGCCATGCCGGGCACCACCACTGCCATCGTGGGATCCACGGGCAGTGGAAAATCAACGCTCCTGAACCTGATCCCGCGTTTCCTTGATTCCACCGAGGGGGAGATCCGGCTGGATGGCGTGAACATCAAGGAGCTGCCGCTGGACACGCTTCGCGGGGCCATGTCCATCGTCCCCCAGCACTCCCATCTGTTTTCGGGCACTATTGCCGACAACCTCCGCATGGCTGCCCCCGACGCATCGGACGAGGAACTCTGGGCAGTCCTGGAGAAGGCGCAGACCATGCGCTTCATGCGCGACCTGCCCTTGGGGCTGGCGACGCCTGTGGGCCAGGGCGGAACCACGCTGTCCGGAGGGCAGCGGCAGCGCCTGTGCATGGCGCGTGCCCTGCTGCGCACAGCGCCCCTTTATCTCTTTGATGACAGCTTTTCCGCGCTGGACTACGACACGGACACCAGGCTGCGGCAGGCGTTGGACGCGGAACTTGCGTCAGCCACGGTGATTGTTGTGGCAGAGCGTGTTTCGGCTGTGGAGGGCGCACACCTGATCCTGGTGCTCGACGGCGGGCGCATCGTGGCGCAGGGGACCCACCACGGGCTGCTGGAAACATCCCGCACGTACCGCGAGATCGCCGAATCGCAGCTGGCACTGGACGGACCGCTGTGACGACGGCCGCCGTCGGGACATCCTCGGACGGGTTCTGGCGCACATCGGGCAGGCTGCTTGGGCTGCTGCGCCCGTTCCGGCACCTCATGCTCGGCGCAGTGGCAGCCACCTGCGCTTTCGCGGGCCTCAACGTGGCAGCTCCGAAGTATCTCGGCGACGCCACCGACGTCGTCGTGAACGGCATCTTCCTGGGCACCACCGACCAGGAACGCCTGGTCATCCTGCTGTCCACTGTGGCGGTGATGTACGTCTTCGCGTCCCTCTTCAACTGGATCCAGGGCGCGCTGACGGCCCGCTCCGTGCAGGGGCTGATGTACGGGCTGCGGGCTGCGGTGGAGGACAAGCTGCACCGCCTGCCGTCCACATATTTCAGCGAGCGGTCCCGGGGCGATGTCCTGAGCCGGGCAACCAACGACATCGACAACATCTCACAGGCCATGAACCAGCTCCTCACGCAACTGATCATGTCCGTGCTGATGCTGTGCGGATCGCTGGCCATGATGTTGTGGATCTCGCCCATGCTGGCGGCCATAGCCCTCGCCAGCGTGCCGCTCTCCACCTGCATCACCGTTCTCGTTGCGCGCCGGTCACAGGCGCACTTTGAACGGCAGTGGAAGGAAACCGGGGAGCTCAACGCACACGTTGAGGAGTTCATCACCGGCCACGAAGTCATCAAGGCCTTCGGGCAGCAGTCCCGGGCCGCCGACATTTTCGCCCAAAGCAACCGGCGGCTGGCGCGCGCGGCCACCAAAGCCCAGTACTCGGCCGGGGTGGTCCAGCCCCTGATGGTGCTGATGGCCAACCTGAATTACATCGCCGTTGCAGTTGTCGGCGCCCTGCAGGTCATTGCGGGAGCGATGACCATCGGCGGCATCCAGGCGTTTATCCAGTTCAGCAGGCTCTTCAGCCAGCCCGTCGGGCAGATTGGCGGCCTGCTCAACCTCATCCAGTCATGCGCTGCGTCCGCGGCCCGCGTGTTCGCCCTGCTGGATGCGGAGGAGGACCCCGCGCAAAGGGGCGGCGATACGCCCGTTCCCGCGGATGGAACCATCGTCTTCGAGGACGTGACCTTCGGCTACCCCGGCTCGCCGCCGGCCGTGCGCAACCTCTCGTTCACCGCCGAACCGGGACAAACGGCGGCCATCGTCGGCCACACCGGAGCCGGAAAAACCACTGTGGTGAATCTCCTGTTGCGCTTCTGCGAACCGGGTTCGGGCCGAATCACCCTGGGAGGCATTGATACTGCCACCATCTCCACAGACCGCCTGCGGGGGCAGTTCGGGGTGGTGCTCCAGGATGCGTGGCTCTTCGCCGGCACCATCAGGGAGAACATCGCCTACGGGCTGCCCGGTGCCACCGAGGCCGGGATCCTGGCCGCGGCAGAGGCCAGCTACGTGGACCGCTTCGTCCGTTCCCTCCCCGGCGGGTACGACACCGTGCTGGAGAACGGCGGCGAACCCCTCAGCCAGGGCCAGCGCCAGCTCATCACCATTGCCCGGGCCGAACTGGCAGGGCGGCCGGTCCTGATCCTGGACGAGGCGACAAGTTCGGTGGACTCCAGGACCGAACTGCTGATCCGGCAGGCAATGCGGCGGCTGCGCCATGGCAGGACGAGCTTCGTGATTGCCCACCGTTTGTCCACGGTGCGGAACGCTGATCTAATCTTGGTCATGGACCACGGACGCATCGTTGAGCAGGGCACCCACCAGAGCCTCCTGGCGGCAAACAGCTACTATGCGCGGCTCTACAACGCCCAGTTCTCCGCCAGTCCCAGGCGTACCGGGGCCCTTGAGGCGGGACTGTGAAAACCACTCCCGACTTCCCGGGGGACTGGAAACCCAACGCCGGCAGCACCGTGGCCCTGTTTGAACAGCTGCGGCTCAGGATCATCCACCTGGCGGACAGCGGCGCGCTGCCCCCGGGCACCCGGCTTCCCGCCGTCAGGGGCCTTGCGGAGCGCCTGGACGTGGCGCCGCACACTGTCGCCCGGGCCTATAAGGAACTGGAAGCGGCCGGCATTGTTGCCACGCGGGGGAGGAACGGGACCGTGGTGTGTGCACGTGACGAACGCCTCAGCGGGCTCTCCGCAGCTGCCGCGGCCTACGCCGACGCCGCAAAGTCGCAGGGCGCCACGTTCGCGGAAGCGGTGAAGCTGCTCGCAGCAGCCTACGACGCCGGCTGAGCGCGCCGCCGCGTGGATGTTCGAAGAAGTTTTCGATTAGCATTATGGGGTGCCTAAAGCCGTAGCTGAAGAATCCGCCATCCAATCCGCTTCCGTCGCCGTGCCCTCCGCTGCCACACTTCAGCGGCCGGACCTCTCCCGCCTCGTGGTGAAGGGCGCCCGGGAGCACAACCTGCGCAACGTGGATCTCGACCTGCCGCGCGACGCCATGATTGTCTTCACCGGCCTCTCCGGCTCCGGCAAGTCCTCCCTCGCGTTCGACACGATCTTCGCCGAAGGCCAGCGCCGCTACGTGGAGTCCTTGTCCGCCTACGCCCGGCAATTCCTCGGCCAGGTGGACAAGCCCGACGTCGACTTCATCGAAGGACTCTCGCCGGCAGTCTCCATCGACCAGAAGTCCACCAGCAAGAACCCGCGCTCAACGGTGGGCACCATCACCGAGATCTACGACTACATGCGGCTCCTCTGGGCACGCGTGGGACGGCCGCACTGCCCGGTCTGCGGTGAGCCGGTGGCCAAGCAAACTCCGCAGCAGATCGTCGACCAGCTCCTGGAACTCGACGAAGGCACCCGTTTCCAGGTCCTCGCTCCCGTGGTGCGTGGACGCAAGGGTGAATTCGTCGATCTCTTCAAGGAGCTCACTGCCAAGGGCTATTCCCGGGCCAGGGTGGACGGCGACCTCGTCCAGTTGAGCGATCCGCCCAAGCTGGGCAAGCAGTTCAAGCACACCATCGAAGTGGTGGTGGACCGCCTCGTGGTCAAGGAAGGCATCAGCCAGCGCCTCACCGACTCCATCGAAACCGCGCTTGGCCTGGCCGAGGGCCGCGTCCTTGCAGAGTTCGTGGACCTTGAGGCGGACGACCCCGCGCGGATCCGCGCCTTCTCCGAAAACCTGGCCTGCCCCAACGAGCATCCCCTTGCCATCGACGAGATCGAGCCACGGTCCTTCTCCTTCAACAACCCTTTCGGCGCCTGCGCCGCCTGCAGCGGCATCGGCACCCGGCTCGAGGTGGACGAGGAACTCATCGTCCCCAACCCCGAGCTGTCCTTGTCCGAGGGCGCCATCGCCCCCTGGTCGCTGGGAACAGCCACCACCGAGTACTGGAACCGGCTCCTGGAGGGCCTCGCCAAGGAACTCGGGTTTTCGATGGACACCCCCTGGGAAAAGCTGGGCAAGGACGTCCGCCAGACCGTCCTGCACGGCAAGGACCACAAAGTGGTGGTGCAGTACCGCAACCGCTTCGGCCGGGAACGCAAGTACAGCACCGGCTTTGAAGGGGCCATCCAGTACGTCCACCGCAAGCACGGCGAGACCGATTCCGACTGGGCCCGCGACCGCTACGAAGAGTACATGCGGCAGATTCCCTGCCCCGCCTGCAACGGCGCGCGCCTCAATCCTGCCTCCCTGTCGGTGCTCATCAACGGCAATTCCATCGCCGACGTCGCGGCCCTTCCCATGCGCGACTGCGCAGAGTTCCTGAACAACCTGGTCCTGACCGGCCGCGAAGCACAGATCGCACACCAGGTGCTCAAGGAGATCCAGGCACGCCTGACCTTCCTCCTGGACGTGGGGCTGGAATACCTGAACCTGGAACGCCCATCCGCCACCCTCTCCGGCGGCGAGGCGCAGCGCATCCGGCTCGCCACCCAGATCGGCTCGGGCCTGGTGGGCGTGCTCTACGTGCTGGACGAGCCCTCCATCGGGCTGCACCAGCGCGACAACCGGCGCCTTATCGACACCCTTACCCGGCTCCGGGACATGGGCAACACCCTCATCGTCGTGGAACACGACGAGGACACCATCCATGTCGCCGACTGGATCGTGGACATCGGACCGGGCGCCGGTGAACACGGCGGCCAGGTGGTCCACTCCGGCTCCTACAAGGAACTCCTCGAGAACACCGCATCGCTGACCGGCGACTACCTGTCGGGCCGCAAGAGCATCGAAGTGCCCAAGAAGCGCCGCAAGTACGACAAGAAGCGCGAACTCAAGGTGGTGGGTGCGCGGGAAAACAACCTGGTCAACGTGGACGCCGCGTTCCCGCTTGGCCTCTTCACCGCGGTGACGGGCGTGAGCGGCTCGGGCAAGTCCACTCTTGTCAACGAGATCCTGTACAAGGTGCTGGCCAACAAGCTCAACGGTGCCAAGCAGGTAGCGGGGCGGCACAAGACCATCCACGGGCTGGAGCACCTGGACAAGGTGGTCCACGTGGACCAGAGCCCCATCGGGCGGACGCCCCGCTCCAACCCCGCCACCTACACCGGCGTGTTCGACAACATCCGCAAGCTCTTCGCGGAGACCACCGAAGCCAAGGTCCGGGGCTACCTTCCCGGCCGCTTCTCCTTCAACGTCAAGGGCGGCCGGTGCGAAGCCTGCTCCGGTGACGGCACACTGAAGATCGAGATGAACTTCCTGCCGGACGTCTACGTCCCGTGCGAGGTATGCCACGGTGCGCGCTACAACAGGGAAACCCTGGAAGTGCACTACAAGGGCAAAACCATCGCGGATGTCCTCAACATGCCCATCGAGGAGGGCGCCGAGTTCTTTGCGGCGTTCTCGCCCATTGCACGGCACCTGAACACGCTCGTGGACGTGGGCCTGGGGTACGTCCGGCTCGGCCAGCCCGCCACCACGCTTTCCGGCGGTGAGGCGCAGCGCGTCAAGCTGGCGGCTGAACTGCAGAAGCGGTCCAACGGCCGCAGCGTGTACGTCCTGGACGAGCCCACCACCGGCCTGCACTTCGAGGACATCCGCAAGCTGCTGATGGTCCTGCAGGGGCTGGTGGACAAAGGCAACACGGTCATCACCATCGAGCACAACCTGGATGTCATCAAGAGCGCGGACTGGATCGTGGATCTTGGGCCCGACGGCGGCTCCGGCGGCGGCCAGGTCGTTGCCACCGGCACGCCGGAGCAGGTAGCCACCTCCACCACCAGCCACACGGCCACCTTCCTGGCCGAAATCCTGGGCTAAGGCAGGAGAAGTATTCCGCTGCAGGCATGCGAGTTTCAGGCACTGCTTCTGTCGTGAGAAACTAACCCGGTGACTTCAACAACAGTGCCCGTGATCTTTGACCTGGACGGCACTCTTGTCGATCCGGCCGGTGGGATAACAGAAGGAATCGCCTCAGCCCTCCGCGGGCTGGGGCTTCCCGTCCCCGGCCAGGACCTGCTCGAGGCGATGATCGGCCCGAAGCTGAGCGATTCGCTCCTCAACGTCGCCAAGGTGCCGGCCGGCCTCCTGGACGAGGTCATCCGGCGCTACCGGGAGTACTACGTGGCCACCGGCATCGCCCAGAGCCGGCTTTACCCGGGCATCCTGGAACTGCTGGCGGCCTACGCTGCCGCTGGCCGGCCGGTGGCTGTCGCAACCCAAAAGCCGCAGAACCTGGCCCGGACGGTCCTGGCCCACCACGGCATCGACGGACTGTTCCTCAGCATCCGCGGCTCCGCGGATGACGAAACGGCCGTGGACGGCGTTCCCCTGGGGAAGACCGAGATCATTGCCGCAGCACTGCGGGACCTCGAGACCCAGCACGCAATCATGGTGGGGGACCGGGCGCAGGACGTCTCCGGGGCCATCGCCAACGGCCTCGACTGCATCGGCGTGGCGTGGGGGTTTGCGCCCGACGGCGAACTGGAGGCCGCCGGTTCAGTTGCGGTCGTCAGCACTGCCGAAGAACTGGCACAGGCCATCGACCGGCTGCAGGGCATCCACAGCGCAGCCATGAGCGAGGTGACAAACGATGGAAATGTTTGAAGCCGTCCGCTGGACCACCCGCACCCTGATCGCCGGCACCTGCCGGCCATCCGTCGTCGGCATTGAAAACGTCCCCACCGACGGGCCGTTCATCGTCGCTCCCAACCACCTGTCCTTTTTTGACAGTGTCATCGTGCAGGCACTGATGCCCCGCCCGGTGGCCTTTTTCGCGAAGGCCGAATACTTCACCACCGGCGGCGTCAAGGGCAAGGCCATGAAGGCCTTCTTCGAATCGGTGGGGTCCATTCCCGTGGAACGCGGCGAGCAGGCTGCCAGTGTCCAGGCGCTCAAAACCCTGATGGACATCCTGGAATCCGGCCGGGGAATCGGCATCTACCCGGAAGGCACCCGCTCCCGCGACGGCATCCTGTACCGCGGACGCACGGGGGTGGGATGGCTGGCGCTGACCACCGGGGCGCCTGTGATCCCGGTGGGCCTGATCGGGACGGAAAACCTGCAGCGGGCAGGCGAGAAGGGCGTGCGGCCGCAGCACTTCACCATGAAGGTGGGCGAGCCGCTCTACTTCGACAAGACCGGGCCGGACCACTCGCTGCCTGCCCGGCGCGAAGTGACGGACCGGATCATGGATGCCATCGCCGAACTCAGCGGGCAGGAACGGTCCACCAGCTACAACCAGAGCAAGGTCATCGAGTAGGCCCTGCCAACGGGGTGCCCGTCAGCGGCACGGCAAAGCCATCGGCCGCGGATCAGTAGACTATATAGGTGGCAAATCCAGCGAGTTACAGGCCCAGGACGGGTGAGATTCCCACCAACCCCGGGGTTTACCGGTTCCGTGATCCCCACGGCCGGGTCATTTACGTGGGCAAGGCGAAGAGCCTCAGATCACGGCTGAACTCCTACTTCGCCAACCCTGCCGGGCTGCTGCCGAAAACCTACGCCATGGTCCATGCCGCCAGCAGCGTGGAATGGACCGTGGTGGGCAGCGAGCTGGAGTCGCTGCAGCTGGAATACACCTGGATCAAGGAATTCAAACCGCGGTTCAACGTGGTGTTCAGGGACGACAAAACTTACCCCTACCTCGCAGTGACCATGGGGGAGAAGTACCCGCGCGTCCAGGTGATGCGCGGTGACAAGAAAAAGGGCACCCGCTACTTCGGCCCCTACACCGCGGGCGCCATCCGGGAAACCATGGACACCCTGCTCCGGGTCTTCCCGGTGCGCAGCTGCAGCGCCGGAGTCTTCAAACGGGCCCAGGCCAGCGGGCGCCCGTGCCTGCTGGGCTACATCGACAAATGCGCCGCACCCTGCGTGGGCCGCATCTCGCCGGAGGACCACCGGGCCCTGGCGGAGGACTTCTGCGCCTTCATGGGCGGGGAGGCCAAGCGCTTCATCGCCAAGCTGGAAAAGCGGATGGCAGAAGCGGTGGCTGAACTCGACTACGAGCATGCAGCCAGGATCCGCGATGACATCACTGCCCTGCGCAAGGTCTTCGAACGCAACGCCGTGGTGCTCGCGGAGGACACCGACGCCGACATCTTCGCCCTGCACGAGGACGAATTGGAAGCCGCCGTGCAGGTGTTCCACGTCCGCGGCGGCAGGATCCGCGGCCAGCGCGGCTGGGTCGTGGAAAAAGTGGAGGATTCCACCACCCCGGACCTCGTGGAGCACCTCCTGCAGCAGGTCTATGGCGGCGACGGCGACAGCCACGGCCGGCTGCCCCGCGAAGTGCTGGTTCCGGTGGAGCCCAGCAACACCGGGGAGCTGGCGGAGTGGCTTGCCGGCATCCGGGGCGCCAAAGTGGACATCCGGGTCCCGCAGCGCGGCGACAAGGCAGCGCTGATGTCCACGGTGCGTGAAAACGCGGAGCATGCGCTGAAACTCCACAAGACCCGCCGGGCAGGAGACCTGACCGTCAGGTCGCAGGCGCTCCAGGAACTTCAGGAGGCGCTGGACCTGCCTGTGCCGCTGCTGCGCATCGAATGCTTCGACGTTTCGCACGTCCAGGGAACCAACGTGGTGGCCTCCATGGTGGTTGTGGAGGACGGGCTGCCCAAGAAGTCCGACTACCGCAAGTTCTCCGTCACCGGAGCAGCAGCCGCGGACGATACCGCCGCCATGCACGACGTCCTGACGCGGCGGTTCCGCCACTACCTGCAGGACAAGTCCGCCCAGGTGGACGAGTCCGCGCTCAACCCGGAGCCCCTGACCGCTGAACCCCTGAGCCCTGAACCGCTGGGCCCTGAACCACCGGGCACCGAACCAACCACGGCACCGGCACCGGCACCCGCACCGGCACCGGAAGGCACCGTACTGGACAGCACCACCCCGGCACCGCGTGCGAAGTTCGCCTACCCGCCCAACCTGGTGGTGGTGGACGGCGGCAAGCCGCAGGTCAACGCGGCAGCGCGCGCCCTCGCGGACCTTGGCATCGATGACGTCTATGTTGTGGGCCTGGCCAAGCGCCTCGAAGAGGTCTGGCTTCCGGACAGCGACTTCCCGGTCATCCTTCCCCGCACCTCGCAGGGCCTCTACCTGCTGCAGCGCATCCGCGACGAAGCCCACCGCTTCGCGATCACGTTCCACCGGCAGAAGCGTGGAAAGGCCATGACGGTCTCCGCGCTGGACGGTGTGCCGGGGCTGGGCGCGTCCAAGCGGAAGGCCCTGCTGGCCCATTTCGGGTCCGTCAAGGGCGTCAAGGCCGCCACCGCGGAGGAACTTTCCCAGGCGAAGGGCATCGGACCGGCACTGGCCGGCGCCATCGTGACCCATTTTTCTGCCGAGGGTCCGACCGCAGCCACGGTACCGGCCATCAACATGACCACCGGCGAAATCATCGAAACTTAGCTAGGGTAAAGAGCGGGGTTTCCGCCAGTGCGGCCGCCCCGCGTGACAACAACAGAAACGGGGCGTACTTAATGGCAGACACGACGGCGGAATCCGGAGCCGGGCTTGACGGGATGCAGCCCGTAAAGCCGCTCGAAGCGGAGCTGCTGGTGGTCACCGGGATGTCCGGCGCCGGACGGAGTACAGCGGCTGACGCCCTCGAGGACCACGGCTGGTACGTCGTGGAGAATCTGCCGCCGCAGATGCTGGGGACGCTGGCCGAACTCGTCTCGCACGCCCCGCAGTCCATCCCGCGCCTGGCCGTGGTGATCGACGTCCGCAGCAAGGGCCTCTTCGCGGACATCCGCGCCGCCCTGGGAGCCCTCGCCGCCAGCGGCGTCACCTTCCGCGTGCTGTTCCTCGACGCCAGCGACAACGTCCTGGTCCGCCGCTTCGAGCAGGGGCGCCGGCCCCACCCGCTGCAGGGCGGCGGGCGCATCCTCGACGGCATCGCGGCGGAACGCGAGCTGCTCCAGGAACTGCGCGACAGCTCCGACGTCGTGCTGGACACCTCCGGCTACAACGTCCACGGCCTGGCCACGGCCATCACGGAACTGTTCAGCGAAACCGGCCCGGTGGCCCTCCGCCTGAACATCATGAGCTTCGGCTTCAAGTACGGCCTGCCCGTCGATTCCAACTACGTGGCCGACGTCCGGTTCATCCCCAACCCGCACTGGGTGCCGCAGCTGCGCCCGCACACCGGGCTGGACAAGGACGTCAGCGACTACGTCCTCGAGGCCGAGGGCGTCAAGAACTTCGTGGACCGCTACGTCATGGCCCTCGAGCCCGTCTTGGACGGCTACCGCCGGGAAAACAAGCACTACGCCACCATCGCCGTGGGCTGCACGGGCGGGAAGCACCGCTCCGTGGCCGTCGCCGTCGAACTTTCCAAGAAGCTGGCGCAATACCCGCGGGTCACGGTGACCACCACGCACCGGGATCTGGGCCGCGAATAATGGCGCTGTTCACCGGCGCACTGCCGTTGGTCCCGCCTGCCTCCGGGACATCGGCGGCGCAGCAGGACAAAGGCCCCAACGTGGTCGCCCTCGGCGGCGGGCACGGCCTGGCCGCCTCCCTTTCGGCGCTGCGCCTGCTCACCTCCCAGCTCACCGCCATCGTGACGGTAGCGGACGACGGCGGCTCTTCCGGGCGTCTGCGCGAGGAGTACGGCGTCCTCCCGCCCGGCGACCTGCGCATGGCACTGTCAGCCCTTTGCGACGATACCGACTGGGGACGCACCTGGCGCGACGTCATGCAGCACCGCTTCCGTCCCGGCAATGGCCCCGGCGGCTCCCTGGACGAGCACGCCATGGGGAACCTGCTCATCGTCACCCTCTGGGAACTGCTCGGCGACGCCGTCGCCGGCCTCAAGTGGGCCGGTGCCCTGCTCGGCGCGCGCGGCCAGGTGCTGCCCATGTCCACCGTGCCCCTGACCATCGAAGGGGATGTCCGGGTCACCGCACCCGACGGCGAATCCGTGCTGCAGACAATCCACGGGCAGGCACGGTGCGCCGTTGCAGGTTCCCTGGAGCAGGTGCGGCTCCTGCCGGAAGCCGCCCCGGCCTGCACCGAAGCACTCACGGCCATCGAACTCGCGGACTGGGTCATCCTGGGCCCGGGCTCCTGGTACACCTCCGTGCTCCCGCACCTGCTCCTGCCCGAAATGCGGCAGGCGCTGTGCCATACCCCAGCCAAACGCTGCCTCACCATGAACCTCGCCACGGACACCAAGGAAACGTCGGGCATGACGGCCGCCGACCACCTCCACGTGCTGCGCCGTTACGCTCCGGAATTCAGCGTGGACGTCGTCCTGGCGGATCCCGCCTCCGTTCCGGACCGGCAGGAGTTCGAGAAGGCAGCCGCGATGATCGGCGCCGAGGTGGTCTTGGGTAAAGTAGGGGCGTCGGTTCGCCGGCCCGTCCATGACCCCCTGCGTCTGGCGACGGCGTACCAGGACATTTTTGGGAACAGTTAGGAAGGTGCCATGGCACTGACAGCATCGGTCAAGGAAGAACTGTCCCGTCTGGACATCAAGAAGTCATCAGTGCGCAAGGCGGAAGTTTCCGCGATGCTCCGCTTCGCAGGCGGACTCCACATCATTTCCGGCCGGATCGTCATCGAGGCCGAAGTGGACCTCGCGTCCACCGCGCGGCGGCTGCGGTCGGCCATTGCCGAGGTCTACGGACACCAGAGCGAGATCATCGTAGTCTCGGCGGGCGGGCTGCGGCGCGCCAGCAGGTACGTGGTCCGGGTAGTGCGCGACGGCGAGGCGCTGGCCCGGCAGACCGGCCTCCTGGACGGCCGCGGCCGCCCCGTGCGCGGGTTGCCGTCCGCCGTCGTCAACGGTTCGGCAGCGGATGCGGAGGCCGTCTGGCGCGGCGCCTTCCTGGCCCACGGCTCACTCACCGAACCCGGCCGCTCCTCCTCCCTGGAGGTCACCTGCCCCGGCCCCGAATCAGCCCTGGCACTGGTGGGCGCCGCCCGCCGGCTGGACATCCAGGCCAAGGCGCGCGAAGTCAGGGGAGTGGACCGCGTTGTCATCCGCGACGGCGACACCATCGCCGCCCTTCTCACCCGCATGGGTGCCCACGACGCACTGATGGTCTGGGAGGAACGGCGGATGCGCAAGGAAGTCCGGGCCACCGCCAACCGCCTCGCCAACTTTGATGACGCCAACCTGCGCCGCTCGGCACAGGCGGCCGTCGCGGCGGGCGCGCGCGTGGACCGGGCCCTTGAGATCCTCGGCGACGACGTTCCCGAGCACCTGAAATACGCGGGCGAACTGCGCGTTGCCCACAAACAGGCCAGCCTGGACGAACTGGGGCGGCTGGCCGATCCCGTCATGACCAAGGACGCCATCGCAGGACGGATCCGCCGTCTCCTGGCGATGGCGGACAAGCGGGCCCTTGACCTTGGCATACCCGGAACCGAAGCCAATGTGACGCCCGAAATGCTCGACGAGTGAGCGCCCCATAGAATCAAAAATAATTCCGGGCGCCCGCCGTCCGGATGCACAATCCGAGAGTTACCACCCGGACCGAGTGTCCACGATATTGGAGGATTTTGTGACCGAGTACGTTTTGCCGGAACTCAGCTACGACTACGCCGCCCTCGAACCGCACATTTCCGCGCGGATCATGGAGCTGCACCACAGCAAGCACCACGCAGCCTACGTGGCAGGCGCCAACAACGCCCTGGCACAGCTGGCTGAAGCCCGCGAAAAGGGCGACTTCGCCAACATCAACCGGCTCTCCAAGGACCTCGCGTTCCACACCGGCGGCCACGTCAACCACTCCGTGTTCTGGAACAACCTCTCCCCGGACGGCGGCGACAAGCCCGAAGGTGAGCTGGCTGCAGCCATCGATGACGCCTTCGGCTCCTTCGACGCGTTCCGTGCACAGTTCTCCGCAGCTGCCCTGGGCCTGCAGGGTTCGGGCTGGGGCTTCCTGGCCTACGAGCCCATCGGTGGCAACCTGGTCATCGAGCAGCTGTACGACCAGCAGGGCAACGTGGCGCTGGGCACCACCCCGCTGCTGATGCTCGACATGTGGGAGCACGCCTTCTACCTGGACTACGTCAACGTCAAGGCTGACTACGTCAAGGCGTTCTGGAACATCGTCAACTGGGCCGACGTCGCCAAGCGGTTCGAGGCAGCACGCAGCAACGCCACGGGACTCATCACCGTACGGTAGTGAGCACCGCCACACGCGTGTGTAACAAACTTCACATTCGGACTTAAAGAGGCCGCGATGTGGACCGTCCGCCCCCGCACTTGCGGGGGCGGACCCAGTTAAACGTAAGATAGGTCACGGAAGGCGGTTAGCCTTCAGCAATGAGGCTGGTCGCCCTCCGTATGTAAATCATCTCTGCCCAATGGCGTGCGGGATCTGTTAGTTGGCTTGAACGCCCGCTCAACTAGTAGTGCTTCATAAAGCACCAAGGAGACTGAAAAAGTGACGACCCGTATTGGTATCAACGGCTTTGGCCGTATTGGCCGCAACTACTTCCGCGCAGCGCTTGCACAAGGCGCGGACCTGGAGATCGTTGCCGTCAACGACCTCACCAGCCCCGAGGCCCTGGCGCACCTGTTCAAGTACGACTCCGTCGGCGGCCGGCTGAAGGAAACCATCGAGGTCAAGGACGGCAACTTCGTCGTCAACGGCAACGTCATCAAGGTCCTGGCTGAGCGCGATCCCGCCAACCTGCCCTGGGGCGAGCTGGGCGTGGACATCGTCATCGAATCCACCGGCTTCTTCACCAAGGCCGCCGCTGCGCAGAAGCACATCGACGCCGGCGCCAAGAAGGTCCTCATCTCCGCCCCGGCGTCCGATGAAGACATCACCATCGTGATGGGCGTGAACCACAAGCTGTACGACAACGCCACGCACCACATCATTTCCAACGCATCCTGCACCACCAACTGCCTCGGCCCGCTGGCCAAGGTGGTCAACGACGAGTTCGGCATCGAACGCGGCCTCATGACAACCGTCCACGCCTACACCGCAGACCAGAACCTGCAGGACGGCCCGCACAACGACCTCCGCCGTGCACGCGCCGCCGCCATCAACATGGTTCCCACCTCCACCGGTGCAGCCAAGGCCATCGGACTCGTCCTGCCCGAGCTGAAGGGCAAGCTGGACGGCTACGCCATCCGCGTTCCCGTGCCCACCGGTTCGGCCACCGACCTCACCGTCACGGTCTCCCGCGAGACCACCGTCGAGGAAGTCAACGCCGCCCTCAAGCGCGCCGCGGAGTCCGAGGAACTGCAGGGCTTCCTGACCTACACCGATGAGCCGATCGTCTCCTCGGACATCGTCGGGGACCCGGCGTCGTCCATCTTTGACTCCGGCCTGACCAAGGTGATTGGCAACCAGGTCAAGGTTGTTTCCTGGTATGACAACGAATGGGGCTACTCAAACCGCCTCGTTGACCTTACGGAGCTTGTCGCATCCAAGCTGGGCTAGGGTTAGACACATGACATCTCACACCCTCAACGAACTCATCGCTGAAGGTGTCCGCGGGCGGTACATTCTGGTTCGAAGTGACCTGAATGTGCCGCTCGACGGCTCTACAGTCACTGACGACGGCCGCATCAAGGCCTCACTTCCAGTGCTGTCAAAGCTCACGGACGCCGGTGCCCGCGTGCTGGTAACAGCCCACCTCGGACGCCCCAAGGGCGCACCCGAAGACAAGTACTCCCTTCGCCCCGCAGCCACCCGGCTGGCGGAACTGGCGGACTTCAAGGTCACCCTCGCAGACGACACCGTGGGAGCCTCCGCCAAAGAGGCAGCAGCCGCGCTGCAGGACGGCGAGGTCCTCGTCCTGGAGAACGTCCGCTTCGACGCCCGCGAGACCAGCAAGGACGACGCCCAGCGCGGCGCCTTCGCTGACGAGCTGGTTGCGCTGACCGGCAACAACGGCGCCTACGTGGATGACGCCTTCGGTGCCGTGCACCGCAAGCACGCCAGCGTGTACGACGTCGCCACCCGGCTTCCGTCGTACCAGGGCGACCTGGTGCACACCGAGGTGGAGGTCCTGCGCAAGCTCACCGCCGATACGCAGCGTCCCTACGTCGTGGTGCTGGGCGGTTCCAAGGTCTCTGACAAGCTCGCGGTCATCGACAACCTGCTCGGCAAGGCGGACACCATCCTGGTGGGCGGCGGCATGCTGTTCACCTTCCTCGCCGCTGCCGGCCACAAGGTGGCTGGAAGCCTGCTCGAGGAAGACCAGATCCCCGTGGTCCAGGACTACCTTAAGCGCGCGGCCGATGCCGGCACCGAATTCGTGGTGCCCACTGACGTCGTGGTGGCGGAGAAGTTCGCGGCCGACGCTGCGTACGAAACCGTTGCTGCGGATGCCATTGAGGACAGCAGCTTCGGCGCGCAGGGCATCGGGCTCGACATCGGCCCGGACTCTGCCGCTGCCTTCGCCGACCGTATCAAGGGTGCCCGGACGGTCTTCTGGAACGGTCCCATGGGGGTCTTCGAGTTCGAAGCCTTCTCGGCCGGAACCCGCGCGATTGCCCAGGCCCTGACCGAAACCGAAGCGTTTACCGTGGTTGGCGGCGGGGACTCCGCGGCAGCCGTGCGGACGCTGGGTTTCGCCGATGAGCAGTTCGGGCACATCTCCACCGGCGGCGGAGCGAGCCTGGAATACCTCGAGGGCAAGGAACTCCCGGGACTCAGCGTCCTGGACCGGTAGAGCCTTCCGGTAAGGCCTTCCGGTAGTACTACCGGTCTGTCAATCCTTCGGCCGGCAGGTTGCCCGCGGCAGCCTGCCGGCCGAACACTTATCACAAACTTTTTTGGAGAATACGTGACTACGTCAACGAACGGCGCTTTCGACCGCAAGCCCTTCATCGCGGGCAACTGGAAGATGAACATGGACCACGTGCAGGGCATCACCCTCCTGCAGAAACTGGCCTGGACCCTTTCCGACGCAAAGCATGACTACAGCCGCGTCGAAGTTGCTGTCTTCCCCCCGTTCACCGATCTCCGCGGCGTCCAGACGCTCGTTCAGGGCGACGACCTTGACATCGCCTACGGCGGCCAGGACCTCTCCCAGTTCGACTCGGGCGCCTACACCGGTGACATCTCCGGCCAGTTCCTGAACAAGCTGGGGTGCGCGTACGTGCTGGTGGGACACAGCGAACGCCGCACCATCCATAACGAGTCCGACGACGTCCTCAACGCGAAGGTCAAAGCCGCCTTCAAGCACGGCGTCACTCCTGTCCTGTGCGTTGGCGAAGGGCTGGAAATCCGGCAGGCCGGCACGCACGTGAACCACACGCTGGAACAGCTGCGCGCCGGAGTTGCGGGCCTCACGAATGAGCAGGCAGCCGAGCTTGTAGTCGCCTACGAGCCGGTCTGGGCCATCGGAACCGGAGAAGTTGCGGGTCCGGGGGATGCACAGGAAATGTGCGCCGCCATCCGCGCCGAGCTGGAAACGCTTTTTGGCGCCGATGTCGCAGCGAAGACCCGCCTGCTCTACGGCGGCTCGGTCAAGGCCAACAACGCCGCCGCCATCCTGCAGGAGCGGGACGTGGACGGCCTGTTGGTGGGTGGCGCGAGCCTCGATCCTGCCGAGTTTGCTAATATTGTCAGGTTCGAGAGTCACCTGGTGACGGACTGATCCGTCCCGCCGCACATACTCCCGCAATTCCAACTTTCTGAAAGGCCGTCGTGGACGTTCTTCATGTCATTCTGCAGATCCTCCTGGGCATCACCAGCCTCCTGCTGACGCTGCTTATCCTCCTCCACAAGGGACGGGGCGGCGGAATGTCCGATATGTTCGGCGGTGGCATGAGTTCGGGCCTGAGCTCCTCCGGCGTGGCGGAGCGCAACCTGAACAGGTTCACGGTGGTCCTCGGTGTCACCTGGGGTGTGGTGATCATCGCCCTGGGCCTGATCATGCGGTTCAGCGGCGGGGACTCCTGATCCCCAACGTTTGAGGCTGCGATTCCCGCGGGTACTCCCACGGTACGGATCTGCCAACTAAACTGTGGCTGTCGGCTATTTCGACAGCCACAGTTTTGCTTTAACAATGGCGTCAAGGCAGGAGTTGCGGTGGTCCATCCAGCGTCAGGCTTCCGAGGTACCCGCGCGGGGGTAACGGCAGGAACAGGTTCAAGCCTTCAATCCACCGAGGACCACGGGAGCGCCCTGCCGCGGATCCAGGTGTCCTACTGGTGCGCGAAGGGGCACGAAACCCAGCCCGTCTTCCTCAAGCTTCCCGAGGACCAGATCCCTGCCGTGTGGGACTGCCGGCGGTGTGGCGCTCCGGCCTCCAGGGACGGCCAGGCGGCGGCAGCAGCTGCCGACGACATGGACGACGGTTTCAAGAGCCACCTTGAGTACGTTAAAGAACGGCGCTCCGGCCAGGACGCGGAAGACGTCCTGGCCGGAGCGCTCGAGAGGCTACGCGCCCGCGGCGTCCTTCCGGACGAGCTGCTGCGGGACACGTGAGGCTGCGTTTTCGTCGATGAGCCACAGGGTCCGGGAGGTTCCCCGCGGACCTGCAGCCGGTACCTGGACGGGGTTGGCACCCGCGAGGGCAAGGCCCACGGCGCCGGCTTTGTCCTCGCCCGCAACCACCATCCAGACCTCGGAGGCCGTATTGATGGCCGGGAGGGTGAGCGAGACCCGCAGCGGAGGCGGTTTGGGGGAGTTGCGGACCCCCACCACCGTGCGTTCCTTCTCCCTGATACCGCCCTGCTCCGGAAAGAGCGACGCCACATGCGCGTCGGGACCCACACCGAGCAGGACAACGTCCAGGCGCGGCAGGACGGAAGGTTCCTCGGGCCGGTCATCGGACATGTCCGCAGCATGCTCAGCGGCGGCAGCCTCCCGGAGGCGCCGGGCGTAATCGTCCGCAGCTTCTTCCGGGCTGCCGAACTCGTCCGAGGAGCCCGGCTGGAAGACCCGCTCAGGATCTACCGGGATGCGGGACAGCAGTGCGTCAAACGCCTGCTTTGTGTTCCGGTCAGGGTCCTGCGAGCCCACAAAGCGTTCGTCACCCCACCAGAAGTTGACCTTGGACCAGTCGACGGCGGGAGCGGCCGGAGAGTCTGCAACAGCCTTCAGCGTCCCAATGCCAACCGAGCCTCCGGTCAGCACCACAGTGGCCTCGCCGTACTTGTCCTGCACATCCACCAGTTTGGTGATGAGCCTGGCCGCGATGGCTGCCATGAGAACAGACGAATCAGGATGGATGCTTACTCTTGGCTCAACGCTCACTGGGACGGACGCTCCTTAGATTGGTACGTGGCAGTCCAATAGTAATCACTTCGCCGAAAACTTCGTCGGGGTCCAAACGGCGGAGTTCTTCGGCGAGGCAGTCGCGGAGGCTGCGGCGGGGAAGCGAGATCCGCTGGGCGGGCTGGCCCGGCTGGGTGAGTTCAGCGACGGACAGTCCCGGCCGGAAGAGCTGGACGTCCCCGCCGGGTCGGGTGAGCCGGACGCGGCGGATGCCGGTGCCGGCGGGGTCCGCGACGATTGTGACGGGTGCGTCCAGGGTCAGGGTGAGCCAGGCCGCCAGCAGGATGGTGGACGGGGAGTCCGAGGCTCCTTCGACGGCGACGGCGGTCACCGGGGAGGAGTCCACCTGGTCCAGGACGGCTGCGAGTTGGATGCGCCAGTTGGTCAGGCGGGTCCAGGCGAGGTCGGTGTCGCCGGCTTTGTAGGTGGACCGGATGTTCTCCAGTGCAGCCTGCGGGTCCGGTTCGTTCGCGGAGTCGGTAATCCGGCGGTGCGCAATCCGGCCGATGGAGGTGTCGCAGGCGCTTTCCGGGGCGCCGTGCGGCCACCAGGCCACGATCGGCGCGTCCGGGAGCAGCAGCGCGGCGACCAGCGACTCGGATTCGTGGGCGAGCTGGCCGTAGCCGCGCAGCACGATCACTTCCGAGGCGCCGGCGTCCCCGCCCACCCGGATCTGCGCGTCGAGCCGGTCCGGTGCGTTTTTGCCGGCGTCGGCCAGGACGATGATCCGGCAGGGGTGTTCCCGGCTGGCCTCGTTCGCGGCTTCGATCGCTTCTTCCTCAAGCCCGGACTTCGTGACCACCACCAGGGTCAGCACCCGGCCGAGGGCGATCACGCCGCCCTGCTCGCGCAGGGCCATGATCTTTTTGGACACATTCGAGGTGGTGGTGTCCGGCAGGTCAACAATCATGGCCTTCTCCAGGTTCGTCCGTCACGGGCCAGCAGTTCGTCCGCGCTGGCCGGGCCCCAGGAGCCCGGGGCGTAGGGTTCGGGCTGTTCATCCAGGGTGGCCCAGTAGTCCTCGAACGGGTCAAGGATTTTCCAGGACAGCTCCACTTCCTCATGCCGCGGGAACAGCGGCGGCTCACCGAGCAGCACGTCCAGGATCAACCGCTCATACGCCTCGGGGCTGGATTCGGTGAACGAGTGGCCGTAGCCGAAGTCCATCGTCACGTCACGGACTTCCATCTGCGTGCCAGGGACCTTGGACCCGAACCGGATCGTCACGCCCTCGTCGGGCTGGACCCGGATCACCACGGCGTTCTGCCCGAAGTCATCCTCCCCATGGTCACGGAACAACAGGTTCGGGGCGCGTTTGAACACCACCGCGATCTCCGTCACCCGCCTCCCCAGGCGCTTGCCGGCGCGCAGGTAGAACGGGACACCGGACCAGCGGCGGGTGTGGATGTCCACCCGGATCGCGGCGAACGTCTCGGTGGTGGAATCGGCCGGGATGCCCTCTTCCTCCAGGTAGCCCTGGACCTGTTCGCCGCCCTGCCAGCCGCCGGTGAACTGCCCCCGCGCAGAGTGCGTGGACAGGTCCTCCGGGAGCTTGACCGCGGCGAGGACCTTTTCCTTCTCCGCCCGCAAATCATCGGCGTTGAAGGAGATCGGCTCCTCCATCGCGGTCAGGGCCAACAACTGCAGCAGGTGGTTCTGGATCACGTCCCTCGCGGCGCCCACGCCGTCGTAATACCCGGCCCGGCCGCCGGTGCCGATGTCCTCGGCCATCGTGATCTGGACATGGTCCACGTAATTCGCGTTCCACAACGGCTCGAACAACTGGTTCGCGAACCGCAACGCCAGGATGTTCTGGACCGTTTCCTTACCCAGGTAATGATCGATCCGGAACACGGCATCCGGGGGGAACACCGACTCGACAATGTCGTTCAGCTGCCGGGCCGATTCCAGGTCGTGCCCGAACGGCTTCTCGATCACCACCCGCCGCCACTTCTCACCCTCGGCCTGCGCCAGGCCGTGCTTGGACAGCTGCCGGCAGACCTGCTCAAACGCCTTTGGCGGGATCGACAAATAAAACGCGTGGTTCCCGCGGGTCCCGCGGACATCGTCCAGTTCCTTGATCGTCTCGCCGAGCCGCTCAAACGCGCCGTCGTCGTCGAACTCGCCCTGGACAAAACGGATGCCCTCAGCCAGCTGGTTCCACACCGCCTCATCAAACGGTGTCCTGGCGTAGGACTGGACCGAGGACTTCACCTGGCCGGCGAAATCAGCGTCACTCCACTCCCGGCGCCCAAAACCCACCAACGCGAAACTCGGCGGCAACAACCCCCGGTTCGCCAGGTCATACACAGCCGGCATCAACTTCTTGCGCGCCAAATCACCGGTAACCCCAAAGAGCACCAACGACGACGGACCCGCAATCCGGTTCAAACGACGGTCACGCGGATCCCGGAGCGGATTGCGCCTGGACCTTGAAGGTGAGTCAGCGTATGTAAGCGACATTGTGGGTTCTAACTTTCAAAAGGCAGATGCGGTGGCCGTGTACTGCCCGCTGTGGTGGTTTTGTGCGGGCAGTACACGGTTCGGGGGGGGTGGGTTATGCGATGGCTTCGCGGAGTTCTTTTGCTGCCAGTGCGGGGTCGGCTGCGCCGTAGATTGCTCCGCCGGCGACGGCGACGTCGGCGCC